>JBOFSQ010000084.1:0-11577 GCA_051651625.1 Thermoguttaceae bacterium | reverse complement strand
CAGCACTTCGCCGCTACACAATGCAAAAGTCTCTTAACAGAAAGCGAATTCGACAATGGCAAAGACATCAACAAACCCGTGGGTGCAGTCACCCGAACCAGCGGTCTCCGACACGCCGGTTTTGAACGTCAAACAGGCGTCCCAGTTTTTGGGGTGCAGCGAGAGAACCGTGTACCAACTTACCAAAGATGGTCAACTTGCGTGCGTTCGGTTTGGCACCGCCGAAAAGTGTCCAGCGAAGTATTTGCGCGAAGACCTCGTGGCGTTCCTGAACTCCCATCGGCAAGCCGCAAAACCGACGCAGGCGGAAGGAGGGGGCGTATGACCAACACGTTTACATCCGAACTCATCGACGTTGCCGCGCGTTGCCATGTGATTCCGAACATCATCATGGCAATTCTTGAAGGCGAAGCAACGATTGCCCCAGCCATCGGCGGATGGGCCGTGACCGCTCCCGCCGGCGAAACTGGAACACTTTCATCGGGCGAACTCGCCGACGTTTTGCAATGGGTCAAAACGTCCGAAAGAATTCTCACGACCGCCGAAGCTGTAGCGTTTGTCCAAACGGCAGCAACCAACAACGAAAGGACTCAAAACAATGAGTGAAAAACATCTTGGCATTTCTGAAGCGGCAACGGTCTTGAACGCGAGGCCGCGCGACATCACAAACGCATTTTACAACCGGCAACTGCGAACGGACTTATGCCCCGTCGTGTCGGGCCGTCGCATTATCCCCGAATCGTACTTGACGCTCATCGCGCAGCAACTTCGCCGCGACGGCAAGCAAGTCAACTACGAAGGCATCGTGTCGAAAGGAGGCCGCAATGAGTGATATTTTACGCGCACAAAAAGACGAGGCCCATGTCACCGGCCCCGAACTCATCGGTGACATTATCCGCCGAGAATTTCCTGAACTCGTGAGGGCCGCGCTTTACTACGGCGGCAGCGGTCTTGAAGTTTTCCCGTGTCAACCGAACGCGAAGCGACCGCACGGCGGTTTAGCTCCGCACGGTGTTAAGGATGCGACATGCGACGAAGCGACGATCCGCGACTGGTGGAGAAAATGCCCGACCGCAAACATCGGTTTGCGTGCTGGTGACGAACTCCTCATTCTCGACATCGACACGAAAAACGGTGACGGGTTTGCCGACATCGCGGCAATGGAAGCGGAGCTTGGGCCGCTTCCGTGGACGCCGTTTGCGGATACGCCGAGTGGCGGGCGACACCTGTTTTTTGTGAAGCCGGATCACCCGATAGTCGGGCAGACGAAGATCAAGTGGCAGGGCCGACCAACGGCGGTAGACATCCGCATCGGCGATCAATATGTTGTCGCGCCGCCGAGTATTATCGACGGCAAGGTGTACCGCTTCCCAACTCTTGAGGCGTACTTGCAGCGAAACGAGGCGGGCGTCTTGAACGTCGCCCAACTTTCCGAATCGTGGATTGCGGCGTTGCCGAGTCGTGACTATCGCGCCGCAGCGGCGTCCGCGCCGAAGACGCCGGTTTGCGTTCCGAGACGGTCACCGATGCAACGTCTCGACGACATCGACCGTTGTCTCCTGTACGTCAACAAAATGGATGCGGCGGTGTCGGGCAGCGGCGGCCACGCGGCGACTTACCGTGTGGCTTGCACGATATTTTGGGACTTCGCGCTTTCGGAAAGTCAAGGATGGAACATTCTTTGGCAGTATAACGCGCGTTGCCAACCGCCGTGGACTGAAGCTGAATTGCAGCACAAGATGGAGAGTGCTCTCGACCCATCGAACAAGACGAAGCCGCGTGGCTGGCGAGCAGCGGAAGATCGGAGGCGAGCATGACACAAAGCGACTTTGTGACAGAAAAAAGACCCGTCTTACTGCGAGCTTCGGACATCAAGGAAGAGTCCATCGCTTGGCTTTGGGACAACCGCTTTCAAAGCAACTCGCTAAACCTTGTGTCGGGTTTGGCAGGCAAGGGGAAGTCCTTTTTTACAGTGTATATGGCAGCGGTCGTGTCGAAAGGGTTTGACTGGTGTGATCACAAAGAATGCGAGCGCGGCAGCGTTTTGATATTCAACGGCGAAGACTCGCTTGGCCAAGTGGTCATCCCGCGTCTCAAGAGGCACGGAGCCGACTTGGGTGTGATCCGAATTCTTGACGGCGCAACACTCAAGACCGAGACCGGCGAAAATGAGGATGAGGCCGTTTTTTCGTTGCGTGATACCGACGTGATACACGAGGCGATTGTAGCCACTTCCCGCGAAACTGGCGTACAATGTCGTCTCGTTATTATCGACCCAGTGTCGAATCACTGGGGCGACGTGAAGGAAAACTCGAATGCAGAAGTCCGCAGCGTTTTGAAGCCACTCAACGCTATTGCCGACGAACTCGGCGTTTGCATTGTTTTGGTCTCACACACGGGCAAAAGTGACAAAGAGCATGCACAGCACCGAACGCTGGGAAGTACCGCCCTACCCGCGATATGCCGTACATCTTGGATACTTTATGAAGAGGCCGGTCTTCGCACGATGGCACTTGCAAAGGGGAACAGCATTATCGACCCAACAGCGGTGACTTTTCGGATAGAGGGCGGCGAAGTCCAGATCGTTTCTACAGACGTTCAAAAAACGGCGGATGAACATGAAGCGGAGTGTCGGAAAACCGTCAACTCGTGCAGTCATCGCGGCCCATCGGCGGAAAAACGTAACGAGGCCATGACTTGGCTTGAGGAAGCGTTGTCGGAATATGGCAAGCCGTTCGTGGCGGCGACGGAATTGAAAGACCGCTGGGAGGACGCTGGCGGGAGCCAGACGACGTTGTCGCGTGCGAAGGCGAGTCTCGACGTGCGTGACCGAAAAGTCACCATCGACGGCAAAACATTTTCAGTTTGGCACTTGCCGAGTGTCGTCGTCGCCAAAGATGGGACGGTGACTGCCGCGCCGGAGCCGCCGATAGACCCAGTGGCGGAATGTCCGTTCATCTAACAACTTTGCCAAGTTAACTTCGCCACTTCCTTAATAGTGGCTTACTTGGCGAAGTTGGCAATGTTGCCTATTTTCTAGCACTTGCGACAAACCCTAACTTGGCGAAGTAGCGATACTTCGCAATTATCGGCGACACGTTGCAATGACCGGCGAAAGTCGGTATACTCCCGCAAACAGAGACACAAACCAAAAACGAAGGAGCATGATCATGGCGTATCTTGGAACTCGAAAGAATGGTGCCCGTTACATTCAATTCACGACACCACTCGGCAAGACTGAAACTCTATCTCTCGGCAAGTGCAATCAACGCGACGGACGAACGGTGTTGGGGCACGTCAACGCATTAATCGACGCCCGAAAACTTGGGACGCCGATAGCGTCATCGACTCAAGAATGGCTGTCCATCGCATCGGACGAAGTGAAAGAACGACTCGTGGCAACGGGGCTGCTGGACTGGGAGGCACCCAGTCCACTCTCGACGCTGGGGCCGTTCTTGGACGCCTTCGTGTCGGGGCGTGAGGGCGTTGTCAAGATAGCGACAACCGTCTACACAAAGCAAGTCGTGCGTGACTTGACTACGTTCTTTGGTACCGATAAACCACTCACCGCGATCACCCGTCAAGACGCAGAGAGTTTTCGACGGTGGCTATCGGAGCGACTTCGCCCCGCGACGGTGGGACGCCGAATCACCTTTGCCAGAATGCTTTTCAAGACGGCGGAACTTGACGGGCTTGTTACCGAGAATGTTTTCGACCGCGTGAAGACGAAGCGGGCCGACGTATCGGAGCGGCGAGCCTACGTCCCAGCGGAAGTGATCAACCGTATTCTCGACGAAGCCCCGAACGCGCACTGGCGTCTCATTATTTCTTTGGCACGGTTTGCGGGACTGAGAACGCCGAGCGAGCCATTCTCGCTTCGGTGGGGTGACGTAGACTGGGAGCGGAGCCGTATCACCGTCACGTCGCCAAAGTGTGAGCACCATGTCGGCGGCGGCAAAAGAACGATCCCGATATTCCCAGAGCTTCGCAAGCCGTTAGAGGAATGCTGGGACATATCGGCGGAGGGCGACATCTACATTTTCCCGCAAGAGTGGCGACAACGCGCACAAGGGCCGAACGGATGGGGCGGAACGAACCTTCGCACACACTTCTTGCGTATCATTGAACGGGCAGGAGAGAAAACGTGGACGCGACTATTTCACTCATTGCGGGCGTCATGTGAGACCGACTTGGCGGCGCGTTTCCCACTTCACGTTGTAACAAGCTGGCTTGGCCACACGCAAACGGTAGCCCTCACTCACTACTTGTCCACCGTTGACGCCGACTTCCAAAAGGCACTCGGCGACAACCAAACCGCGACCGAACCTGCGCTGGTGAATGCGCTGGTCAAGGTGTCGGAAACGGGCAGAAATGGCAAGAATGAAAAAAAAACGAAACGTGAGGACGGCCTAGAATTGCCGGTACTTGCGACACTTCGCGGACTATCGCAAAACACACCTATGGGCGCACATGGACTCGAACCATGGACCTCAGCCTTATCAGGGCTGCGCTCTAACCAAACTGAGCTATGCGCCCGACGCACAAAACGAGTGCGGAATTGTACACGCTTTTCAATACCAAACAAGCGGGGGGAATAAGTCCAAAAAACAACGCGAACTCCACTTGACGCACACGCAGCACAAAATATACTCTGCGGCAGTCAGGCTTGCGCAATTTTCTCGCCGACAAACCACTCGCTTACGCTTTGTGCTCCGATTCGTCATCTAACCCTCGCCTCTCCTATGTCACGTTTTGTTGCCGCATTTGTCGTCTACGTTCTTGCGTCTTGTTTGGTGGCGGTGGCGGCGGACGATGTGCGGCTCCCCGAAAAACTGCCACCGCACCCGCGACTCTTTCTCACCCCAAAACGCGAACTCGAAATCAAGTCGCAACGAGCAAACGACCCGTTTCTTGCAAAACTCGTTGACGAACTCGTTGCAAAAGCCGACCGCGCCAAAAACGAACCCGTCACCGACTACAAAATCCCCGACGGAAAACGTCTCCTCGGTCAAAGCCGTCGCTCGCTCGAACGGACAACGACTCTCGCATTCGCCTACAGAATGACCGGCGAACAGAGTTACGCCGAAAAAGCCGTCGAAGAAATGCTCGCCGTCTGCCGGTTCAAAGACTGGAATCCGTCGCACTTTCTCGACACCGCCGAAATGGCAACCGCCGTCGCCATCGGTTACGACTGGCTCTACGATTTTCTCCCATCCGAAACGCGCGACGAGATTCGCTCCGCACTCGTCAAGCACGCACTCAAACCGTCGCAGCCGCTCTATCACACAAAAACTTGGTGGGTCGCGGGGAACAACAACTGGAACGAAGTCTGCAACGCGGGTATGACCATCGCCGCACTCGCCATCGCCGAAGACGAAGCCGATCTGGCGGGCGAAATCGTCAACGCCGCCATCAAAAGTCTGCCGGGCGGACTGACCGCGTACAACCCCGACGGCGCATACCCCGAAGGGCCGGGATACTGGAATTATGGCGCGTCGTTCACGGGACTGATGCTCCGCGCACTCGGCGACGTGTTTGACGTTTCGGGCGAAAAAAGTTTCGCGCCGCTGCAAGAACTACTCGCCAAACCCGGAATGAACACGACCGGCGACTATGTGATGAGCATCGTCGGCCCGCTCGAACGGGCGTACAACTACGCCGATGGCGGCGACGGCGTTGAAGGGTCGCCGATGATGTTCGCGCTTGCAACGTGGTATAAACGTCCCGATTACGCGGTTTGGCTCCGCGAGTTTCTCGCGCGGCGCGGACGTTACACCGCCGGACGCCTCGCCGTGTTTCACGCGATTTGGTACACGCCCGCCGGAACACCCGAAGACTTCGCTACAACACCAGTCGCTAAAGTGTTTCGCGGCGTACAAGACATTATGACAATGCGAACCGCGTGGAACGATCCGAACGCCGCGTTCGTCGGTTTCAAAGGCGGAAACAACCGCGCCAACCACGGACACCTCGACATCGGCTCGTTCGTCTACGACGCGAACGGCGTTCGCTGGGCGGTAGACTTGGGGCCAGACGACTACAATATGCCCGGATATTTCGGCAAACAGCGTTGGAGTTACTTCCGCCTCAACAACCGCAGTCACAACACTCTCACCATCGCCGGCGCGCTCCAAAATCAAAACGCCGATTGCAAAATTGCGGAGATGATTGCCGGTTCGGGTGATGTCGTTGCGAAGTGTCGTGCCGACATCACGCAGGCTTACGAGTCGCAGGCCGAAAAAGTTGTCCGCACGGTGACGCTATTCCGCGACAAGACGTTCATCGTCGAAGACGAATTGAGCGGCGTGACAGGAGACGTTCGCTGGTCAATGATGACGGCGGCGAAGGTCAAGATCGACGGGAATCGTGCGACTCTCACGCAAAACGGCAAGACGCTGATTGTTGAACTCGATTCACCAAACGCGGCGACGTGGAGCATCGTCACGCCGCAACCGCCAACACCGAACGAAAAGCAGAACGAAGGGTTTTCGATTCTCGCCGCCGAAGTAACGCCGTCAAAAGACGGCAAAGTGAGTTTTCGCGTAACGATGAGGCCGCAGACCAAAGAACAATGACACACACACCTCCACCACCACCAGTTCCAAATTGCGGTGCAGTCAGCGACAGCGACAAGCCGCCGGTGATTACGGCGCGGCGGGATGTCACGTCGATTCTCGAAGACTCCGGCGTCTTTCGCGCCGCGATACCGCCGCTGGCACCGAGTCACGTCGTTCGCCCGCCGAAAAACGAATCGCCTGAAGACGCAGGACAAGTTGACGACTCGCTCGTCGCAAGTCTTCGGACGATGTTTATCGAACCGCGATTTCACATCCCGCTCGCTGGAGTGGCGTTGCTGACGCTTATGACCGGCGTTATTGTCGGAGTTTGGTTTGCGTCAGTGACGCGACCCGACCGCCGCGACGCTGCGGGCGTCACAACAAATGTAGCAGAGAACGGAGCGATCTCGTTTTGGGGACGCCTTGCAACGTCGCCGCCGGACGTTCGCGGCGATGCAAACGCCCGCGTGATACTGATTCCGAATCGTGCGTATCCGGGTTCGCCGATGCGAGCGAGCGAAGCGAACGAACCGTTCACGCAAATCATCGAACTTGGCGGAATCGCAACGCGAACAAAGAGCGACGGTACTTTCACGCTCGAAATTCCGGCCCCGCAGAGTTACCTCATGCTGGCGATCTCCGCCGGAAGCGAACGCGACGCAAACGCCGCAATCGAGGCGTCGGATATTAACACATTGCGTCAATACTTCCACGCACCCGAAGAGGTGATCGGCAAGTCGCGTTTCTACCTCAAAACCATCGACATCAACGCCAAAACTCCACCGTTCATTCATGTGTTTTGAAAAGACCCGCGAGCGGCGGCAGTGATGCCGCCGCTCGCCATTGGGCACTCGCTTACGCTTCGTGTTCTTATTGCCCGCTAAACCACCAACACCGTACAAACATTGAGTCCCACACGAGAAGACCTCGCCTTTGCATACCTCGACTCGCTCCCGTTTCCGCCGTATCCGTTTCAGGAGGAAGCGATTCTGGCGTGGTTTGAGAGCGAGCAGGGCGTTTTCGTCACCGCGCCGACGGGGATGGGGAAAACTCTCATCGCCGAGGCCGGACTCTACGAAGCTCTCAACACCGGCAAACGCGCGTACTACACCACGCCGCTGATCGCGCTGACCGAACAGAAATACCGCGAAGTCCAAGACGCCGCCGAACGCTGGGGATTTTCACGCGAACACGTCGGTCTCATCACCGGAAATCGCCGCGAAAACGAGTCTGCACCGGTTCTCGTCGTCGTCGCAGAAATCTTGTTCAATCGTCTGCTGGCGAAGTTTGACTTCGCTGACGTTACGACCATCGTCATCGACGAGTTTCACAACTTCAGCGACCCCGAACGCGGAATCGTTTGGGAGTTCACGCTCGAACTCCTTCCGCCACACATCCGCACGCTACTGATCTCTGCGACTGTCGGGAACGCTTACGATGTCGTCGCGTGGCTCCGCGAAACGAAACAGCGAAAACTAAAACTCATTCAATCGACGGAGCGAAAAGTCCCGCTCACTTACCGCTGGGTCGGCGACATGCTGCTCACCGAACAACTCGAAGAGATGGTCGCTCAAGACCTAACGCCCGCACTCGTCTTCTGTTTCAACCGCGACGAGTGCTGGAACGTCGCCGACCAAATTCGCGGACGCGATCTCGTTGAATCGGCGACGCAAAAAGAGATCGCCGCGATTCTCGATCAGCACGACTGGTCACACGGCGCAGCACCGAAACTCAAACAGCTTCTCCTTCGCGGCGTCGGGATTCACCACGCGGGAGTTCTCTCAAAATATCGCCGCATCGTCGAACGATTGTTTCAGCAAAAACTTCTCTCGGTTTGTGTGTGTACGGAAACACTCGCGGCGGGAATTAATCTGCCTGCGCGTTCGGTCGTGATGCCAACGATTTTGAAAGGGAAACCGGGGGAGATGAAGGTGATCGAGTCGAGTTCGGCGCACCAAATCTTCGGGCGTGCGGGGCGACCGCAGTTCGACACGCACGGTTTTGTCATCGCACTCGCCCACGAAGACGACGTGAAAATCGCGCGATGGCGAGAAAAGTACGACCAAATCCCCGACGACGTGAAAGACCCAAAACTCCGCGAGGCGAAGAAAAAACTCAAAAAGAAAATGCCGACGCGAAGGCAGACCGAGCAATACTGGTCGGAGCAGCAGTTCACGCAACTGACGCAACTTCCGCCGGCGCGACTCGCCAGCCGCAACGAAATCCCGTGGCGTTTTCTCGTTCACACGATCAAAGACGCCACCGACATAACCGCACTTCGTCACCTCGTTGCGACGCGACTTATGGGGCAAGAACGTCTCAAAGAAGGACGCGAACGTCTCGAAGCGATGCTGAATACTCTCGGCGATGGACGGTTTGTCGAACTCGATTTTCGTGACGTGCCCGTCGAGAATCCGCAGCCAGATGAACTGGCGACGGTGCGTGAAATCGTTGCGGTTCGTCCGCTTCCGCGACTTGATTCGCTTCTTTCGTGGCGTGGGGTGCCGCCGCTTGTCGGTCTGTTTTTGGCGACGGAACTCGAAGACGCCGACACCGCCGAACGCATTCAGGCACTCGAAGCGGTTCTCGAAATGCCGACGACGGTGGCGCGATTTGTTCGCGTTCCGAATCAAAAATACATGCCGCCGGGGAAACTTGCGACGGAACGACTCGATGCGATGCTTCTTGAGTTTGGACTTGCGAGTATTGAGGAACTCGTTGAGAAAACCGACGAAGAAGTTGAAGAGGAGCGAGAAGATCGGCGACACTTTGGCGGTTACGCCGAGGAGCGAGTTTTCGTTCTCAAGTTTGCGGAAAAACTTGCGAGGTTGTTTTTGTACCGTTATCCATCGGAGACGATGCAGACTGTTGTTCCGGTCTGGTCGGCGGGTGAACTTGTTCTCGATTTCCACGGTGACTTCGACAAATATATCACGAGTCGTTCGCTTCAAAAACAGGAGGGGATAGTGTTTCGCCACTTGTTGCGGTTGATCTTGCTCGTGGCGGAGTTTCAGGCGTTTGGCGTCTGGTGGAGTGACGTTGAACTGTTTGGCGACGCACTAATTTCTTGTTGCCGCGAAATCGATCCGGTGAGCACGTCCGAGACGCTAGAACGAGCCAAGCAACTAGCAGAAGAAGCGAAAGAGCACAGCACATCAGAGCACGAAGCGTAAGCGAGTGACCAAATCGGAACACGAAGCGTAAGCGAGTGCCCGAATCAGAACGCCGCGTTCACCACAAATAGTACAACAATCCGTGAACGCTCAACAAAAACTTTCTCCAAGAAACCTCAACACAAATGTCACGTCTTTCAGCCTCAACGATTGTTCGGATTTCGACTGCACTAATGTTAGCATTGGGCGCGGTGTTTGTCGCGGGCATTGTTGCGATGACGGTGGCGGTGCTCGTCTTCGGGTGGCATCCGTACCGGTTTGTCCGTATGGTGAAACGGATTCCGCAGACCGTCAGCGAATCGCTTGCGTCGCTCGGTCCGTACACGCTTCCAGAACGCAAAACGATTGCTGGCGACGGCGTTGCATCGACGACGCTTCTCGGAAGTTGGTCGGCGTTTCGCGGCGACACACGCAACGCGATTTACGCTGGCACCGAACCGCTTCTCAACGTACTCAACACTCCGCCGCCGACTCGTTGGGGACGTGCGCTCGGTGAAGGGTACGCCGGTGCCGCCGTCAAAAACGGTTGCGTCTACATTCTCGACTACGACGAAGCCACAACCAGCGACGCGCTGCGTTCTTTGTCGCGCGACGATGGCCGCGAAATCTGGCGGTACACTTATCCGGTCAAGATCAAAAAGAATCACGGAATGTCGCGGACGATCCCCGCTGTCACCGAAACGAATTGCGTTGCGATCAGTCCGAAGATGTACGTCTCGTGCGTCGATGCGAAGACTGGTGCCGAACGCTGGTTCATCGATCTCAAACACGACTTCGGTGCGCCCGAACCGGAGTGGTACGCTTCGCAGTGTCCGATAATCGTGAGCGACAAACGGATCGCCGACGGACGCGAGACGCTTATTCTCGCCGTCGGCGGACGCGACGTTTTGATGATGGCAATCGACTGCGAAACAGGACGCGAACTCTGGCGAACGCCGAATCCGCAAGGCTGGATGCAGACGCACGTCTCAATCGTCCCGATGGAACTCGACGGCAAAGCGACGTTCGTTTACTGCGGCAAGGGCGGCGTTGTTGGCGTCGATGGTGCGAGCGGCGAGATGCTTTGGTCAACGAACGACTGGCAAATCGAGATCGCAACGTGTCCATCGCCGGTCGTCTGTCCAGACAATCGCGTGTTTTTTTGCGGCGGTTATCAGAGCGGTTCGGTGATGATGCAAATTGTTCGCAGCGACGCGGCGGCAATGCCATACACGGCGAAAACGTTGTTCCGTCTCAAAGACGCGACGTTCGGAGCGGAGCAGCAGACGCCGATTCTTTGGGAGAATCATCTCTTTGGAGTTCGTCAGCGTGACAAGGCGTTTGTTTGTTTGACGCTTGACGGCAAAGTTGTTTGGGCGAGTAATCCGGCGCGGTTTGGCGGCGGGCCGTTCGTTCTTGCGGACGGGAAGTTTTGGCTCCTCGACGACGACGGCCTTCTCACGATTTGCCAAGCAACAACGTCGGCCTACGTTCCGCTCGGCAGCGTGCAAGTTCTCGACGACCACGGCTGCTGGGCACCGATGGCGGTCGCCGACGGTGAACTCCACCTCCGAGACCAAAAGTTTTTCAAGTGCCTCGATGTGAAGAGTAAATAGAAGCCGCCCGTGGGTAGTAAAGGGTTTTTGCACGCGAGCATTTGTTTACGGAGTTTTCGCCCCAACGGGGCGTAAGAATCTTGCGCCCCGTTGGGGCTGATAATTTTTGCGGCTTCCGTACCGTGGGTTCGCTTCGCTCACCCACGGCTAAGCTCTTGCAGCCCCGTTGGGACGTGTGGGCCTTTTTGGTCTTGTTCTACCGTGCGCGGCATTGACGCAAGTGTCGTGTTTTCCTGCGTCGCGGTTTTTTCC
>JBOFSQ010000083.1:0-7129 GCA_051651625.1 Thermoguttaceae bacterium | reverse complement strand
GTTCGGCATAGCCGAACCCTCCAGCCATACGCCGCACGGCGTTTGGAGGGTTCGGCTATGCCGAACCGCAGTGTGAGTGCAAGTTTCCCAAACAGGTCTACGGCGTAAACCGTTTCACGAGCCAGTCGCCGAGAGTTGTTGAGAGTTGTGAAATGGCGAAGAGAAGTCGTGCTTTGGCGGGGACGACGAGTTCACTCTGGCGACGTTCGCAGCCGCGAACAATTTTCTTTGCGAGCCATCGCGGGTCGATCTTGCCGACCTTCACACCGCCGCCTGCTTCTCGCGCCGCTTCTGGGATGTCGCTGGTTCCTTCGAGCGGATAGAGTCGCGCATCGTCGCGGCGAACCGGTCCGGGGCAGACGAGCAAGACGTGCAAACCTTTGTCGCCGAGTTCGAGACGAAGTTGTTGCGAGATCGCTGCGACCGCGTGTTTCGACGCCGGATACGCACCAACCCACCGCGCCGCTGACTTCGCCGCAAGCGAACCAATGTTAACAACCGATCCACGCGCCGACAATAAGTGTGGCATCGCCGCACGAGTACAACGAACCAGTGCGATAACATTTAATTCTAGCAGCGAACGAAACTGTTCTGGCGTTGTGTCGATTAGACTGCCGCGCATCGAGCGACCAGCGTTGTTAACGAGTACATCGAGTCGTCCGAACCGTTCGATGACGGCGGCGATCATTCGTTCGACATCGGCATCTTGCGTGATGTCGGCGTGAATTGGGAGAACGTGTTCGCCCATCTCTGCCGCCGCGCGGAGAACGTCCGCCGCCTCCAAACCGGCAATCGCCACCGACGCTCCACTCGCAACAAACGCCTCGGCAATCACACGCCCAAGCCCCGACGACCCGCCCGTTACCAAAACAACTTTGTTGTGCCACATTTGTCTAATCGTATCCTCTCCGCTCACCTACTTTTTTCACGAAACAATCGGGCGGACATCGAGTTCACTTTTTGCGACATCGATACCGACGAAAGTTTTTTCGTAGTTTTCCCCGGTGACCAAGTTTTTTTCTCGTTAGTCATAGAGAAACACCTTCCTTGCGAATGCGGGCCTTTCGCCCAAGCGACTGTTCGGATTCAAGAACGATATAGTGTAAGGTTCAAGCTTCGTGTCGGGCTTGTTGTCCCGTGGCACAAACGAACTCTTACGCCATGATTTTTTGCAATCGGCCCCCGGGGGGCCGATTGCAAAAGCACACTTACAGTGTCCCAACAACTACATCAAAGGCAACTCCCACCCAGACTAAAACCCGATGATAAACATCATACAAGGCACAATGGCACGAAGAGTTTTTGAAGTTTCATTCCTCTTCGTGCCTTTGTGTGAGAAAAAGAACTGCTCGCAAACTTCGCTGCAATAATCTGCGTGAATCTGTGGAATCTGCGGACAAATCAATTTGGCAATGTTGGTTGCGTCACTCGCGTGCCGAACTGTTCGCGTTTGCTTCAATCGACTTTTCGTGCGACTTCTTGTCGGTTGTGCGCGATGGGGTTGTACGCAATGGGTTCATCCGTTCCCAGAACGATTGTTTCGCCGCTACTTCTTGCACGGCGTCTGTCTTTGACACTATCGGTGCAGGGAGACGCGAGCCGCGTGCGAGCTGGCCAACTTCCAAACGGCACGGCAAAACTTTCTGCTGCTCCGCGTCGTAAAACATCTGCACGAGATCGGGATACGTCCCGCCGAGTGCAACAACGGCACGAAGAATCTCATCGAGTCGCGTTGAGACCATTCGCGTTTCGTCCACACCTTGCGAAACGAACTTGCTGACGACAACGGTGTCCGGCCCCTTGCTGGTGACGACGAGCGAACCGGCGTCGAGTGAGAACGGCGTCGTGAGGCGTATGTCTTTTGAAAAGAGAACAATTTCCGGTCGCCGCGAATGCGTGATGTGAATCAGCGGTGGAGCGTCACTATTGAATGTGTAATAGCGGCACTGTCCGCCGAGCAGTTCGCCCGCAACCATCGGTAACGTTGAGTGGCGTTCGACTAGTGCGCGGAACGCGCCGTAACGTGTCTCGGTGTGCGAATCGCTCAAGAGGCCGATGAGTGAGTCTTCGGCATCGAGGTCATCTTGCACGACGGTGAGTGCGTCAATCGCGGCGTCACGAAAACTCGGTTCGTCTCGTGCAATATCCGCAAGGACACTGGCGACCGAACGATCATTCAAGTATGCGAGTGCGATGGCTGCGTGGGCGCGAATGCGTCCGTCTTGATTTTGAAGTGCCGCGCGGAGAATCGGTATCGACGCCGCGCCAATCGCCTCAAGTTGATACACCGCCTTCTCTGCCGTCGCGGGATCGGCGACTTCTTTCTTCAGAGTTTCAAGCCGCGCAAGTCGCTTCGCAGGATTGTCGTAAAGTGCAATCGAACGAATGACGCGAAGATAACGTTCGACGTTTCGCGTGTACATCGGAGCGACTTCGAGCGCGACGAGTGAATCGTCTTTCGCCGTTGCCACGCCGCGATTGTTTTGATTTGGAAGATAGAAACGGCTGTTGATCTCGCGTGCGATCCGTTCAGCAATGAAGACCGACTGCGACTCTTTGCGAATGTTTATGTGAACAATTCTCGGCTGACGAATCACCGCGCCACCGACGACAATTCCGCGTTTGAGGTCGGCAGGATTTCCGCTACTGATAACTTTTGGGTCGATAAAGACCGGCCCCATCACCGCCGCAACTCCGCGTCCTTCGATAAACTTTCCTTCCAAAATCGCGGCGTCTTGAAGCGACGTTTCCATCAGCCAACCACCGCGAAGACTCGTCGCATCGCTATCGGGCGGCAATATCAGTTCGACGTCAACCGTGTCACCAATCTGTGCACCGGCTGGAATGACCGCCGTCAAACGCACAACCGCCGTCGTGTTCGACTGCAAAATCGCCTGCGTATTTGGGACGCCGCGACGCTGCATGTCTCGCAGTACCATTCCGCGGTCAACAGAATCGCGTTCAGCCGCGCCGGTGCCAGCAAGTCCCTTGACCAAACCAAATCCGAACACCTCAACATCCTGCGTGTTGCCGAAACGGATGTGGTCGCCGACGAGCATCGTCTCACCGTTCGCAAGCGAACGCTGCACCGAATCTGGTATCGAAAGCGCAGCCGGTTTATCCTTGTCTTTCTTTTTCGGGAACGGCGACTTTATCGCCGTACACCCACACGCCACCGCAAGACAAACGATTGTTGCCGTCGTTAGAACGTTCAAGAAGAATTTTGTGGGGCGTTGCATGAGACTTCTTTCGTCATTCCCGCGTACTCGGCAGGAATCCATCCTGAATGCACTTCGTTAACGCTATACTGCGCACCGCCATTGGCCTGATATTTTCGATTCGCTCTATTTCTTTTGTTGCACCACGGAGACACGGAGAGCACAGAGAAGACCAATCCTCTCCGTGACCTCCGTGTCTCCGTGGTAAAATTCCGAATGCCAACTTTGTGACGTGATGCAGTATACGTTTGCTCTCACGCTTCACTCGCTTACGCTTCCCGCTCCGATTCGGGCACTCGCTTACGCTTCGTGTTCTTATTCGGGCACCGCACATCACGCTGCGATTGGGATTTTGATTGTTCTTACTCGGCATTCGGCGGTTGCGGTTGCTATGATCGCTTCGGCGACACTCACCGCCACCGCACCGCGGGCACCGCTAACACGCGGCGAACACTCGCCACGACAAGCTCGCACAAAGTCGTCAAGCTCAAGCGCAAGCGCATCGACCGCAGGGAACTCGGAAACCGTCGTCTCGGTGTGCGGTTCCAAGAGTGCTGGCGTGAGCGGATCAGTTGTCTTGAGAACTTGCGGCGCAAACGCACCACTACGCACCGCCTCGTCCCACATCTTCATTTCGAGACGCCGCGTAGCAAAGTCGAGCGACGCCGATCCCGTTGACGTTTTAATTTCCATCGTTCGCTGCGGACGCGATTCAACTCGTGAAGTGTGAAACGTTGCAACCGAACGGTCGGAGAAGAAGAGTCGCGCATCTACGATGTCTTCGTGTCCGCCTTGATGCGGTTCGCCGATGACGTTCATCGCCATCGCTTCAACACGCTCCAAACGCGCGGGGATCAGTGAGAGCACAAGATCGAGATCGTGTACCATTATGTCGAGCGTTGCACCGATGTCGGTACTGCGAAACGTGTACGGACTCGTTCGCACCGCACGGAGAATCGTCGGCTGGCCTGCGCGGATGTCTGCACCGAGTTGCGATTCAAGCAGTGCCGTCCAGACCGGACTAAACGCCTCAACGTGTCCAACTTGCAAAACTTTTCCGTAACGTCGCGCGAGCGTTGCGAGGTTGTGCGAATCGCCAGACGTTGTTGCCAGCGGCTTCTCCATAAGAACGTGAACGCCCTGCCGCAGTGCAACCTCACCGAGATTGTAGTGTTCGCAAGTCGGTGCCGCGATGATCACCGCGTCGCACACCTTCACAAGAGATTCAACTTCGGCAAACGAAGTCGTCTTGTGTTTCGCCGAGAGCGAATCCCGCGCCGCCGCAACAGAGTCACACACTCCGACCAAACGAACGTCGTCACGACTCGCAATCTTGTCGGCGTGAAACGAACCGAGACGACCTGCACCAATTATTCCGATAGATAACGTCATAGATTTTTTGTAACCGTTCACGGATTTTTTCGTCATTCCTGCGTAGGCAGGAATCTAAAGGGAAGGTGTTATCGAAGCGATTGCACACGTTCCATCACCGGCACACAGGCAAAAACGACGATGCGATATGTGCAATCGTGTTGGCAGTACGTTTGATTTGGATTCCTGCCTACGCAGGAATGACGGACATGGGAAGCAACCGTGAACGGCTACGATTTTTTCACGCTGCTCGTTGTTGTTGTCGCATTTGGAAACGGATGAACTCGTCATGAAACGGCAGGCACTCCTGATCCAAAAGTAGTGACGTTTCAAAAAGTTGGCGGATACACTCGGCGTTGAGAGCGTGGCCAGAACGGTGTGCGGTGAACGTGCCGAGCCAGTCGCAACCGGCGAGCGCGAAGTCGCCGATCATGTCGAGCACTTTGTGGCGTGCACATTCGTCGGAGAAGTGGAGGTGGTTGCCGATTGGGCCGTCTTCGCCAAACACCAAAATATCGCTGTACGTCACTCGCTTGCCAAGTCCTTTGGCCAGCAGGTGCTGCGCCTCACGCTCGGTCAAAAACGTGCGACACGAAGCGACTTCGTTGCGGAAGTCGGAATCTTCACTGTCAAACGTAAACTTTTGACTGTGAATCGGAATATCCGATGCGTACTGCAACTGATATGTATACTCTGCAATGGCGTGGCAACTCGGCGTGACTTCGATCCACGCATCGTCGTTCCCAACGCGAAACGACTGCACAACCATTCGCACCGGTTGCACAAACGGTTGACTAACCACTCGCGTCGCTCGGTCGATCAGATCGACAAACGGACGACTCGAACCATCAACACCCGGCATCTCCGCACCGTTTACGCGGATTTCACAGTTGTCGATTCGCAGTCCGCGCAGAGCTGCGAGAACGTGTTCGATCATGTCAACGCGAACGCCGTCCAATTCGAGCGACGTTTGTCGCGGCTTGGTATCGTCGCGGTAAATCACGTTTGCCGGAATACGCGGCGTGCCCGGCAAGTCGGTTCTCACGAAAACCAGTCCCGTTCCGGGGGCTGCTGGTGCGAACTCCAGCCGCACGTCTTCGCCGGTCCAAAAACCAAAACCTTCTATCGCAACCGGCGACGCAATCGTTCGCTGAAGTCGCAATACGTCGTGGAGGTGCCGGTTCGGGACGCGCGCCGCCCCGCAACCGTTCTTACGAGCGAAGTGCGACAAAGAGAGGATTGATGTTTTCATGACTGGCTCCGTGGTGCTCCTGCAAACCGTACCCGTTCACGCCTCGTTTCGTCATTCGGCGCGTACTCGGTGCGAATCTAGTACAAAAGTTATCCAGTTGATCTTCGTATCCGCAGATTTCGCAGATTCACGCAGATTGTTGTTGCATCGTTTGCAAGCAGTTCTTTTTTTCTCACACAAAGGCACGAAGGCACAAAGAAGAATTTTAACGCGGAAATCACGGAAGGACGGAAAGACACGGAAGTTCAGCATTCCGCATATTCCGTTTTTCCGCGTGTTCCGCATTCTCTCTTCTCTTCATGCCTTTGTGTGCACAAAAAAACTGCCAATAAATGCAAAAAATCTGCGGCAATCTGCGTCATCTGCGGATTCAAAATGAATGCTGTTTCGATAACGGCGTACTAGGCCCCCGCCGAGTATGCGGGGGTGACGGATGTGAAACCAAACCCGTTAACAACTCTTCACGGCTCGACTACCGCTGCGGTGCAGCGGTCGGCGCGGCGGCGGTGTACTGCTTGCCGCGACGCTGGTACATCTGCCGCAAGATCACGTCGGTGATTTCGAGGCTGCTGTTGAACCAGACGAGCTTCTGTTCCATGTCGTCCGAGACGGCCTGCGGGTCGTTCGGGTTGACTTCAAACTGGCGATAGTCGGTCACCTGTGCGATCCCTTTGGCGTTGGCGAACGCCGCGATCTCACGTTTGATGTCCTGAAACGTCTCGAAGAGGATGTTCGAGTTGCGAATTGCAATCTCGCGCTGCGTCTTCTTCGCGTCGGCTTCGAGTGCTCCCATCATACTGGCGATCTCGTCGCTGGCCTTGAGGTACTCTGGAGTTCCCGGCTTGAAGACCGAGTTCTTCAGTTCGTTTGCCTTCGTCTCAACTTCCTGCTGCCGCTGCTGGAACGCGGCTTCTTTCGTGCGGAACTCATTTTGCAACGCCTCCATCTTCCCCTTGAAGTCGGGGTGATTTTGAATAAGCTGCGCAAGGTCTACCACAGCGACCAAACTTGGCAGAGCTGCTGGTGCCGCCGCCGGAGCTGCTGCCGGTGGTTGTGCAACCGCCGTCGCTCCACTGATCGAGACCAACACAACCGACGCCACCAACACACTCCAAATCATCTTTTTCACGTCGTCACTCCTTTTGAAGACTGTGAGCCTCGTCCGAAAGAACGAAGCAACTCGTTTACACAAAGAGAAAACCAGTGGCAACACCAAAGGTTCACCCAACAGAGTAGGTATAATGACAAAAAAACGCAGCGCGGTCAAGGGCAATTTTTGTAGAAACTA
>JBOFSQ010000082.1:0-2950 GCA_051651625.1 Thermoguttaceae bacterium | reverse complement strand
AGCCGAACCCTCCAAATTTTTGACGCTCCACCCAATACTGGAGGGGTCGGCTATGCCGAACCGAAACTACTCGCCTCTCACCCCTCGCCTCTCGCCTCTAGCCCCTCGCCACTCTTCCATACCGTCACGCGCGACACTTTCGCCGCGTTCATCGCCGCGCTCAACGAGCAGAAAACGTTTTCGTTCGACACCGAAACCGTCGCCATCTCACCAGCTTTCGCCGCGACGCAGCCGCGTTACACCGAGATCGTTGGGATGTCGTTTTGCTGGTCGAATGACGAAGCGTGGTACTTGCCGCTCCTCGCCCCACTCGGCGAAGAGACGCTCGACCGCACCACAACACTCGCCGCACTCAAACCGATTCTCGAGAACGAAAACGTCGGCAAAGTCGGACAGAATCTCAAGTTCGACAAAGTGGTTTTGCGTGGCGCAGAGATTGAACTGCGCGGAATCGCGTTCGACACGATGGTCGCAGATTACTTGCTCAACACCGGACTGCGCCAACACAATCTCGACATCCTCGCCGAAACGTATCTAGGCCACACGACAATCAAAATTGCCGAGCTGATCGGCAACGGTAAGAAACAGCGAACGATGCGCGACGTTCCACTCGACGTGATAACGCGGTACGCGGGTGAAGATGCGTGGGTCGTTTGGCGACTCGTGCCGATTTTGAAGCAGCGACTAGCACCCTTGGAATTGATTCGGAATTTTAACCACGGAGACACGGAGAGCACAGAGAAGACAAATCCTCTCTGTGACCTCCGTGCCTCCGTGGTTAAACAAACAACAATACAATCAGAAAAACTCGCCGAGATATTTGAACATCTGGAAATGCCGCTGGTGAACGTCCTTGCGGAAATGGAGTGGAACGGCATCACAGTTGACGTTGACTCGCTCCGCGAACTCTCGCACAGGTTCGCGGAGAAGCTGGAAAATCTCGAACGCGAAGCGTTCGCCATCGCCGGACACGAGTTCAATCTCGCGTCGCCGAAGCAACTTGCGACTGTGCTCTTTGACGAACTTCACCTTCCCGTCGTCAAGAAGACGAAGACTGGTGCGAGTACCGATGTTGAGGTACTCGACGAGCTTGCAACGATTCATCCGCTTCCGGCGACAATCGTTGCGCACCGTCAAATTTCAAAACTCAAAGGGACGTATGCAGACGCACTCGTCACGCAGATTCACCCGCAGACTGGCCGCATTCACGCATCGTTCAATCAAGTCGTGACGGCGACGGGACGACTTTCGAGCAGCGATCCGAACTTGCAAAACATCCCGACTCGCACCGAAGAAGGGCGTGCGATTCGCGCGGCGTTTCGTCCGGGGCGCGGATTTGATTTGCTTCTCGCGTGTGACTATTCGCAGATTGAGCTTCGCGTGCTGGCGCATTTTTCCGAAGACGAGCGGCTCTGTCGCGTACTCACTTCGGGCGCCGACATTCACACCACGGTTGCGGCAGAGATTTTTGGCGTCGCTGCGGACGACGTTACGTCTGATATGCGTCGTCAGGCGAAGGCGGTGAACTTTGGGATCATCTACGGACAGACGGCGTTTGGTCTCTCAAAGCAACTTGGTATTCCGCGCGGCGATGCGGAACGGTTCATCGGTGCATATTTGGCGAACTACCCCGGCGTCGTCGCGTGGATGGACGCAACGCTTGACCGGTGTGCCACCGAATTAACTGTCGTCACGCTCGACGGACGCGAACGCAGAATCACTGGTGTTCGCCCGCGTGAGCGGCGTCGCGGCGACTTGAGCGCACCAGAGCGGATGGCGGTGAACACGGTAATACAAGGTAGCGCGGCAGACTTGATGAAGCGTGCGATGGTTGCCATCGACCGGTGTCTGCCTGCGACAAACTTGCGTGCGGCGATGCTGCTTCAAATTCACGACGAGCTTGTATTCGAGGTAACACGCGACGATCTTGTGCCGCTGACGGAACTTGTTATCGAGGCGATGTCGCTTGGTCAACCGCTCCGCGTGCCGCTGGTTATCGACACCGAATCGGAGACGGTGTGGAAGTGATGGGTTGGTGGTTTCACCTAAAAACTTCCCCCCTCTCATTGACAGTCCTTTTTATGGCCCTACAATGCCGCACTAGTTTCGGGTGGAGTGTCCCCATTTTAGGCACCACAAGTTTGCGATCCTTGCGGCCGTCGGGAGAGCGATTTGCGTAATGACGTGTTTTGACGGCGAGAGTGAGAGTTTTGATGAAGATTTATGTTGGAAACCTTGCCTACCGCACCAATGAGGACTCGCTCCGCACGGCGTTCTCGGCTTATGGTACAGTTGACCGCGTTGACGTGGTGACTGATCGTGAGACGGGCCGCTCGAAGGGTTTTGCCTTTGTGGAGATGTCTGATTCGGGCGAGGCTCAGGCCGCCATCGAAGGCTTGGACGGCCATGAGCTTGATGATCGGCCCTTGCGGGTCAACGAGGCAAGGCCGCGTCCGCCGCGCACTGGTGGTGGCGGCGGCGGTGGCGGGCGTCGCTACGGCGGTGGCGGTGGCCACGGCGGTTACGACGACTGATCGAAAGGTCGGTCGTGCGTGGCTCGATGTCACCGAATGACGCACGCTGTGGTGTCATGATTGTCGATGAGCTGCCCTCTGTAAGGAGGGCAGCTTTTTTTTGCTGTCACTCGATTCGTCTGTGGTGACCATGTGTTAGTGTAAATCATTTATCACGCTCCCCATTGACGGTATGTATTCTCTCGTTATCGTTTTGTTGTGTTGGTCGTCGGTGCCGTTGCCGTGGCGATTTTGGGTCTGTGTTTCGGTGTCCACTTTTCACAAGGAGACAAGCGATGGACAAGGTGATGATGTTTGTGGTTTCTGGTTTGGAAACTATTCTCGACGCAGCGTGCTTCGCCTGCGGTACGCATGGTGTCAACGGCAATGTTAAGATAGGGGGGGGGGGCAGAGTTGATAAACTTTGCAGCTTCTTT
>JBOFSQ010000081.1:0-20328 GCA_051651625.1 Thermoguttaceae bacterium | reverse complement strand
TCGTCCATAACGCGTTGCCGCAACTCCATACCATAAACCTGCATCGCAATTCCCTCCGTAGACGCAAACCAAATGTCAAGAACGGAAGTATACACAAATTCTCGACACTTTGGTATAGTAAATTGTAAACCGCTCTAGCTCGACTTTCATCACCGAGAACGGGTCGATCTTCTTGGACTTCAAACTCTCCATCGTTTGCGTGGACAGACGGAAAATGTTGAGGTTGAGTTCCGCAGTGCGAGTGGTGGTGTCGTTTACTTCGTTTTCTGTTAGTTCTACGTCGAAGAACGTTCGCAAAAAGTCTGCGTAGCCACCCAAAAACACTTCGCGCAAGTTGAAGTGCTTGATGTTGTACTTTTTGGTCGCGTCTTTTTTGAGATCGTTGACGAACTTGTAAATCAGCGTCGTCTTGCCAGAACTTTTCGGACCGTAGACGAAGAGAATACTGTGTGGCTCCTTACTCACGCGATCCTTCAGCGATTTGAGTTCTGCAACCCTGTTGATGAACGCCTCTGTCTTTGTGTATTCAATCATTTGTTGTTCCTTTCGCGCTAACCCACCAAATCTCGAAGCGGGCGAAATTATACGCCTGCAATCGCACAAGGCAACGTCCCCAGCGTCACCACAACTTTTTTGGTGGCGTGGTTTGTGGCGAGGTAGTCGTTGACGCGAGTTCGTGAGAGTGACTCGATTTCGGAGAGTCGTTCGGTCAGCGAACGGACACGACCGATGTAGCTCCACTCGCCAAGCGCGGTTGCACTGCGTTCGATGACGGTTTCTTGGTCGGTTAACGTTGCCGCGCGGTACGCCAGTTTGACTCGCTGAAACTCCGATTCGGTGATTCCGTCTTTGAGTCTGTCGATCTCGCCGAGAAGCACATCGCAAGACTCGGCGGCGCGGTCTTGAGTCGTTGCACACTGGCAAAACGCCGCAGCACGGTCACGCAGCGAGACGCACCGTCCGCTGACAGCGTAACACAACCCACGCTGTTCGCGGAGTGCGTCGAAGAGCCGCCCACTCATTCCACCATCAAGAACACTCAAACCAACCGATGCGGTGAGCCAGTCCGGGTCGCTAAACGGCGGCACCGGATACGCAACGCCGATGTGAGTCTGTTCGCTGGCGGCGTCAACGTGCGAACATTTCGGGTACACAACTCGCGTTGTCGGAAGTGACACCGCGTCGCCGCGCCAGTCACCAAACGCTGCTTCGACCTCGCGTAACACCGCCACCGATTCAACGTCGCCAGCAACGCAGATCGCCGCACCGCTTGGACGAATGCGTTTCTTGAAGTGCGCAACAAGATCGCTGTACGTCAACGCCTCGACTGTTTCGATTGTTCCGAGCGGCGAACGTCCCCACGGGTCGCCGAAAAACTGCTCGGCGAGGTGGTGAGTGAGACGCCGCGACGGTTCGTCTTGCAACGCTTGAAGTTCGAGGATTTGAAGTTGACGAGCGGTTTCAAATTCGTCTTCGTCGAGATGCGGCTGTCTGACGATGACGGCCAAGAGGCGAAGTGTTTCGGCGAAACTCGTCGTCGGCATTGCGGCGGAGAGCAGCAGCGATTCACTTCCAATTCGCACGGAGAGCACGACGCCGAGTCGTTCGAGCGCGAAGGTCATTTCGCGTGCGGAGTATTCGCCTGCACCGCGCTGAAGTACCTCTCCCAAGATCGACGTTATCCCGCGGTGCGTAGCTTCTTCGCACGCCGTTCCGCAAGCAAGGTGTATCAAACACGCCACTCGTCCAGCACGCGGGACAGTGTCCACCAGCAGCGTGATGTCGTTTGGTAAGCGGTTGGATGTCATTGTAAGAAAGCGCCCTAAGGGAATCGAACCCTCAATTACAGCTTGGGAAGCTATCGTGTTACCACTACACTAAGGGCGCACAATCAAAGACGAGCGGGAATTGTATCGACAAATCGCCCGTACACAAGGCGGAGACCATGACGCGACAAAGTTGGGGTGTAGTAAAATTTTGCTTGCATGCGAACATCGGTTCGCCGAGTTTTCGCCCCAACGGGGCGACAGAACTTAGCCGTGGGTGAGCGGTACTCCGCGAACCCACGGTAGCAGGCCCTAAAAAATCCGTAGCCCCAACGGGGCGAAAGAGACGATGCCGCACGGATTCTTGCGCCCCGTTGGGGCTTTCTGGACTTTGGATTTCCGTACCGTGGGTTCGCTTCGCTCACCCACGGCTAAGCTCTTGCTGCCCCTTTGGGGCAAATACGCCATTCACGCCTGCAACTAAACTTTACCGCACACGACAAAAACTCGTCCCCTTGACGGTGACGGCGTTCCTACTATACTCACCGTCGATTTTCTCTGAAAGTTTCCCAACCCTCTGAACTCAAGAAAGGTATCTGTGATGTTGATTCCCCCGCATGGTGGTTTGACCGAACCCGTTTCGCGTACTGTTGCGTCGGCTGACGTGGAGGCGTTTCGCGCCAAGGCGAAGTCGTTGCCGTCGATTCCTGTCAGCGACGCCGATCTCTCGACCGTCTATCGCTTCGGCGACGGGACACTCTCGCCACTCACCGGCCCAATGGACGGCGCGACGTTTAATCGCGTCCTCGATGAATCGGTCATCGAAGTTAACGGCAAAAAATATGCGTGGACTATTCCGCTCTCGCTCCCCGTAACGAGTGAGCGGGCGGCGTCGCTCAAACGCAATGAAGAAGTGGCAGTCGTCAACGCGAAAGGCGAACCGGTGGCGATATTGATGGTCACCGACATTTTCGCGTGGGACAAGCCAAAGTATTTGAAGAGCGTCTACTTGACCGACCGCACGGATCACCCCGGCGCAGCGATGGTGCTCGAACAAGACGCCGACAAAACTCACCTCGTTGGCGGATCGATTTGGGTCTTGCCGCAGCCGAAAAATCCGGCGTTTGGGAAGTACGTCTTGTCGCCGTATGAGGTTCGCAAAAAACTGGCCGCGACTGGCTGGGATCGCGTCGTCGCGTTTCAAACGCGCAACCCGCTCCACCGCGCCCACGAATACGCTCTCGTCTACGGCCTCGAAACGCTTCTCGCCGCTGGTCACAACGCTGGTGCGTGTCTCAATCCACTCATCGGCGAGACGAAGGGCGACGACGTTAACGCCGCAATCAGAATGCAGACTTACGAAGAACTGATCGCGTCGCGCGGACTTGGCGAAGGCGACAGCAACGCCGAACTTTGGGCGAAACTTGGTCAGCAAGTTCCAGATCGCGTCTTGCTTCTTGGACTCGACATCAAGATGTTTTACGGCGGTCCGAAAGAGGCGGTGATGCACGCGATCTATCGCCAAAACTTCGGCTTCACCGACATCATCATCGGACGCAAACACGCCGACGCTCCCTACAACGACGGCACGCCGATTTGGGGCGACTTCGATGCGCAGGTGATATTCCAAAACCTCGGCGGCGACCTCAAAATCAAACCGCTCAACGTCGGTTTCGCGGCGTACTACGATTCGATGGGACGAGTCGATCTGATGGAGAATCACCCGAACGAAAAACCTGTTTTCATTTCGGGCAAAGACGTTCGCAACACACTTCTTGCGGGGAACGAAGTCGATCCGCGCATCATGCGTCCGAGCACGTCACGCATCCTCGCGCAAGCGATGAAGAAGTGAGATGAACGGCGGTTCGTCCGATTGTGCGATATACTCCACACCTCCATTAACTTGGCATTGATTGCGTACTTTGAGTTGTCCGCAGATTGTGCAGATTCACCGACAATCTGCGCAATCTGTGGATTCAAAACAAACTTACCGAACAACAACAATGTCTGTTTTACGACGTGACGCAGTATAGAGCCGGAAGTGAATGAGAATGGTTACGTCAACACAAAAATAGGAACGTTTACGATGCAACGACTTGCCTTGACACTTCTGACGATTCTCGTGTGTGGAATAGCGGTGTCTGCGGAGACGACACCTGATGTTTCGTCCCGCGACATCTTTCAAGACACTTGGGTCGGCACCGATGCGCTCGGACGGACGATGCCAACACATACCGAGGTCGGTGACGTTAAAACCGATCATCCGCGCGTCGTTGGTATCTTCTATATTTCGTGGCACGAAGGCGGTTTTGTAAACCGTCCGCCGCACAAGTTTGAAGGCGACGTGACTCGTATTTTGCAAGACGATCCAAACGCGCGGCTCGACGGGAATCACGCCAACTGGCAACCGCCGCTCGGCAGCTACCACTGGGGCGAACCGGAGATGGGGTACTTTCGCAGCGACGACGAGTATGTCATTCGCAAAGACCTCGCAATGCTCACCGATGCAGGTGTTGACGTTCTCATTCTCGATGTGACAAACGCGGTCTGTTACTGGGAGATGTGGGATGCTCTGTTTCGCACGATGGAGAAGGTCAAGGCCGAAGGGAATCGTATTCCGCAATTCTGTTTTTGGTCGTTCAACGGGCCGGCGATAACGGTCGTTCAAAATCTGTACGACCGAATCTACAAAGAAGGGAAATACCGCGACCTCTGGTTTTACTGGGACGGCAAACCACTCCTGCTCTACAACGGTTCGCCTTCACACGACGCCAATCGCGGCGGAATCACGCACCCGAATCCACACTACGACGCCGCAGCCGCGACCGATCCAAATCACCCGCACCACGGCGACGCAAAATATACCGAGCAGTTCTTCACCGACTATCCGCAAGAGATCAAAGACTTCTTCACACTCCGAACGATGTGGTGGGGATACTACAAATGGGGGAACGAACGCTTCGTCGGCACCGAAGACAAGTGGAGTTTCGGCTACGACATGCACGATCCAAATGTGAAGTCGCTCAAGCCGGATCAACTTGTATCGCGTCACAACGGCGAACAGGAAGAGGCCGCCGTCACACCGGCGCAGCATCCGTCGTCGCTGGTCGGCAAGTCGTGGAGTCGCAAGTCGGGTCAGCCGCAACTCAATGAATACGACATGCCAGTGCCGACTTACGTTCCGTGGCTCGATAAAACGGTTGACAATCCCGAAGGATACGGCATCTATTTTCAAGAGCGTTGGGACGAAGCACTGCAAACCGATCCGAAGTTTTTGTATCTCAACGACTGGAACGAGTGGACAGCCGGAAAATACAACGACCCCGCGACACTCGCCGGAATGAACTTTATGCGACGAGGCAAGGACGCCTCGTATTTCTTTGTCGATCAGTATAACGCCGAGTTCAATCGCGGCATCCAGCCGATGCGCGGCGGTTATACCGACAACTACTACATGCAGATGGCACAAAACATTCGGCGTTATAAAGGTGCCAGACCGATACCGAAAAACCACGGTGAAACGAAGATCGATACCGCCAGTCCGTTCGCGGCGTGGGACGCTATCGAGACAGAATATCGTGACACCGCAGGCGATGTCTTCCACCGCGACCACGCCGGTTATGGGACTGCCCGTTACGTTGACAATTCCGGGCGCAACGACATCTTTACCAGCAAAGTTGCTGTTGACGAAAAGTACGTTTGGTTCTTCGTCGAGACCGCGCAGCCGCTCACGCCGTCGAGCGATCCGAACTGGATGCTCCTCTTAATCGACGCCGATTCCGACTCCGAAACGGGTTGGCACGGCTACGATTTTTTGGTGAACAAACGAGTCGCAAGTGGCAGCAAAACGTCGCTGATGGAGTGGGACGCCGCCCAAAACGACTGGACTGATGTTACCGAGATCGCGTACCGTGTTGACGGGAATCGGCTGTTGATTCCGGTGCCGCGCGGACGATGCGGTTTCACTGGCGATGCGATTCAATTCGACTTCAAGTGGAGCGACAACGCACCAAATCTCGACGACCCGATCTCGCTCTCACTCGGCGGCGACACCGCGCCAAACCGACGTTTCAATTACAGATTCATTTGGAACCGCGAAACCAAAGAATAGACCTGTTCGGAAACTTGCACCCGCATATCGGTTCGGCATAGCCGAACCCTCCACGCCTGCGGCGTATGACAACTGGAGGGTTCGGCTATGCCGAACCGCGAACTACCAAATCGCCCCAACTTCATGTTTCCGAACAAGTCTAATGACGAACACACGATTTACCGTTAACAACTTCCCCACTCTTTCAGAAAGGCTCCACAATGCAAAACTTTCAGTATCGTAACCCAGTTGAGATCGTCTTCGGACGCGGCTCGATAGCCAAACTTTCCGACCTCGTACCGCGCGACAAAAAGGTGATGATGACTTACGGCGGCGGTTCCATCAAAAAGAATGGCGTCTACGACCAAGTCACGAAGGCACTCGCGTCGCACAGAGTTGTTGAGTTCGGCGGGATCGAGCCGAACCCGCGTTACGAGACGCTTATGAAAGCTGTTGAGATCGTGAAGCGAGACAAGATCGATTTCTTGCTTTCGGTCGGCGGCGGTTCGACGCTCGATGGAACGAAGTTCATCGCCGCAGCGGCAAAGTTTGGCGCGGGCGACCCGTGGGACATTCTCGAAAAGAACGCGGTTGTCGAAAGTGCCGTCCCGCTCGGAGCGGTGATAACGCTCCCCGCAACCGGTTCGGAGATGAACTGTTTTTCAGTCGTCTCGCGCAATTCGACGGCGCAAAAACTCGCCTTCGCCGCGCCGCCGGTTTTTCCGCAGTTTTCGATACTCGATCCCGAAACGACATTCACGCTCCCCGCACATCAGGTCAGCAACGGAATTGTCGATGCGTTTGTTCACGTCTGCGAACAATATATGACGTTCGATGTGAACGCGCCGCTCCAAGACTTGCAAGCGGAAGCGATTCTTCACGTCTTGATTGGCGAAGGGCCGAAGACGCTAAAAAATCTCACTGATTACGATTCGCGTGCGAACCTCGTTTGGGCTGCGACAAACGCGCTCAACGGCTGGATTGGTTGCGGTGTCCCGCAAGATTGGGTCACGCACAACATCGGTCACGAGATCACTGCGCTCTGCGGGATCGATCACGCAAAAACTCTCGCACTCGTCATGCCTGCCGTTTGGCAGCAGCAACGAAAAGTCAAAGGGAAGAAGCTCATCGCTTACGGCCAGCGAGTTTGGGGGATAACCAGCGGCAACGACGACGCACGAATCGACGCAGCGATTCAGAAGACGGTCGATTTCTTCGCATCGGTCGGGATTCCGCCATACAAACTCGGCGACTACAAAGTCACCGATGCCGACTGCGCGATGGTCGCACGCCGCATCGCCGAACGTGGCCCGCAAGGTGAGAAGCAACAGATCGGCGAAGCAGAACTTCTTGATATTTTGCGAAAGTGTTTGTGAGGATGACGTTTCGTCATTCACAATCAGGCGGACTTGTCGGTGAGGCTTGGAAACTTTACGGCGAACCGACACGTCCGCTCTACACTCTCTCGCTGATTGCCGATTGCAACAGGTTCATTTGATGTTTCATCAAATTGATGGCGGTGTTGAACTCGACGTTGTTCTTGGCCATCTCCGACGTTTGTTTTTCGAGACCTACGTTGTTGAGGTCGTGATAGAGAATGTGCTGGTCTTGCGGCCAGTCGCCGCCGCCGATTTTGCGTGAGTCTGGGCACGGGTACTCCGCAAACGACGGATTCTTGCCGGGGCGATGTTTCTGGTTGATCGCCTCGGAAAGTTTCTTCTTGAAGTGACCAACATCGACATCACGCGCGAGATATTCTGGCGTGTCGTAGTTGGCTATGTTCCCCGCAAGGAGTGCCTGTCGCGCCTCGTCAAAGTTCGCAACCTGCTCCAAAACCGGAACCGTCGTCGCACCGTAAATCGCACGAAATTGATGTGTGGAACGTATCATGGAAGTGTGGCTGTTGTATAGGACGTATAGGTCATATATGACCTATACGTCCTATGGCGTTGGAAATTTTAGTGCGTTAGGTCGATCACGGTTTGCGTCTCGCGCGAAGTTGAAACGACGTTTTGGACACTGTAAGCGACCGCAGCGGCGGTTCCGCGACCGAGGCGTTGTATCTGTCCTTCGAGGTCTTTGTGTTGACGCATCATCGTCGATGCGCTCTCTTCGTCGAGTGCGATGATTGCGTGCAATAACGTGTCGCCTTCGGCGATCACAGCTTGACAACGTTCTCGCTCTTCCGGCGACGCCCACGCACGCTCTTCCGGCGCGACGCCACGGTGCGGATCGAGTTCACGTTCCGTCGCAAGCAGTGCGTCGATGAGGTGTTGCTTCTGCGCTAGATGACCGAGAATCGCGTCGATGTTCTCAACGTCCACGAGATACCGCTGCCGTTCTGCCGCATAGTGAAGCCGCCGCAAACAGTCCAAACGTTTTTCGAGAAGTTCGGGGAGCGTCATGGCAGTGGTCAGTGGTTTGTGGTCAGTGGCGAGCAAATCGGAGCGGGAAGCGTAAGTGAGTGACAAATCAGAACACGAAGCGTAAGCGAGTGCCCGAATCAGGATGGATTCCCGCCTACGCGGGAATGACGAAATGTGGTGGGAATGACCACGCTGGCCACTGACCACCAACCACTAATCACTCGCCTCCGGTATCTCAATATCATAAACTTTTGTAACGGTCTGTTCGAGTTGGAGTAGCGATGCCCATTCTGGTTCTGTGAACCGGAAGTCTGGCGGAAACTTTCCTGATGCGCGGAGCGTTGCCAGCAGGTAATCGGCTTGCTTGAGTGCGGCGCGGGCGTCGGTGAAGCGGCCAAGTTTTTCGCTCGCCGTCGCGAGGTGCATCAGCGCGTAAAGCGCGACCGGTTCACCACCGTAACGACTGGCAAGCATGTTATACGTCAGCGACGCCTCGTCGTAAAGTTCGCGTTTCATCTGCATCTCACCGATACCAAAGAGGCTGTTTCGCTGAAGAAGCTGCTCGCTAGTTGAGAGATTTGCAACATCTTGTCGCGTCGCCAGCAGTCTTTCGGTTCGCTGAAAACATTCGCCAGCGGCAGCGTACTCCGCAGCGATCTGCGACTTGATGTCTGCACGCGGTCGCTCAAGAATCGTCGTGTCGTAGAGAGACTGAAGTCGCGCGACATCCTTTAGATGACACAGCGCGAGGGTATAGTTTGCCTCGGCGGCTTGCTGCGCTTTCGGGTGGAGCAAGATCGCGTCTTCGAGATGAATCGTCGCTTGTTCGTAGTCTTTCTTTTGGTAGTCGATTGCGCCGAGGAGGTAGAGCGAGTCGCTGTAGAGCGTCGAGCTAGGGGCGTAGTCACTTGAGAGGTTTTGTATCAAGCATTGCTGCGCGAGGTCCCACTGCTGTTTTTCAAAGTATGCACGCGCAAGCTGGAGACGCGCCGTCGCCGCGAGCGGATGCCGAACATCTTCGGCAAGCAGTTTGGTGAAGTCGTCGATAGCACGGTCGAGGTAGTCGAGGTGGAACCAGAGATTGGCAATGTGAAACTTCGCCTCAAATTGCCGGTCGGTGACGTTGTATTCGAGATAACGCTGATACATTCGGATCGCGTTGGGATAGTCCCAGCCGTGACGATAATACTCGGCACTGTCCCAGAGCAAACGGACGTAGTGCGGCTGCGTGAAGTCGTATTGTGCGAGGCGTTCAAACCACGCACCGGCGATCTTGTATTTTTCGCGGGCGTCGCGTGCAAGCGTGTCGTGTTTGTCTTTGATCGCTGCCGCCGCGAGCCGACTCAACTCGTCGCCCCAACGTGCAACCGTGTACGCACCGTCACGATAATACTCGCTTGCGGGGATCGCCGTTCGCCACGCTTCCAAAAACTCGAACGCCATCGGAAAGTCTTTTGCTGCGACGTACTTGTCAAAAATCTCCTGCGAACGCCGCATCATTTCACCCCGCGTAAACCAGACGTTAACGTAACCAACATCTGGCGCAAGCTGCTTGAAGGCGCGACGATAGAACGCTATCGCATTTTTGACATCGCCGTTTCGCTGGTATTGTTCGGCGAGGAGAAAATCTGCGGCGGTCGCTTCGGGGCGGTCGGGATATTGTTGCAAGATTTCTTGAAACGACTGCGCGGCGCGATTGATGTCGTCTGCAATGCGGAGTGTTGAAAGTTCGTCGTATGCCAAACCGGTAATGAGATACGCGGAGGCGGCCCACGGGAAGTCGCCAGTGTCGAGCACGGAAACTTCCGTCATACACGCAATCGCTTGTTCGTACAACGAGATCGCCTCGTTCCGTGCCTGCTCGACCGCCTGTGCAACGGGGTCGCGCGTCACCGTTGGTTCTTCTGGAATTGGCGGTGGCAGCGGCGCAGCCGGACGCGATGCGGCATCGTCGGAGTTGATGTCAATTACTTCCAGTGGCGGCGGAGAATTGTCGGCGGTGGCGTTGGTGAAGATCGGTGTGATGCGAACCGGCCCCGATTTTGGCGGAGAACTCGGCGGCGTACTCGGTGTCGCTTCGTCAGTTTGATACGCAACTTGCGTGACGGGCTGGCTACTTGGCAGTTCGGCTGGCGGGTCGGTTGTTGGTTCGGTGATTGTCGATGGTGTCGGCAGCGGCAGATCGCTGTTGTCGTCAATCGGCGGGACGGACAGACTCGGCAATGGTGTCGATGGTTTGGGCGTGACGTGTGTCTCGCTTGGGAAAAACGTAGTTTTTGCGATAGCTTCGGCGCGGTCGCGGACGACGCGGGCTTGTTCGAGTCGGAGTTGTCCTTCGACGAACGCACGCATCGTTTGGAGGTGGTCGTGTTTTGGGAGCGACTTGAGTATAGCATCGGCCTCGTCGAGTCGTCCGAGTCGCGTGAGGATAAGCGACTTTAGGAGCAGACCTTCGTCGCGTTCTTCGGTGGATGTGGTACTTGCACGGCAGTAGAGGTCGCACTGATTGAGTGCGTCTTCAAAGTCGGGGTTTGGGAGATAGAATGCGGAGTTGGCAAGATACCAGTAGATACTGCGTTTGTCGTCGGTTGGAAAGTCGAGTGCTTTGAGTAGCGGAGTCCGTGCGCGGACGACATCACCAGCGAGGTAGTAACACTTTCCGAGGTAGAAGTATCCGGTTGCAGCGCGGCCTGCTGGGAATCCGAGTTGTTCGGCGGTTTGTAGAAATCCAGCGGCGGCGCGGTAGTACGACTGGCGTTCTTTCGTCCACGCGACATCTGTCATGTTTGCCAGCGAGACACCTTTTATGAAAAAAATCGTGGCCATAGCGACGGTGTCTTTCGCAGACGTGAATCCCAGCAGGCGTTCGCAAGTTGCGTCAGCGGAACCGTAGGCACCGTAGTCGAGTTCGGCGAGGGCCATTGATATGGTGGGACGTGTGCGAATCTCGATAATCTTCCAGACGGCCAGCGATAACAGAGCAACGCAGAGAACGGCAGCGATGATGGCGTAGATCAGCGCACGGGTCTTGTTGGCATTGACCCACTCGTTTATGACGCGTGCGATTTCGGCGGGGTCTTGGTATACGCCAAGGCGCGCCGCGATAAACCCACGGATACCAGCGGGTGCTGCCTGTTCTGGCTCGTCGTCTTGAAATCTATTCCTGCCTTCCGGTGCCACGACGGAAGCCTAGCTAATCGCCGCGATTTTGTCAAGGAGAGAATGGGCTTGTTCGGAAACTTGCACCCACACTGCGGTTCGGCATAGCCGAACCCTCCAGCCATACGTCACACGGCTATTGGAGGGTTCGGCTATGCCGAACCGGAATTGCTCTTTCTCACCTCTCATTTTCGATTGTCATTTATCGTCTACAATACTGTCCGCGCTTGCGAGTGCTGACCGATGGGCGGCGGCACTGCGTGCGACGCCAAAACGCGCCCCTCGATGGGCAAAGCAGAGAAAGGAACTCGTTATGACAACTCGTTCAAAGGCTGTCAAGAAAGACAACGTCGCCAAAGTGCTTCAGCAGGCGATGAATGAAGGCGACGGGATTTTGCGGCTCGTCCCGAATTGGGTGCCGCGCAGTTTTTTGCACCCCGGAAAGCGAATCAAACTCGCGCCGACTGATTGGTACGCCCTCGGCGTTCACCGCGGCGGAATCGACGAACGCTGGTTCGCAAGTACCACCGAAGCCGCAAACGACAACCGCGCCGCAGACGAAGGACTCAGTTACATCAAAGTCGGCGGCAAGAAGTTTCTACTCCGCGACGCCGTTGCCGAAATGGGCGACGCCATCGTCGGCGCAGCGATCTTCAAGAAATACAAGAAGTGGCCGGTCTACTCAAAGTTCTTCGACAACGCTGGCCCGATCCCGCATCACATGCACCAGATGCAAAAACACGCCGCACTCACCGGACAAGAAGGTAAACCCGAAGCGTACTACTTCCCGCCGCAACTCAACGCCGCCGAAAATCACTTCGACTACACCTTCATGGGACTCGAACCCGGCACGACAAAAGAAGACGTTCGCCGCTGTCTCGAAAACTGGAACAAAGGCGACAACGGTATTCTCGATCTGTCGAAGGCGTATCGTCTCAAGCGTGGAACTGGTTGGCTCATTCCGGCGGGCGTGCTCCACGCACCGGGGTCGCTCTGCACCTACGAACCGCAGTGGGGAAGCGACGTTTTCGGGATGTACCAATCGCTCGTCGAAGGGCGACAAGTTCCGTGGGAACTCCTCGTCAAAGACGTTCCGAAAGAAAAGAAGAAGGACATCGACTTCATCATCTCGCAACTCGATTGGGAGAAAAACGTCGATCCAAACTTCAAACGCAGCAACTATCTCGAACCGATTGTTGACGAGAAACAGAGCGGCGACGGCTACACCGACCGCTGGATAACCTACGGGCTTATCGACGGAAAACAACTGTTCTCGGCGAAGGAACTTACCGTCATGCCTGGCGCGAAGTGTACGCTGCACGACGCCGGTGCGAGTGGTTGGATCACCGTTCAAGGACACGGTACGATTGGCAAACTCACCATCGACACGCCGGTCATGATTCGTTACGGTGAAGAGCCGAACGACGAGGTTTACATCACCGCTGAAGCGGCGAAGAACGGCGTCACGGTTGAAAATCTTGGCAGCGAACCGCTCGTGAGTCTGCGTTACTTCGGGCCGGATGTTCACAAGAACGTGCCGAAACTGTAGGGGAATCATGCGTTTCGGTAAGGGGCGATTCACGAATCGCCCCTACGCACTTGCGACTTTGCGGGTAGAATTGCGGCCTATGGACAATATACCGCCATCAACGTCGCCGCCCGAACCGCCGTTCGACCGCAAACTCTACCAGCACGACGCCTTCGACAAAAGCGTCTTCCGCGACCCGGAAAACGCACGCAAAATTGTCGAGTGGATGTTCAGGGAGAATCCGTCGCTCGTCGAAAAGTTCGACCTCGATCAGCTCGAAGTCTGCGAAGATTCGTACCTCGACGACGAACTGCGCGAGAGTTTTGTCGATGTTCTCTACCGCATTCCGCTACGAAGCGGCGAAACGTTGTGCGTGTTTATCTTGATCGAACTCAAGACGAGCAGCGAACGTTTCACGATGTTTCAAGTGCTGAAGTACATCGTGCGAATTTGGGACGCCGAGTTGAAGAAGTTTCGGTTGCGGCAGGAGCAAGAACAACCGTCATCGTTTTTGTTTCCGATGGTGTTTCCGATGATTGTTCACCACGGCGAGACACGTTTCACCGCACCGACGGAGATGGCCGACTTGCAGGACGTTGCTGAAGGTTTCGAGTCGCAAGCGGTGCGAATGAAGGCGATGCTGTTTGACCTCGCTCAAATGTCGGAATCAGACTTGCCCAACGACCCCGAATTGTGGGCGGCGTTCACGATGATGCAGGCGGTGTTTAGTCCAAAAATTGAGGAGCACCTTTTGAACGTGTATCAGCGAGTTTATCCGCTGTTTGAGAAGCGTCCGAGTTTGCTTGAGCGGTGGAAGCAGATGTTTTGGTACGCGATCAGTAGCAGTAAATACTTTACGCGAGAAAAGTGTGCGAAGACTGTTGACAAGATTAACAAAGTGAGAGGGAAGAACATGTCTGTAATTGAAAAGCCTGTTTATTTGATGGACGTTCTTTTGGCAGAAGGCGAGGCACGGGGCGAGGCGCGGGGCGAAGCGCGGGCCTTATCGCGTTTTCTCTCCGCTCGATTCCAAAAGGTTCCAAAGCGGATCATCGACCGCATTTCGCAAATTGGCGATGTCATCGTCTTGGACTCGCTTACAGCAACAGCCGCAACGTGCCAATCGCTCGAAGAGTTTGAAGAATCGCTGCGGTGATTTCTGTGTCATCAACTATTGTCTCGTCCCCACCGCGTCGGCAGACTGGACAATCTCCCACCACTCACCATCTAATCACTCACTCATGCTTCCCAGTCTTCTCCCCGACGATCAGCGCAAGTCGCAAGAGCAGGCGACCAGTACGATTCTGGTTGCACTGCTGTGTTTCTTTCTCGTTATGATGATGTGGACCGCAACGCCGCAAAAGAAAGTCGGCGATGACGGTGCCGTAGTCGATCCGGTCGATCAACCGGTCGTCCCGCGCGACGACGCGAACGCAAACGGCGAAACGCCGTCAAACAGCGAAGTTGCCACGACCGGTGACGCCGCCGCCGACCAGTCATCGCCGGAGCCGTCATTGCCGGAACCGTCATCGCCGGAACCGCCGCCAACGTTCGTCACGCTCGGTTCGCTCGATCAAAAATCGCCTTACAAGATGCTGGTCTCGCTCACGCATCGCGGCGGAACGGTGTCGAGAATCGAACTCGCCAGCGAACGCTACCGCGATGTCCAAGACCTCGCCGGATATTTGGGACAGCTCATCGTCGAAGTTGACGACTGGGACGCGCCGTGCGTCGTGCAAGTTGTCGGCGACGGAACTCCGGCGGCGCGTGCGGGCGTTGTTGCTGGCGACGAAATCGTTGCCCTCGATGCGTTTCCAATCGCGTCGATTCGTAACTTACGCGATGCGCTTGCGGCGTCGAAACCGATGAAGTCGGTGACGCTCCGTGTGCGTCGCGGCGGCGAAGAGAAAACGCTCACCGCTGAACTCGGTTACAGTCCGATTGACATCGTTCGCCCAGAAATCACGCCGCTGAATTACGAAGCGTACCGCGACTTGGGCGGACTTCGCGGTTACGAATTGGGGCGAAGCGATCCGCTCTCGTTCCGCACGACGCTCGCCAGCGTTGACGACGCGCGGCTCGATATGCTGCCGTTTTTCGGTAGCGGCGACTACGCCAAACACGATGTCCCGCGAAATGCGAAGATCGACCAAGAACTCGCGGGCGTTGCGATGCTCGATGCGTCGTGGGAACTTGTTGCCTGGTCGCAATCGGAGGCGACGTTTCGTCGCCGCATTCCGTCGCGCGGAATCGAGATGCGCAAAACTTTCCGCCTCGCAAAAGATTCTGCACAAGACGCTACAGGTTCGGCGTATCACTTAACGCTCACAGTTGAAGTCAAAAACATCGGGAACGAGTCGCGGCGTGTTGCCTATCAACTCGATGGCCCGACGGGGCTGCCGCTCGAAGGTGCTTGGTACGCACGAAAGGCCGGCCCCGGATGGGGGGCTTACGGTATCCGCGATGTCGTCGTGCGAATGCGCGACGGTTCACCAGAAACGGTGTCGGAAAATCTTGTGAGTCACGACGACATTCGTGCGCCGTGGGCCTCGACGCCGCAATACATCGGCGTTGACTCGATATACTTTCAGTGTACGTTCTTGCCGTCAAGCGATAGTGTTCTTGCGCAGGCGTTTCCGATTCGCGTCGGGATGCGCGTTGCCGACTGGGGAATCTTGACGGACGTGTCGTTTCGGCTCATAAGCAAAGACAAGACGCTCGCGGCGGGCGAGTCGTTCGCCGACGAATACCGCATCTTTGCGGGGCCGAAAAGCCAGCCGATTCTCGCCGATTACGGCCTTCAATCGACGCTCTCTTACGGCTGGTTTTCGTGGATTGTCGCGCCGCTCCTTGCGATACTTCACACGTTCCACGCACTCGGCATGAATTATGGAATGGCGATAATTTGTCTAACGATTGTGGTGCGACTGGTGATGTTCCCGCTCAGTCGCAAGCAAGTTATCAGTGCGATTAAGATGCAGCAAATTCAGCCGGAGATGGCAGCGATTGCGGAGAAACACAAAGACGACCTCGCCGCACGTCAGCAGGCCCAAGCGGCACTCTTTCGCAAGCACAACTTCAATCCGCTTTCGGGTTGTCTGCCGCTGTTCTTTCAGCTTCCGATATTCGTCGCGCTCTACAAGTCGCTTTCTATCGACGTTGAACTCTACGGTTCGCCGCTGTTTTCAAAGGCGTTCCACTGGTGTACCGATCTCTCCGCACCAGACATGCTCTACAACTGGAGTGCATTTTGGGCGTCGATGGGTTGGAACGGATTCAACACTGGTCAGGGGATGTTTTATCTTGGGCCGTTTTTCAATCTGTTGCCGCTGCTTACGATTGGACTTTTTGTTGCGCAGCAGTGGGCGATGATGCCGCCGCCGACCGACGAGCAGCAGCGTCTACAGCGACAGATGATGAACTACATGATGATCTTCTTCGCGTTCCTCTTTTTCAAGATGCCGAGTGGACTTTGCGTCTATTTTATTGCGTCGAGCATTTGGGGGATTGCGGAGCGTCAACTGATGCCGAAGCCGTCGCCCGCGGGCAGCGGCGGCGAACACGCTACGTCGTCTTCGCAGCACGAACATCACGACGAACGTGAACGCGAACGACGCAAGCAGCAGCGAGAACGCGAAACCAAAGCAAAGAGTAGCGAACGTGCTGGCGGTTTCATCGGCTGGCTTCAAGACATCGCCGAACAGGCGAAGAAAAAAGGCGTACACGAAAAGTCGCAGATGACCCCGCACGACAACAAACGCGGAAAACGGAAGAAGTAGTTCAGGTTCGGCATAGCCGAACCCTCCAGTGCGTTTGGAGGGTTCGGCTATGCCGAACCGCTGCACGGGTGCCAATTTCCGAACAGGTCTAACACGCCACACAACGCCAACACACATTTTTTCGATGCACATTTCGATCATTGGTGCCGGACTTATGGGGCGGGCGATAGCGGCGGAGTTTGTCGGCGCGGGGTGCGCGGTGACGCTCTACGACGTTTCCGCAGACGTTCGCGCCTTCGCCGCGAAAACGGTTACAGATGCAAACGTCGTCGAGACGCTTGATGCTGCTTTGGCCGCACCGGTTGTCATCGAAACGATTGTCGAAAAGCCGAACGCAAAAAAACGGCTCTATCGTCAAATTGTTGAGTCGGCGTCGCTGCCGCCGGACGCACTGCTTCTCACAAACACTTCGACAATCCCGATCTCAACACTCCGCGAGAGCGTCCCGCGAACCGAGAACTTCTGCGGCTTTCACTTCTTTCACCCCGTCGCCGAACGCCCACTCGTCGAGATAATTCCGCACACGTTTGCCAGCGCGAGTTCCGGTCGCGGTACGTCAACAGCGACGCTGGAGACGGCACGACAACTCGCCATCCACATCGGCAAAGAACCGATTATCGTCGGCGACTCGCCGGGGTTTTTGGTCAACCGGTTGCTTCATCCGTACTTGACCGAGGCGATTTTGCTGGCCGAGAATGCCGTCAACGTTGACGCGAGTTTTACCGCAATCGACGCCGCAGCGGTGCGATTCGGTATGGCGAAGGGGCCGTTCACGCTGATGGACGAAATCGGCCTCGACACTGTTTTGCACGGCGGATTCGTGATGGCGAAGGCGCTCCCCGAACGCGCACACTTTTCTCCGCTCCTCGAAGACCGCGTCCGCGCTGGACGACTCGGCCTCAAAACTCGTGACGGTTTCTACTCGTATGACGAAAACGGTAATCGCGTCGTGCGCGATTACACCGTTGGCAACGTTAACATCGAAAAACTTTTGCGTGCGATGTACGCCGAGGCGTTGCGATGCCACGCAGAAGGCGTCATCGACGACTTATCGCTCGCCAACACCGCATCCGTCAAGGGACTCGGTTTTCCATCATCACGCGGCGGAATTGTTAGTTGGGGACAAACATGACAAACGACCTCTCACCCGCCGAGCCGCACGGGCACGACGACTTACTCGTCGCGCTCGTTGGGCAGCCGAACTGCGGCAAATCGACAATCTTCAGCCGACTCACCGGTACGCATCAGCGCATCGGAAACTACGCCGGCGTCACCGTCGAAAAACGTTCTGCGACGTACCGCGATGGCGACTGGCAAATCGAACTTGTCGATCTGCCGGGGACGTACAACCTCGCATCATACTCGCCCGAAGAAGGCGTCGCGCGAAACTTCATTCTCCTCGAACGCCCCGAACTTCTGCTCGCCGTCGTCGATGCGACCGATCTGCGGCGTCACCTGCGGCTCGTGCTCCAGCTCCTCGAAATGCAGACGCCGCTCGTCATCTGTCTCAACAAAGGCGACATCGTTCGTCGTCGCCAAATCACAATCGATCCGCACGCACTCGAAATCATGCTCGGTGTGCCGGTCGTCTCGGTCGTCGCAACGACGGGCGATGGTTTTAGCAGACTCCGCGACACAATCCGTTCCGCCGCAACGACTCACCGGCAACACAAATCGACACCGTGGCGACTCGATTACGGCCCGCAAATCGAACCGGTCATCGCACGTCTCGACGCCTCGCTCTCGAAGTGCGAACACCTGATGGAAGACTTTTCGTCGCGTTGGCTCGCGGTAAAACTCCTCGAACAAGACCGCGACGCCAGACGCATCGTTCAGCACCACACACACGACGAAAGTTGGGTCAGCATCGTCGAAGAAACGACCGACGCAATCATCGCCTTTGAACAAGAGCACGGTCAGCGTCCGGCGGAAGTTATCGCAGCGATGCGCGAGGCGTGGACGGCGCGACTCGAACAACACAGCGTAAAACGGAGCCGCTCCGCCGTTCGCCGCTCCGACCGGATCGACGCCGTTGTCTGTCGCCCCGTCTTCGGACTCTTCGTAGCGGCAACAGTTTTGATGGCGACATTTTCGCTGGCGTTCGCAGTGGCGACGCAGTGGACGTGGCTCCCTGCCGCAGGTGGCGTTTGGCTTTCGCCGGTCGATGCGGTCGCCGCAGTCTTTGAAACGTGGCTCCCGGCGCAACTCGACTTCTGGCTCGAACTCACTCCCGACACGCCGCTGCGTTCGCTGATTTGCGACGGCGTTTTGCCCGGCGTTGGCGGCGTTTTACAGTTCGTACCGATTATTTTTTTCGTCTTTCTCGGCGTCGCGTTTCTCGAACAGAGCGGCTACGCGGCACGACTTGTCGTGGTGATGGATCGTCTGATGCGGCTATTTGGTCTTCACGGCCAGAGCGTCATTCCGCTCATTCTCGGCGGCGGAATTGCGGGCGGGTGCGCGGTGCCAGCGGTGATGGCGGCACGCACAATCCGCGAACGACGCGAACGTCTCCTCACGATTCTCATCATTCCGCTGATGAACTGCGGTGCGAAGTTGCCGGTGTACGCACTGATTGTGGCGACGTTTTTCGCTGCGTACCAAGGGATTGTGCTGGCGTCGCTGGTTGTGATTTCGTGGGGCGTTGCGATGTGCGTAGCGTGGGTCTTGACGCGAACGGTTGTGAGCGGACGCCCCGCACCGCTCGCCGTCGAACTTCCGGCGTACCAGCTTCCGCGACTGCGTGACTGTTTGCGAACGGCCACGCAGCAGAGCGGCTGGTTCGTTCAGAAAGCGGGGACGGTTATTCTCGTCGCGTCAATCGTGCTCTGGTTTTTGGTGACGTTTCCGGTGCCGACTTCGGAACTTGGCAAGGTCGAGTGGCGACAAGGCGAGCATACGATAGAGAATTCGTATGCGGCGACGATTGGCAAGACGCTGGAGCCGGTGAGTCGTTTTGCGGGTTTTGACTGGCGTGACAACGTGGCGTTTTTGGCGGGCGTTGCGGCGAAAGAAGTGATCGTCAGTACAATGGCGGTACTCGATGCAGGCGACGACAGCGGCGGTGACAACACAACAAGTCTGTCGCACCGTTTGCGAACGCAGAAATCGCTTGCGGGTGGCGTGGCGATGCTTCTGTTTGTGATGTTTTACGCCCCGTGCGTGGCGACGCTTGCAGTCATCTGGCGCGAGACGCAATCGTTCCTCTGGACACTTTTTGCCGTCGCGTACACAACACTTCTCGCGTTCGCACAGGCGGTCTGCGTGTTTCAAGTTGGCGGGATGATGTGATGGTAGTTCAGGTTCGGCATAGCCGAACCCTCCAGTGCGCACGGCGTTTGGAGGGTTCGGCTATGCCGAACCGATGTGCGGGTGCAAGTTTCTGAACAGGTCTAGCATACCGTACCGGGTGTAGTAAAGTTTCGCTTGCACGTCATGGATGGTGTATTTGCCCCAACGGGGCAGCAAGAGCTTAGCCGTGGGTGAGCGGAGCGAACCCACGGTACGGAAGCCTAAAATCCAGCAAGCCCCAACGGGGCGCAAGAATCTGTTCTACTTCGTCTCTTTCGCCCTGTTGGGGCTACGGATTTTTGGGGTTCGCTGACCGTGGGTTCGCGGAATACCGCTCACCCACGGCTAA
>JBOFSQ010000080.1:0-19174 GCA_051651625.1 Thermoguttaceae bacterium | reverse complement strand
AACTCCTCGCGGTGCTCACACCCGAACAGCGTGAGAAACTCGAACGCCTCACCGTCTCCGTCCGCGAACGTCTCGCACATCTGGCGACATTGCCAAAGGACGAGCCAGAAGATGACTCGTGGAAAAACTCGTGGAAACCCGGCGACCCGATCCCCGAAGGTTTCGCACCACCACGCAAGACACGCGGCTTCCCAATGGGCGGCTCGCTGTAAAACCAAACCTGTACGCCACGCCGTGTTTTTTCGACTTACCCTATTTTGGATTTTCGGCCCGATAGCAACGCTTGTAGTTGTGGCGTGTATCGGTGCGCGTCATTCGTCGCTTGCGGCGCGGTTTTATGAAGACACAATCCGAAGACAAACCGGCATCAACACAACGATTGGTCGCGTCGAGTTCGTTCGTCCGAACGCCGTGAAGTTTCACCGCTTCACCATCGAGGACTCATCGGCGTCGCGTCTCACGTTTGACCAGTTACAAATCGAAGAGGTCACGACAAAGTCACGCGAGTATCGCATCAGTGCGGCGGCGGCGGTTTGGAACGTCCCGCGCGGTGCGGTCTCTCAATCGGCGGCCTCACCGCTAGACACCGTTCTCGCTGTGTCCAGTAGCGGATTGGCAACGCCCACGCAAGTCAACATCGGCGAAGTCAAGATCATCCGCGAGTCGCCTAACACGCTTCCGACAACGATGCGTCTAACGTCGTTTCGCGCGAAATCGAGTCGCACCGAAGACGAACACCAGCTCGACGGCACATTCACGATGGCGAACGACGCCGCAACCGATGCGGTTGTTTGGTCGGCGAATCGTGCGTTCAAACCGAGCGCAACGGTGCGGAGCAGAGTCAGCCTCACAACGACGCCAACGTCGCCAATTCCGATGTCGTTACTTTCGATCTTCGTTCCAGCACTCGACGCCGCTGGTTCGGAGAGCCGGTTCGTCGGTACGCTTCGCGGCGAATTGATGTGGGAAGAAGAGCAGCAGCGTCCGCTTTGGAGTCTGTTTCTGCAAGAGGCGACGGTGAGAAACATTCCGCTTGAGACGCTTGCGAAACAGTTTACGAATTACCGCGTGAGCGGCACCATCGAAGGAATCTACTTGAGCGAGGCACACTGGCGCGGCGGACTGGTCTCCGCAACGGGCTGGATTCACCTCGTCCGCGGCGTGCTCGATACCGAACTCATCGGACGCCTCGCCACAAACTTACAACTTCGCACAACTCCCGAAGATTTTTTGTCGCATCACGTTGGCGGCATTGTTCCGTTTGAACAGTTCGGTCTTCGTTATCAACTCACAAGGCGCGGCGCAACGTTTGAGGCACCAAGCGAAAACGGTATCATCATGCAAGACGCTGCGCGAACGATGTCGCTCCTCATTCCGCCCGCACTACAGCCGACGCCGTACAGCGAAATCCTCGCGGTCTTGACCCCACCGACCGCACCGCAAGTCCCGTGGACACCGCAGACAAAACAAGCACTACAAATCTTGCCAACCGAACCGGCGACGAAACGGAATTGAAACGTTTCCATTGCCGCATTTGCCCCGACGGGGCATTAAGAACACGAAGCGTAAGCGAGTGCCCAGTCAGAGCGGTAAGCGTAAGCGAGTGCCCAATCGGAGCGGGAAGCGTAAGCGAGTGCCAAGTGGCAGGCGTGAACGCAGAAATGGGTGCTCCGATTTCGGAGTGACCGGTAGTGAAGACATCGAACAGACCGATCACTCCGCCGGAGTAACGGTTATGTTCACGGTTGCCATTGGCGTGTTGTGATTCAGGGCACTCGCTTACGCTTCGTGTTCTTATTGTGTGCTCGGTTACGCTTACAAAAAATGAACTCAATAACAACATCAAATCAACGCCGTGTCGGTCTGTTTGCGGGCTGGGGGCGTTATCCGGTTTATCTCGCAAAGTTTTTGCGTGAGCAAGGTTACAGTGTTTGCTGTGCTGGCGTTCTCAACCACGCCGACGAGCTTGCGCTCCGCGAGCTGTGTGATGTTTACACCACAGTCGGGATCGGAAAACTTGGGCGTGCGCTACGCTTCTTCAAGCAAAACAACTGTACCGAAGTTATGATGGCTGGAAAGATCGACAAGCGACTCGTTCTCGATCCGTATGTCATCTTCCGCCAGCTTCCAGACTTCTTAACTATTCGCACGTTCTTTTCAATACGGATCGCCCTCAAGCACGATTGCCGCGACGACACGCTTCTGATGAAAATCGTCGAGACGTTTGCGCGCGAGGGTGTTACATTTCTTCCCGGAACCGATTTTGCACCGGAGCTTCTCGTGAAACGCCAAAAACTTACGCGCCGCGGCCCGTCGCGTGCGCAGTGGAAAGACATCTGTTTCGGCTGGCGACTCGCCAAAGAAATGGGACGCCTCGACATCGGACAGAGCGTATGCGTCAAGACGCAAGCCGCACTCGCCATCGAAGCTATCGAAGGGACCGACGAGTGCATTCGTCGCGCGGGGGCACTCTGTCCGGCGGGCGGTTTCACGGTCGTCAAGGTCGCCAAGCCACAGCAGGACATGCGCTTCGACGTACCGACGTTCGGACTGCTGACGTTACAAACGATGGTCGAATCTGGCGGCAAAGTTTTGGCAATCGAGTCGAACAAAACAATCTTCATCGACAAGCAAGAAGTAATCGACTTCGCCGACTTGCACAACATCGTTGTCGTCTCTGTCACCGAAGACGACATCGCGTCTGAAGAATCGCCGTTCCCAGAGTTCCCACCGGGCGGGCCGGGAGTGTAGAGCGCGAGGGGACACAAGCATCATAGGACGCATAAGCCCGATACGACCTACACGTCATATCGGGCCTATGCGTCCTAGAAATGTGGTGTCCCAAAACTTTCCTACCGCGACGGCGTATAACCGAGCTGCGCTTCTTCCTCTTCTTGGATGATGATTCGTGGTGTCACCACCATCATCACGCTAGAGGTGTCACGTCCAACGGCGGTGTTCATGAATAGGCGATTGAGGTACGGAATCTTGCTGAGCATCGGAGTACCGTACTCACTGCGTCCTTCAGATAGACGCTTGATACCACCGAGAACAATCGTACCACCATCGGGAACGCTAACAGTCGTGTTGACGCTGAACTGCGAGACTACCGGCTGCTGGACGGTGATGCCTTGACTGACACGGGCACGGGTGACACTCTCTTTTTTCTCGTCGGTCGATGCAGCAGCGTTGTTGTCGCCTTTTTTAGACGATTCAGTGCCTTCGGTGATCTCGTCTGAACCTACATACTTGTACGTCTCGACCTTCTCAAGAACCGTGACAATCGGATTGAGTGTCAGCTTGACGAAACGACGGTCACTTGTGACAGAGCCTTGCACGTTGAGTATCTGCCCCGAATTGATCATCGTTATAACCGGCTGGTAGGCAGCAGCAAAGTCGTTAACAACTGGAGACACGCTCGTGACGAATGGACGTGTTGTAGTGTCGTTAACCGAACCATACTGTCCGTTGAAGATCGTCACCTTCGGTGCCTGCATCACGTTACTACGGATGTTGTTTTGTGCTGCGGAGAGGAAGAAGTATGTTTCAATGTCACTCAAAATCGCAAAACCGAGTGACGCTCCCGCCGACGTGAGCCCCTGCGCCGAACCGAACGTTGGTTGCGCGAGGGCATAACTACCTTGGTTGATCGGGATGTCAAAGTTGCTGGAGATTTGGCCGTCCGCCGCACTCATCCCAACGACCGTTTTGCCACCAAAGTAATCACTGGTTGACGGGGCTGGAGCGTTGATCACACCCTGACTTTTGAACCGTCCACGCGCGACTCCATTCGGAATGTTGACATCAAAATCGACACCCATCTTTTCGGCATAAGAATCGTCTAGCGTAACGTAACGGACTTCAATCGTGATCTGCAAGTCAGACAGCTTTCGCATCTGGCTTAGAAGGTCAGCGATTTGAGTATGGTAGTCTTCCGTCGTGCGTATGAGGAGACTGCCGTTGTTTTGATACGGGTACGGATTGTAAACTTCGTCGAGTTCTTCAACACCAGCATAGACGATCTCTTCGATGAGCGTGATGATCTCACCAATGTTCGCACCACCTTGCGATCCGTTCTTCTTGCCGAGTTGGCCGTCCGGTGCTCCAAAACTGGTGTAACCAGCACTGTTTTGGGCGAGAACGGTATCGGGCGTAGTGGTATTATTGCTGGCGATTGGTTGACCAGCAGGGGCAGGCGACTGCACTTCAGAGCCTTGCCGCCGCATCGCCTCAATCGTCTCGTTGGCAAGTCTAACGCCGCGCTGATGCGCACTCTCCAAACTATGCGGATGCGAGCCGTCTGAATTGGGGACCGAGTGAATAATGTCACCAACATAATAGGCCTTTGGATACATCCGACCACGATTTTTCCGCGCGGCGGTCGTGATGTTGAGCACTTCATTCTCGACGACGAACGCGAGTCCGAGCGGTTCAAGAATGAGATTGAGCGCACTTCGCAGAGTCACTTCTTTGTTCACGGGGAAACGGATGAGCGTGTCGCTGGTGACATCCATCGCGCGGAGGTCCGTTTCTTGCGGGAAGATCGGCACACCACTCTGGGCACGAAGCATCTGCAAGACTTGACCAAACGGAGTTGGCCGATCAAGATTGAGCGAGACCGGCATCTCAAGCCGACGCAGAATCTCACGCTCCGATTCGGGGCGATTGTTGGTAATCTCTTCCGTTCCACGCCGCTTTTTGAGGGCGTCCCAAGTGTCGGGGAACTGCATCGGAACGTTGTCTGACCACGGGATCGAAGTCTTGTCAACATTGAGCATCGCCTCGACGAAACCCTCTTCTTTTTGTTCTTTGATCTGTTCGTAGCGACGAGTTCTGCTTGTGAGCTGCGCGACGAGAATCAACTGGTGTGTAACCGGATCGTCGGGCGCGAGGTCACGCGCCTTTTTGGCGATAACGACCGCGTCGTTCCAACGTTCTTCTTCGATACACTTGTTGCACTCTTCGACATACGTCTTGAGTTTTTGCTGAATTGCAAGGTTCTCTTCTTGTTCGGCGCGACGTTCACGCAGAACTTGTTCGTTGGCCTGTTGAAGTTCGGTTCTCGCACTGTAGTGCTGCGCGCTGGCTTCGATGTTTTGGATTGCGGTGTCGATGTTGCGATTGAAACTCGCTTGTGTTGCGGGGTCGAGATTGGCGGCTGCGAGACGTTCCTTGGCGCGACGAAGTATACGGAGCGACTCATCGGTATCGCCGCGTTCTTGCGTGATGCGCTGGGCGTCGGAGATGTGCTGCATAATTTCGGTGGCAACCTGCTGCACTGCGGCCTGCTGCGCCTGACGTGCGCGATCGACGAGCGGTGACTGTTCGCTCGGAATCGCTGGAGCGAGTTGCGGTGCAAGCTGCGGCGAACGCGACTCGTAGTCACGAACTTGTAGTGTTTGCGTCGCATCGGCATTGGAACGATACACTGCGGTCGAAGCTGTTTGACGAGCGATGCGCGCGGCCTCAATCCGCTGGAACATCACTTGCGGTTCGAGTCCAGATTTGCGTGCGGCTTCATTGAAAAGAATGTTTTGAGCCGCCGCTTCTTGCGTCAGTTGACGTGCCAGTTCGAGTTCGCCTTTGCGCAAAAAGCCATCGGCCTGAACCAGTGCAAGCTGTGCGTACTGGCGACGAAACGATTCGGTCGCCCCGTTCGTTTGTACTTCCGCCGCAAGTTTCTTGGACTGTTCCAAGAGCGGCGCGATGTGCCGCGGCTGATCGTCTTGGTCACGAAACTTGAACGACGTTTTCGCCGTGTAGTCGTCAACGGATTTCAGAATCCGTTCGGCGAGCGACAAGTCGCGTGCGGCGATTGCCTTGCGTGCATCGGTTAGGGCGCGGTCAACATCGAACGCCGATGCCGACGGAGCCGACGGTGACACAGCCGGAACAACAGCAGAGACCTGCTGAACAACTGGTGCAGACGCAGCACCCGCAGGGGACGCCGCCATCTGTCCAAACGTTGCTCCTGTCAGGAGGAAGCAAGTACCAACTGCCGAGAGACCACACACGATTTTTGAATTCCGTTCCAACACGACTCACTCCTTTCGGATGGTGGACACCTGAATAAAGCGGCAAGGACGGCTGGTCATCTTGACCGAGACTCATCCCATGAGACAGGCGTTGTTCCCATTCATCGAAAAAAGGTGTGGTGTGTGTGAGAAAAAAACGGCAATCCCCGCAAAAAGCTAAAAATCAACGACGAGGAAACGTGGCGAGTCTGGGAAAGCTGCGACAATTTTTGGCATTGGCACGGCTGTAAAGTTTTTTGTCGATGCGACTATACAGCGAGACGAAAGAAGGCGAGATTGAGAGTCTGCTTGAGGCGTTCTCAGCAGCGATTTTTGGGGTGTGCAGATTCTTGGAGATTCGTACAATGAAAAAGCGGATAGTGGGTTGTGCAGTCGCAGCGTTGGCACTCGCCGCCACGCCAGTTTGGGCGCAAGGAACGTTTTTGCGCGGCGTAGGTGCAGTCAACGAGTCGATGGGTGGTGCTGCGGTCGCTGCGCCGCTCGACGCTGCTGGGGCAATCTACTGGAACCCAGCCGCAATTTCAGGACTCAATTCCAACCAGATGTCAATCGACTTGGGACTGATCATGCCAAACTCGACAGTCGAATCGGCAGCCGCCGACAAAACGACCAACTACGGCAAAGCCGAGAGTGAAGCCGGGCAGATTCCAGCACCAACGATGGCAATGACTTGGCGACCAAAAACTTCGCCGCGCGTCACCACAGGAATCATGATCGGTGCAGTCGGCGGCGCAGCGGCCCTCTATCCTTCGACGGGAACTCTCACGGACAACCCGATTCTCGGTGGAGATGCCAAGGCGGCAAACGTACAGGTGCTTCAGGTTGTGCCGACGATTTCGTATCAAATCACAAACCGCGTTTCGATCGGGCTTTCGCCGGTACTCACACTCGCACAAGCGAGTATCAACCCGATGGCGTTGGGAATGCCGCCAACGGATCACCTCTCCAACTACGGCACACGCTACACTTGGGGCGGTGGTCTCAATGCTGGTATCTACTACGAAATCAACAACAACTGGCGAGCCGGTTTCAGCGTGAAGAGTCCGATCTGGTCCGACGCACTGCGGTTTGTTGGCGAAAACAAAGCTGGAACGCCACGACGCGCTTCGATGCAACTCGACCTGCCGATGGTTCTCTCTTGGGGACTTTCGTATGACGGATTCCGCGACACCGTCATCGGCGCCGACATTCGTTACTTCAACTGGGCAGGCACCGACGGTTTCAAGGGGTCAGTCGTGCAAGGGCCAGCACCGGGCACCGTTCGGAGTCTCGGTTGGAACGACTCGATGTCGCTGGCACTTGGCGTACAGCGAAAGATCGGGCAGCGATTCGTCGGACGGATGGGTTACACGTTCAGCACAAATCCGATTCCGGCTGAAAGTCAGTGGGCGAACGTTGGTTCGCCACTCATGATCGAACACGTCATCGCACTCGGTGGGACGTTCGTTATCGTTCGTGGTCTAGAACTCAACGCCGCCTACACTCACGCATTTGAAAACTCGCGTGAAGGAAATGCGCCAGCCGCGCTAGGCAGAATGTGGGTGAAGAATACCGTTTCTGCCAACACGCTCATCGCGGGGATAACGAAGAAGTGGTAGAGGGCGTAATAAGAACGCGAAGCGTAAGCGAGTGCCCAGAATCGCCATTGGGACGCAGAGTACGTCATTCCCGCGTACTCGGCGGGAATCTAGACAGCAACCCTGCAAGCAGACGCGATAGCGATGGATCGCGCAAGCGAACCCCAAAGCGTTTTCTCTAGGCCCCCGCCGAGTACGCGGGGGTGACGAGATAGAACGTGAACGAGGCGTCATAAATGTGTGGAATCACCGGTGTAGCGTGGAGTGTTGACGGTTGCGGTGTGAGCAGTGAAACGCTCGACCGCATGACCGACACTCTCGCACACCGCGGCCCCGATGGACGCGGGACACTTTGGCAGGGCGAACGCGGAATCGCTCTCGGACATCGGCGTCTGGCAATCATCGACACTTCTCCATTGGGAAAGCAACCGCTCGCAAATAGCGACGGCTCTGTTGTCATCGTCTTCAACGGCGAAGTTTACAACTACCGTGAACTCCGCGAGCGGCTGCGAAGCCGTTACACGTTTCGCAGTGAGACCGACACCGAAGTTGTTGTCCATCTCTACGAAGAGTTCGGCGACGATTTTCTCACGCATCTCAACGGGATGTTCGCACTCGCGATTTGGGACGCTCGCCGCGAGCGTCTCGTCGTCGCCCGCGACCGGATCGGCAAAAAACCGCTCTACTACACCGAAGTCGGCGAGACGCTGATTTTCGGGAGCGAACTCAAGTCGCTACTTGCGTCGGGCCTCTTCACTCCGCAGATCGACGTCGCCGCTCTCGATCTGTTTTTGACGTATCAATACATTCCGCACCCAAAAACAATCTCGAAAAACGTTCACAAACTTCCGCCCGCGTGTGTTGGCGTTTGGTCGCGGAAGTCGCCGCAACTCGATGTTCGCCGTTACTGGCAACTCGATACCGCAAGCGAAGATCGTCGCAGCGACGGCGAGTGGTGCGAAGAACTGCGAAGCGTTGTCACCGATGCGGTGCGACTGCGAATGCGAAGCGACGTTCCGATAGGCGCGTTCCTCTCTGGCGGAATTGATTCGACAATCACGACCGGCGTGATGCAGTCGCTTGCAACGTCACCGGTTGAAACGTTCAGCATCGGTTTTGCCGAACAGGAATACGATGAAACGCCGCACGCGCAGCTCGTTGCAGAACGGCTCGGAACGATTCACCACTCTCACGTCGTTGCGCCGCCGACGCTCGATACCGTGGAGAAAATTGTTGCGCAATACGACGAACCGTTTGCAGACGGGAGTATGATTCCGACGTGGTTTCTCTGCGAACATACGCGGAATCGCGTGACAGTTGCGCTTTCTGGCGACGGCGGCGACGAACTCTTTGCTGGTTATCAGCGTTACCGTGCGATGCGTTTCGGCGAAGCGATTGATCTGTTTCCGCACTGTTTTCGCCGGTTTCTCGCGGGACCGTTCCGCAGCGTCATTCCAGACTCACTTCGTCAACATAGCTTTTGTCGTCAACTGCGCCGGTTACTTGAGGCGATGTCGATGGAGCCGAGCGAACGTTACTTGCAGTGGGTTTCGCTCTTCAATAAGTCGCGGCGCGAACAGCTCTACACCGATGACGCCGCCTCCGCACTTCGAGATGTTGTGATCGCGTCACCAGACGACGCGACGTTGCTAGACGACGCATTTTTGCGTCGCGTTGCTGAAACGATTCCGCGCGACGTGACGACGCGCTGGAGTCTCACCGATTTGGAAACGTATATGCCGTGCGATCTCATGACGAAAGTTGACATTGCGTCGATGGCGCATTCTCTTGAGTGTCGCTGTCCGCTGCTTGATTATCGTGTCGTCGAACTTGCGGCGCGGATGCCGTTTTCGGTCAAAGTTCACGGACGCCGGACGAAGTGGGTTTTACGCGAAGCGTTTGCGAATGTTTTACCGCCAGAAATTGATCGTCGTCCGAAACGCGGGTTCGCTGCGCCGCTCGACCGCTGGTTTCGCGGGGCGTGGAAGTCGCTTGCGAACGAAGTTCTTCTCGACGGGCAAATGCGCCAGCGTGGCATCTTTCGCCCTGATGTGGTTGCGTCGATTCTCCGCGAACACGCAAGCGGCCAATTCGATCACGCCGCCCGCATTTGGGGACTGATCGTGCTCGAACTCTCGCTACGCTTGACAAGTGGCGATGTGTGACCTATAAGCACAGAGTTTGTACTGTGCATACGGAGGGAAGTTTGTTTGCACGCGAACATTGTTTTGCCGCGTTTTCGCCCCAACGGGGCGTAAGAGATTAGCCGTGGGTGAGCGGTATTCCGCGAACCCACGGTACGCGACCACAACACCATCCCAAGCCCCAACGGGGCGAAAGAGACGAAGTAGAACAGATCCTTGCGCCCCGTTGGGGCTTGCTGGATTTTAGGATTCCGTACCGTGGGTTCGCTTCGCTCACCCACGGCTAAGCTCTTGCTGCCCCGTTGGGGCAAATACTTGACAAATCGAGAGTTCCGCCATGTCACAAATTCAAAACATTCTCGTAACCGGTGCCAGTGGTTTTATCGGGATGCATGTTGTTCGGCGGCTTGTTGCCGATGGGCACCGCGTGCGGTGTTTGATTCGTTCGTCGTCTTCGACGGAACTGATACGCGATGTGCAGCTCGACTTCGTTCACGGTGAACTTGGTGACGCCGATTCACTCGCGCCTGCCGTGACGGGGATCGACACGGTATACCACCTTGCGGGGCTGACACACGCATTGAACGAGTCACACTTCATCACGATCAACGCTGGCGGGACGGAAAATCTTCTGCGTGCGTGTGCGTCGCAGCCGACGCCGCCACGAGTTGTGGTCGTCTCATCGCTCGCCGCCGCTGGGCCGGCGCGGCGCGGAGTGCCTCTGACGGAACACGATATTCCGCGTCCGATCTCGCCTTATGGACGTTCCAAGTTTGAGATGGAACGTCGTGCAACGCAGTTTGCGGATCGACTTAAGATTTCGGTTGTGCGTCCGCCTTATGTTGTCGGCGAGGCCGATGCGGCCAATGCACCGCTGTTTCGTATGATTGCGCGGTACGGATTGCATCCGTCGCCGGGTTGGTGTGACCGCGACTTTTCTTTCGTTCACGCCGCTGATCTGACCGACCTCATTGTTCGCACTGCCGTACACGGCGAGACACTCACGCAGACGAGTCTCGAACAAAATTCGCCAGACTTCGGACGCGGAATCTATTTCGCATCGACGACAACATTGTCGTTTCACGAGTTTGGTCGTCGTGTTGGTGCGGCTCTCGGACGCGAGGCGACTCGTATTCTTCGCGTTCCGCCGGTTGGAGTTTGGGGTGCGGCTGTTTTTGGCGAACTGAAGAAGCAGCTTACGAAACGGCTCAATGTTTCTATCGATCTGAACAAAGGGCGCGAAGCGATGAGCGGCCCGTGGACGTGTAGCAGCACCAAAGCCGAGACGCAGCTTGGTTTCGTCCCACCGTGTCCGTTCGACGAACGACTTCGGCAAACAGCCGCGTGGTACCGCGAACACGGTGAACTCTGAAGACGGTATCGCGGGCAATTTTGGCGGACTTGCTACTGCCTGATGGTGCAGTAAAGTTTTGGCTGTACACGTTGCGTCAAATCCGTAGGGCCAAAGGCCCGTTCTATACAAGCCCAGAGCATTGATCCGTAACGTGTCTAATCGCCCTTGACATCACGGCGTTTTTCGCTAAACTTCCCACCTATGATTTCGCTTACGGACTTACTCTCTTTGTTTTCTCCTTCTCTCCGCTGGTGGTGGTGTGCTTTGCGCTGCCGTGTGGAGATGGTGTCTCAACGAAGATGATCTCTAGTCCACAAGCGGCAGTCTCCACGATGCTGCCGCTTCTGCTGTTCTGGGACGTGTTGAAAGTGAGGCTGCCGCATCGGCGGCCTTTTTGTTTGCACCAACAACAAACGTCCCGAAAAACAGCGTTTCCCAAGAAAGGAACTCTACTATGACCACGAAGAACTCCCCCGTCACGCTCGACCCGCGAACCTACTTTCGCACAACCCCAAACGCCGAAGGTCGCTTCGGACGCTACGGCGGTGCAATCCTCCCGCCAGAACTAACGCCAGTGTTCGAGGAAATCGCCGACGCCTACCAAACAATCTGCCACTCCGCACAGTTCATCAGTGAACTCCGCCGGATTCGTCGAGAGTTTCAAGGACGGCCAACGCCCGTTTCACACTGTCAACGTCTCTCACGAAAACTCGGAACGTGCCAGATTTACCTCAAACGCGAAGACCTCAACCACACCGGCGCACACAAGCTCAATCACTGCATGGGCGAAGGACTTTTGGCAACATATCTTGGCAAGAAACGTCTCATCGCCGAGACCGGTGCCGGACAACACGGTGTCGCACTCGCAACGGCGGCGGCCTACTTCAACCTTGAGTGCGAAATCCACATGGGCGAGATCGACATCGCCAAACAAGCACCGAACGTCACGCGAATGAAAATCCTCGGCGCGAAGGTTGTCCCAGTTTCGCACGGCGGAAAGTCGCTCAAGGAGGCGGTCGATTCGGCGTTCGATGCGTACTTGAAAAGTTACAAAGACACGATCTACTGCATCGGTTCGGTCGTCGGCCCGCATCCGTTTCCGCTGATGGTACGCGACTTCCAGATGTGCGTCGGCCTCGAAGCACGCGAACAATTTATGGCGATGACGGGAATCTTGCCCGACGCAATCGTCGCGTGTGTCGGCGGCGGGAGTAACGCCGCAGGTTTTTTCAGCGGTTTCATCGGCGACCCGATCTCCATTTACGGCGTCGAACCACTCGGACGCGGTAGCGCGCTCGGCCAGCACGCCGCAACGATGATGTACGGAAAACTCGGCGTGCTCCACGGTTTTGAAAGTCTGCTGCTGCAAAACGGTGACGGTTCCGCTGCGGACGTTCACTCTATCGCCAGCGGACTCGACTACCCCGGCGTCGGCCCCGAACACGCATACTGGAACGAGTGTGGCCGCGTAAAATACGTCGCCGCAACGGACGAAGAGGCGATTTCGGCGTTCTTCAATCTCTCGCGTTACGAAGGGATCATCCCCGCGCTCGAAAGTTCGCACGCCGTCGCTTATGCGATGAAACTCGCACGCGAAACGAAAACCGGTGCAATCCTCGTCAATTTGAGCGGACGCGGCGACAAAGACATCGACTACGTTACCGAAAACTACGGACTCGGTGAGAAGTATCTCATCTGAATCTGTGTATCTCGTTGCGCATAACAGCCCGAAACGGAGCGGAGCGTAGTGAGGGTAGCGAAGACTCTACGTCACAACAGGCGGTATCGCTGTCACTTCCCTCACTTCGCTATCGCTACGTTTCGGGCTGTTGTTGAACGGTATGGAAAAACCGTGAACGGTCAAGAGGACTGTCAATGAACACACCAAACAAAAACTCTGGACACTTCTTGACGCGGCCACTGCGGCTTGTTGCTATCGGTGTTGTTCTTGCGGTTTTTCCGCTGCTCCTCGTTTTTTCGAGTGCGGCACGGAAAAACGCGGCCAACCAAGTGATCGATTGGCTCCCCGCAGGTCACGTCGAGACGCAGCAGTTCTTCGATTTTCTCCTCGATTTTAACGAAGGCGAACTGCTCATGATTTCGTGGGACGGCGCGACGGTTGAGAATCCTGTTCTCGACCAAATCGCGCAGGTACTCGCATCGCCGACTCCCGACGGTGAACCGGCGTACTTTCAGCGAGTCACGACAAGCAGGGAACTTCGGCGTCGCCTCACCGAACCGCCGCTCAATTTGTCGGAGAACGATGCGCAGCGACGCCTCGCGGGTTGGATGACCAGCCGCGACGGTGGGGACGGTTGCATCGTCGCAATCATATCGGGGCGTGGAAGTACGCATCGCGGCGAGGCTATCGCATACGTTGACGAAACGGTGAAACGACTCACCGGACTCCGCGATGACCAAATCCAAATCGCTGGCCCAAGTATCGACAGCGTTGCCATCGACCAGATCACCGCGTCATCGCAGCGGTTGCTCTTGCCGATTTTTCTTGTCGTCTGTTTCGCACTGCTGATGCTGGCGTTGCGGAACGTCTTTGCGGCGGTAATCATATTTTTCGTCGCGGCGGCGAGTGCAGAACTCGGCCCCGCGCTGATCCATCTGACCGGATGTCACATGGATTCGATTTCGCTCTTGATCGGTTCGCTCGTCTACGTTTTGACGATTTCGATGGGCGTTCACCTTGCAAACTACTACCGCGAAACGGTGCGCGAAGGTTACGCCTCGTCGGCACCGCGCGAGACGCTGCGACGCGCGTTCGTCCCGTGTTCGCTGGCGACGCTCACGACCGTTCTCGGACTCGCTTCGCTCGTCGCAAGCCAGATGGTTCCGATCCGTTCGTTCGGGATTTTTGCGTCGGCTGCGCTGGTGCTGGCGACCATTGCGCTCTTCATCTTCTTCGCGTCGGTGACGCAAGAAGTTCCGCTGTATCATTCGGGAGTTGTAACTGTTTACGGTTTTTTGAAGAGCCTCACACAAAGGCACAAAGGCACAAAGAATTTTGACACTGAAAATATGGAAGAGCGGAAAGATACGGAAGACATAACTTCAAAATCTTCAGTTTTTTCGTGCGTTTCACGTTCTCTCCTTCGTGCCTTTGTGCCTTCGTGTGAGCAAAAAAGAACTACCAAACCGCAAACTCGCAGTGTGCTCTGGGAACGTGTCGCACACGGCGTTCATCGACGCAGGCGGATCATCGTTGCGTTGTCGTTGCTCTCAATGGTCGCGGCGTGTCTGGCACTTCCGCGTCTCAACACGTCGGTCACGTTTCACGGGATGTTCGATTCGGGCGTTCGCGTCATCCGCGACTACAACGCACTCGAAGAACGTTTTGGCGGTTTGATTCCGTTAGAAGTTGTGATCGCGGTGCCGCTAGGTTCGCAGCCATCGAGCGACGACGCGGTGCTCAACGAACTTTGGCTCATTCAAGACGCGGTAGAACGACTGGCGTCGATTTCGGGAGTCGATTCGACGATTTCGGCTCTTAACTTTCTGCCGTCGATCCCGCCGCGCAATTCGCGTGCGACGCGGTCGGCGATTCAGCGGAGTGTGATTCAGTCGGTCTTGCCGCGTCACCTCGATTCGCTGGAGGAGATCGGTTTTTTGAAACGGCGTGCTGTTCGCTCGGAGCATCGCATCGCAGACGAAGAACTCGTCGATACGGGGAACGGCGTGGCGTTGTGGAGAATCAGTCTTCGCATTCCGGCGGGGCGGAAAGTTAACTACGACGTGCTTTTGTCGTCGATTCGTGGCACGCTTTCCGAACTTGCGTCGCGGAGCAGCGACCTCGGTTTCACACGCATAGGCACGCTCGTTACCGGTGGCGTACCGCTCGCGCACGAGGCCCAATCGCAACTGCTCCGCGATCTCATCCAAAGTTTTCTGATGGCGTTTGGGACGATCACACTCACGATGATTATCTTGCTGCGCAGCGTTGTTCGCGGACTGATTGCGATGATCCCGAACATCTTTCCGTGTCTCATCATTTTTGGTGCGATGGCGTGGTGGAACTGCCCCATCGACATCGGTTCGATGATGACGGCGAGTGTAGCGATGGGGATCGCCGTCGATGGGACGCTCCACTTCATCACTTGGTTTCGTCTTGGAATGCAGCGTGGTCTCTCGCGTCTCGACGCGGTGACGTATGCGTACCAGCAGTGCGCGACGGCACTCACGCAAACGACGTTCATCTGCGGACTCGGAATGCTCGTGTTTTGTTGGAGCGAATTTCTACCGATAGCGCGGTTCTCAACGCTACTCTGCGCACTCCTCTTCGCCGCACTTGTCGGCGACCTCGTCATCCTCCCCGCAATCTTGAGCGGACGCTGGGGGAAGATGTTTGAGAAGTAGTGGACGTTCACGGATTTTGGCTATTCGTTCCGAGGTAGGCGATGGGTTTATAACCCATCGCACGGTGTTTGTGTACTCACAAACGCCGTCTGAAGTTTTAATCAACCGTAGTTCGGACGCGACGTGTACGTCGCGAGCGGCGGGTGTATAAACCCGCCGCCTACCTTAACGTTGTCACCGCAAATCGCAAACAATAATTTTTCTCACACAATCTCGCGCCGTGCGTCTTATGCGGCGAACGTTCACAACGAAGGGGAGATGCCGATGACTCGCATCGACGCAGAGACTCTGTATTACAGTGCGATTGTCGATTACGCGCTGCGGCTTGTGCGAAACCGCGACGTGGCCGCCGACATCGCGCAAGAGACGTTTTTGCGTTTCGCGCAGCACCGCGAAGAAGTTACGCACGAAAAGGCGTGGCTCTACCGAACGGCGCGAAACTTGGTGCTCGATTATTTTCGTCGTCAAACGCATCGCACGGCGCGCGGCGGCGACGCGACCGACTCGCTCCCCGATCACTGCACGCAATTTTGCCCCGTTACCACACTCGAACGAAAGGAGAGAGACCAAATGCTCCACGAACAACTCAACACACTCTCACCGCGACACCGCGAAGTGTTGCGACTCAAGTTCCAAGAAAATCTCAAGTACGCCGAGATCGCACAAGTCACCGGCGAACCCGCAACAACCGTCGGCTGGCTCATCCACGAAGCGATTGAAAAGTTGCGAAAGAAGATGCGCGAAGTGGAATTGAGATAACACACAACTAAATCGAGATAACCCCACAACCAATAGGACATATAGGTCATATATGACCTATATGTCCTATTCCCTGAACGATGAACTTGCTTCAACTGTTAACCAAACTTTCCCCCAAAGGAGACCATCCAATGAATACTCAATCATTAACCGATTTTGTCCTCAACGAACTCGACGACAATGCGCGGCGCGAAGTCGAAGCCGCGATTGAATGTGATCCAGCAGTGCGCGCCGAGGTCGAAGAAATCCGCCGCGTCGTCACAGAAATCGAAGCGGTGATGCGCGACGAAAACGTTGTCCCCGTGGCGCAAACCATCTCGAAAACCGGTACGAAAACTCGGCCTGCGAAGAAACGCTGGTACCACATCAGCCTCGTCGAAGGACTCGTCGTGGTCTCGATTTGCGGGATGCTGCTCGCGGTGCTCATGCCTGCGACGCGAAGCACACGCGAAGCGGTACGCAACACCGACGCTTGCCAAGTGATCGAGCACTCGCGTGAGACGCTCACCAAAGTTCGCGCTACGATGGAAGAAATCGCGCAGCAACCCGTGAACGCGACGAAACCACTCGCCAGCGCAGTCGTGCCGAACGATCCAAAGTCGGTCTCGGACGATATGGAACAGCGTCTTGTGTGGGAGGGACAAGCGGCACCTGCGCCCGAGTCGCGTGCTGAACGTGTGCGCGAGGAGGTGGCGGATGCGTGGAAGAAGTTGGCACCCGAACAGGTGCGACGGTCATCTGCGGCACCGGACGAACTTTTGCGCGGCGGCATTGCGCGTGTGCCAGAATCGCGCGGCATGTCGGGTGAGGCGGCGATGCCGATGGAACGTTCGATGGATCGTCTCGAACGACGCAGCGACGGTAGCGAAGTCATAACACGTCCTATACACGCAATCCGCGAGAAAGAAATGGTCGAAGCCCTGCGGGGCGCAGAACGGTCGTTCATTCCGAACGACCCCGACCCGTCCAACACCGCGAACGCTGAAGCGTATCAAAAGCTCGCCGAAGCTCGAGAAGAGCGAAAGGACGCAGAACGGTCGTTCATTCCGCGCGATCCATACAACTCCGCGAACGACGAAGCGTATCAAAAGTTCGTCGAGAACGACTTCCTGAAACCGAGCACTGCGCCGTTCTCGACGTTTTCGATAGATGTTGATACGGCGGCTTACAGTACGATGCGGCGTTTCGTGAAAGACGGTTCGCGCCCGCCGAAGGACGCGGTGCGGCTCGAAGAATACATCAACTATTTCAAGTACAGCTATCCGCAGCCGAAGGGCGACGCGCCGTTCGCGGTTGTTGCTGATGTAGCACGTTGTCCGTGGGAATCGCAGCACCTTTTGGCGCGCGTCGCGCTACAAGGGAAAATCATCGACGAAGACGCGCGGCCCGCCGTCAATCTCGTTTTCTTGATTGATGTTTCGGGATCAATGTCGGCATCGAATCGTTTACCGCTCGTCAAACGTTCGCTCACGGAATTGGTTGAGAGGTTGCAAAGTCGTGACAGAGTTGCGATAGTGACGTATGCCGGTTCGACGCAAGTTGTGTTACCGTCGGTGAGTGGAAACGAGAAGCGTGCGATTCTCGACTCGATAGAGTCGCTCACATCTGGCGGTTCGACTGCCGGTGCGTCGGGAATCAAACTCGCTTACCAAACCGCACGCAAGTATTACACGAAAGACGGACAAAACCGCGTCGTTCTCTGCACCGATGGCGACTTCAACGTCGGCACAACCGACAACAAAACGCTCGAAGAAATGATCGGCGACGAAGCGAAGAGCGGCGTGTTTTTGACCGTTCTCGGATTCGGAATGGGGAACTACAAAGACGAACGCCTCTCGATTCTCGCCCAGCGCGGCAACGGCAACTACGGCTACATCGACTCTCTCGACGAGGCACAAAAACTTCTCGTCGAAGGTTTAACCGGAACGCTCGTAACGATAGCGAAAGACGTGAAGATTCAGATCGACTTCAACCCGAAGCGTGTTGCGGCGTACCGTTTGCTTGGTTACGAAAACCGCAAACTCCGCGACGAAGATTTTCACAACGACGCGAAAGACGCTGGCGAAATCGGTGCGGGACACAGCGTCACCGCGCTCTACGAGATTGTGCCGGTCGGTATTCGCGTGCCGCAGGGCGTTGATGCGTCGCGTTACGCGGAGACGCCTGCTGGCGTAGACGCCGCGAAAGAAGAGGCGTCTGCCGCCGACGCTCACAGCAACGAACTTCTCTTGGTGAAACTGCGTTACAAAGAACCAGAAGCGAGCAAGAGCAAACTGATCGAGACGCCGCTAGTTTTCGATGCTGGTGACGAGAAGGAACCAACTGGCGACTTTGCGTTCGCAGCGGGCGTCGCGCTTTTCGGAATGCTTCTCCGCGACAGCAAGTACGCCGGCAGCGGTAACTTTGCAACCGTGCGCGAACTCGTTTCACCAAACATCGACGACGACAAATATCGCCAAGAGTTTTTGGATTTGGTGAAGAAGGTGGCGAGTGCGAAGTAGTTCTTTTTTCGTAACCGTTTCACGGATTGTTTGGCTCTTTGTTGTGAACGCGGAGTATCTTTGCCCCGATGGGGCTTGCATCACACCGTCTCGGAAACTGCGAATATGCCGGTTTTTCTAGCGTTTCGTCGGCATTGCGCGCGGAGCGTGAAGAGGCCATAGGTGCAAATTCCGGTGCAATGCCGCAAGAGGCTGTAGCTGCCTCTGCGCTTGGTGGAATTCTCTCGCCGTCTTGTGTGCCGTCTCTCGATCCGCGCCTTCGCGCACTTCTCGCGCACTGGGAGTCTCTCCCAGAATCTTTCCGCGAGACGCTCTTTCGTCAGTTCAGTGAAGCGGTCGTCCTTCAGTCGGTCGCTCAAGAATCCATTCATTCAATCTAACCCAAGAAGGAGTTTGTGTTATGTCAGAAGAAAAAAAACCGTTACCGAAAACCGCAGAC
>JBOFSQ010000079.1:0-8726 GCA_051651625.1 Thermoguttaceae bacterium | reverse complement strand
AGCCGAACCCTCCAAACGCCTGCGGCGTATGATACTGGAGGGTTCGGCTATGCCGAACCGCTGTGCTCCCTCATCGCGTCAGTCTCACCCAAAACGGGTGTTTGCGGTCGCGGCGTGTTCGCGCGTCTTCTAGGATGACTTCTAAACTCGGTTCCAAAAATCCGCCGCGCGGGACGAGCGACTTGCCGTTTAGCGACACCTCTGCACGCTGCTGAAAGTCGATGATGTCGGGCGTGAGGAAGACCTCTGCATTTGGCGGGAGCGGTGAAACGTCGAGCTTGAGACGGTTGGTGTTCGGCTGCGACGAGACTTCAACAATGACTTTCTTTTTCGGAATGTATTTTGGGTCTGTCCACGCCGCTGGTTCGATGACGTTGTCGGGAAGATCGGCTCCGATGGGACCGAGTTCAAGCCACCAGAAAAAATTGTCCCACGCACGGAGCGAATACACCGAAAACTTCTTCGGACAAAAGTCGCGCGGATGAAGTTCCATCCAGTCAAAAAGATATGGCAGCTCGTCGTGGAACATCTCCGCGCCGCGTCCTTTGTAAAGAACAACCGTTGCTTGGTGCCCCTCAATCATGGGCTTGAGATAACGGTTGAAGCATAACGAGTTGATCACCGATTTTCGCATGTTGCGAAACCCCTCAAGTTCACCGCCAACGTAGTAAAACGGTAAGATGCGAGCGTGGCTGCTGTAGGCGTTGATATACTTTCCAGCGATTCCGCCAAACGGAATGACGCCGCCCCAAAGGTCGGGGTGTGCCATTCCGATGTCCCACGCGGCGTCGCCGCCGGTGTCGTGGCCGGTGATGAAAATGCGATCCGTATCGACACTCACTCGCCCAAGCAAATCACGAAGCGACGACAAAACAATGTCGTGCGCACGCGCCGAAAAATCGTACGACGACGAACGCGACGGATTCCACTCCGGCGCAAGAACAATATAACCGTGCCGCGAACACTGCCCCATTCGTTCGCCGTTTGACCAGTGACCTGTCCAAAAGTCGAGTTCTTTTTGCGGCGTTTGATCGCTGCCGTTCAGCGCGACGATGAGCGGATAACGCCGATCAGGGTTATACTCCGGCGGCAACTGAACCGCGTAACGACACTGCGTAACGACCGACGCTGGTAATTCGACCTCGTGATAACCAAAGAACTGCGGATCGTGCGGCTCACCTATCGGGAACGGCGGACGCATCGTCGCCAACACAGCCGCAACAAGCGATGGCGCAGCGGCCTCTTCTTTTCGTATCTTCTCGACGATCTCACGACGAACATTAACGTCGCTTTGCACAAGGTAATCGGCCACAAAGTCACGAACACGGCGCAACGATGTTGCTGTTGCAAGTTGACGCACTTCCGTTTCGCTGCCAACAAACCACGCTGCAAGTCCGATGGCGAGTCGTTCTTCTTCGGAGATGTTGTCGTTGTTAGCGTGCAACAGAAACGCCGCGAATCGCGGGACAGCGTGGAGCGAGAGGTCGCGGTCGATCTCGGCGAGAATCGCATCGACTTCCTCGCGCCGCGCCGCGTCTGTTACACAGGCTGCGAGTTTGTGAAGTTGTTCTTTGACCGAATCCGCTTGCTGTACGATTGCATCGTTTTGTTCTCGCAAACGCCGCGCACGCTGGAGCGTTTCCGGTGTAGCGTGTTCATACGCAAAGTCTTTTAGGATGCGGCGAACGAGTTCGTATTGCCCCGCGTGAAAACGCGACTCGATTTCGTCGAGCACTTGCTGCGATGCCATCGCCTGTACGCGACGCAAGAGCGGTGCCAAATCTGCTGCGTCCGCGCCCGACGCGGTGATGCGCTTCGTGAGGTCGTCGAGTTCTGTTGCCGCCGCGTCGAGCTGGCCAGCTTGAATGTAAAACCGAACGAGACGTTTGCTGTCTTCAATACTGTCGGGATCGAGTTGTTTGCGGAGAATCGGTGCTAACACCGCGCGAGGAAATGTATTGGTTGCAAATCGTGCGTCCCAAACGTACTGAAGCCCTTGCGCACGGACATAACGCGGATTGATCTCGGTAATCGATTGCACGACCGCGAGTGAATCGCCAGCGGTTGGAATCTGCACGATCCGCCGGCCATATTCGTCGAACGGCGAGAGTGGAAACGAAACGCCGATGGCGTCGAGAATTTTTCCAGAGTCGGTATAACGCTGGTCGAGACGGAATCGTTCGAAGGCGTCAACGGGCGCGAGGCTCGCTTGTTTGACCATCCACTTTGGAATGAACGTCTGGCGAACACCGTCGTCAACGAGGAGAATAGTTTTAGCGATAGCGTCGTCGATGGCGTCGGGTTTTTCGTCGATGCGCGAGACGGGAAGTTCACGCCCCTGAATGACACGACCATCTTTGAGCACGAGTTCAACTTGCTGCGCAGCGGCACTGGCGACGAAGAACAGTCCGCAGAGAATTGTGCAAACGATGTGAATAATTGTGCGGTGGTGAATGGTGTTCACGATGGTTGTTCCTTCCTTGGTGCGTCGTGGCCGTTCACGGCTTCCCGAAAGCGAACGTCTAACATATAGAGTCCGTGTGCGGGAGCGGTTTGTCCGGCGAGGTTACGGTTGCCGTGTGACAGTAGGTCGCAAATCCACGCTGGAGTTAGCGTTCGTGCGCGGCTCGATTCGCGGCACGCGGCGCGGCTTCCGAGCAGTGCCAACGTACCAACAATCGCACGAACCATGTTGTAAAGGAAACCGTTCGCCTCGACTTCGATGACGATGAGCGAGTCGTGCTGTGTTGTATCCGAGTCTGGTACGCGCCCCCAAAAACCGAGCGAGTCGATCCGTTTGACCGAAACGTCGGTGACGGTGCGCACGGTTGATTCACGCGGCGAACCTTGCGTTTGAAACGCTGCAAAGTCGTGTGTGCCGACGAGAATCTGTCCGGCTTCGCGCATCAAGTTTTCGTCGAGTGGTTTGTGATGAATCCAGCAGTAGTTGCGGAGCAGCGGCGAAAACGGACGACCATCATCAATGAGATAACGGTAACGTTTCGCAACGACATCGAGAATCGGGTGAAACGCCCACGGCACGTCATGTACGCTGTTGATACGAATGTCGCGTGGCAACGTCGCGTTGAGCGACCGCAAAATGATCGCTGTATCGAGCCGCGACGACGTTGAAAACGTGGCGACTTGCTTGATCGCGTGGACGCCCGCATCGGTACGACCGCACGACAGGACGTTCGTATCGTGACCGATAATCCGCGCGAGGCGTTCTTGAATCGTTCTCTGAATTGTGGGGAGATCGTCTTGATACTGCCAGCCGTGATACGCGCTGCCGTCGTAGGCGATTTCAAGCTTCAGTCTCCGGTCTCGAATAGACATATCGCGGCATTGTACCGCACGCCTTTACAGCGTCAAGCAGCGCACTCCTTCCACATGCGGCGTTTTCCGCGTACAATGACGCAATGACATTCATAAAAAAATATGGGCGACGTTTACTGTTTTGGTCACTTGCCACGTTTGCCGTTCTCGTTGTCGTGACGCTGCTCGTGCTTGGCGGATGGTATCGCAGTATCACGCACGCACCAATCGACCCGCAAGCAGCGACGACGACCGATCTCGTATCGTGGTATCTTCTCCGCGACTTGACCAGAGAAACTCCTGCAACGCAACTCGCACTCGCAGACCGTTTTGAACGTGAGTTCGGGGCGACTTCAAAACGTTTGCCGAAGTTTGAGTTTTCGCCGGTCGTCCGCGACTCGGTGAGACGTTTTTACAGCGAGTCACCCGAAGCAACGACAACCCGCAACAGCGAGACACTTCTTGCACAGACGTTACTCCGCGACTGCAACTCATACTACGAAAAAAAACGTGCCGGTGAACGGACGACGGCACTGCTCACCGCTGCTCGTGAGACGGTACAACGTTTGCAGTGGTGGCAAGAAGTGCAAAGCGCACACTGCCGCGCCATCGGCGTAGAGCCGCCAACGAAGGCCGAACAACTTCAGGCGTTCGACCGCATCTGCGACAAGATGCAGGAGAGTGCGTCGCCGGAAGAGAGCGAGAACGTCAAACAGTACCGTAAACTCATCCGCGCCGCTGTAATCGTTGGCGATATTAGCGCAGAAAAAAATGCGTCATCAACGCGATGACGCGCCCACTGTCGAACCGGTTGCTGCACCAGTTGTCGCCGCCGCCGCCGATTCCTCCGTCGTCGCTGATGGTGATTCGGGGAATACGGGGAGTGCGACAATGAGTGAGAAGACGAGGAGGTCTTCGGAACGCTGGCCGGATGCGGTTGTGGCAACGGTTGTCGAGACGCTCCGCGTTTCGGACGGTTTGCGGCGCATCCACAGCGTCACTTTGACCGCCTTCGGGAGCGCGCCAAGTTCGTCCATATCCCACTCTTCGACCCAGTCACCCGCAGTCCCTTCTTGACCAGCGTTGGGATCAAAGTAGAGAAACTCAATCGCTTCAACTTCCGATGCAAGCAGTTCGTCTTCGGCCTCGATCTCAACACTCTCGGACGACCCGTCTTCAAGCATCAGCTCCGTAACCGAACGATCAAACGCACGACGAAAGAGACCGCTGCTTTGCGCGCTCAGTCCGATACGGCGTCCAAGCGAATCGACGATTTCATGTTCGGAAGCGGCATCGGATGTCGTCCCAGTATCGCGTCCCAAATAGTAGAGAACGTTCTTCGACGGACTAACGCGATCAGTAAGCGGCGACGCCGATGGACGCCAAACCTTTGCACGCCCTTGTTCGCCGCGAGGGAGACGTGTTGTGTCGATCTGTATCCACTCGGTTGTTCCGTAGACGCCAGAGGCAGAACCGACTATCGTACCCGATTCTGGGATTGTTGCCGCGTCGCCACTCTCGGTTGACGCCGAAGTTCCAGTAATCGACGATGTTAACGCCGAGACTGCGGCGGGGTCAGAAAGTCCGGTGATCGCAGCGGTATCGACTTCGGTTTCGGCGTCGCTCTGCGTCATCAAGACGTTGCGAAGATCGCGGGCGATGAGTTCAAGAATCGCCCGCGCAAGCTCGCTCTCCACAACCGTCGTCCGACCAATACTGACAAACCGCCAATACTGCTGGAGCGATGTCCCGACGATGGTGAGAACCACCGTCAGAAGAGCAAGCGCAATCAAAACTTCAAGAAGCGTGTATCCACGTTTCATACGATCTTACTGCTGTGGCTGCGGCGGATTGTCGTTTCCGCGTGGGAAGCCGCGACGCTGACCGCCGACCGCTGGTGTCCCTTGACCCGGTTGCCACGAATCTGCACCCGGACGATAACCTTCACCACCATCAGGGCCGCCCGGTCCGCCGGGACCACCGGGGCCACGCTGCGCACGAAGCCGGTCACGCAACCCCGACCCTTCTTCAGTCAACTTTTCGCCAAGTGCCTTCTGCTCTGGCGTAAGAACTGTTTTGATCTGTTCGGCAGTCTTCTGGCCGAGTGCTTCCATCTTCGTTCGCATCTCGTCCATACGGGCACGCATCTCTTCGGGCGTACCACCGCCTTGCCCCGGACGCGGCCCCATAGAACTGAACATCTCCATCCGCGCCGCGTCGGCTTCGTCCGTCACCTTCTTGATCTTCGCTTTTTGGTCGGCGGTCAAGTTCAGCGGTGCAAGCAATTCCGTGCGTAGCATCGGACTGTTGAGGCCACCAACTGCTTGGAAGGCGATTACTTCTACCTTCTTGCGCTGGTCGGCAGTGAGAATCGCTTCGACCTTGCCACGCTGCTCGGTCATCCGCTTTTCCATCTCTTCGCGCCGCTGCTGCATGAACTTCATTCGCTCTTCCTGCGAAGCATTCGGATCGGGCGGCGTGAATTGTGGACGCGGTGCGTTTCGCATCTCGTCACGGAGCGCAGTCAGCTTTTGGATTTGCTCTTCGGAGAGACCTACGTCTTGACGGACTTGATCATCCATCAAGAGTCGTTCAAATCCTCCGCCACCCATCATCCCGCCGCGCATCATGCCGCCACCCGGTCCGCCGGGACCTCCGGGACCACCTGGTCCGCCGCGGCCACCCGGTGGCTGCGCCAAACACATCGCCACACTCACAAACCCAATCGCCACCACACTCAACACTCGGAAACTTCTCATGGTACTTCTCCTTCGGTAAGAGATTCTGAACGGCCACGCGGGAACATCACGCATGCACCTGCGGAACGCGGCCATAGTGTCGAAACCATACTGCGTGTTACTCGCGCGGCGTAATCGCCGCGCGTTTGTAAATCTTGCGACTGATGGTCGGAACAAACTGCGTCCATTTCCCATCAGCCTGCGGGTCTTCGAAAATGTGCCGCTGAAACTCGGCCAGTTTTGCGTCAATCGAATCGAGGAAGTGGATGACAATCGCTTCGGAAAACATCGGAAGTTTGACCGTTTGGTTTTCGTAACTTCCGTGGTGCGAAGCGATGCAGTGTTTGAGTAGCAGGGCGAGTTCTGGATCGAACGTTTCGCCAGCAAGCGTTTCGCTTGCGACGATCATTTGGTTTAGTATTTCGATTCCGAGAACGGCGTGGCCGAGCAGTTGTCCTGAATCGGTGTAGTTGCCGCTGCCGTTTGTTGGGAGTTCTTCGATCTTTCCGATGTCGTGAACGAACGTTCCCATCAGCAGTATTTCGGCGTCGAGCTGCGGATAGAGCGGAGCGATCCGTGTTGCGGCTTCCATCATTGTTACGGTGTGTTCGAGCAGTCCACCGGTGTAGGCGTGATGAATCTTTGTGCCAGCAGGTGCCGCGACGAAACGCGACATAAACGACTCGTCAAGCAGAAAACTGTTGGCAAGATTGAACAGTGCCGGTGACGAAAGCGACAACAATAGTTTTTGCAAACGCTCGCGGAGTTGTGGAACGTCGATATTTCCGCCGCGAACAAACTCCGACGCATCGACAGTTGATGGATCGACTGTCTTGAGTTTTCGTGCGACGAACTGTAGCGAACCTTGAAACCGCTGCACCGTTCCATCGGCGAGGACGTAATCGCCGTCGTTCACCGAGCGGGCTACATCATCGGCGACGTTCCAGAGACGCGCACCGATTGCCCCAGTTTTGTCTCTCAACGTACACTGGAGATAGAGCGTCCCATTTTTGTTGGGGCGAAGCTGTTTGTCGGTCAACCGGTAGACATCGCAGACGGCGGCATTTTCGCGCATCGACTGCACTGTCGTCCGTGGCGTTGACGCAGTTCGGTCACTAGCAGGCATTGAGGAGGTCAACGAGTGTTCGATGTGGTTTTGGGAGTGAGAGGATAGCGGCGTACTGTTCATATTCTTTATCGATCTTTGCAAAGATGTCTTCGATGTCTAAACTTTCGCCGCCCAGTGTGGTCGAGAGGTCGAGGAACGTTTCGTGTTCTTGCCACTCTTCACGAATCGTCATCGGCAAAAACGATGCGACGACCGCGATCTGCTGTTCGATGATTTCTTTTGCGGGGCCGCGTTTCACGATGTCGGTGTCGCCGTGGTTGGCGACGATTTTGCCGAGTTGTTCTGGCAACTTCCAAATCTCGGCGAGCGTGGCGGCGGCGTCTGCGTGAGTCCAACCAAAGCGGTTTCGCTCGATGGTTGAGAGGCGTGCGCCGGGCATCGCAAACACTTCTTCAAGAACTGCGCCGTATTCGTCCGGCATGCGTTTGAGGAGTAGTGGAACGGCCATGTCGGAAAGGAGCGTTCCGGCGAAGGCGACATCGGTGTCGCCGAGTTTTATTTCCATTGCCATAAACCGCGAAAACATTGCACGGCGGAGCGAGTCTTGCCAAAGATCGGCGACGCGAAAATGCGGTGCGGTCACTTTCGGGATCAAACTGAAGACAGCCTTCCACAGGACAAAGTTTTTCACCACACGAATACCGACGAGTGCGATCCCTTGCCGCACGCTCGAAATCTCACTCTGGAACCCAAAGTAAGACGAGTTGAAAAACTTCAGCACTTGCGCGGCAAGTCCGGCATCGGCTTCAATCGGACGAACGAGGTCGTCGAGGTTGACGCGCGTTGGGTCGTTCCCCAACTTGAGCACGTTCATTGCACTATTTGGCATTGCCGGAAGCTGTTCGGAAACGAGGAGTTTTCGTAGACTATCTCGAGCTTCTGTAGATATTGTCTGTGCCATATTCTTTGGGCGTGGTGGAGAATTGTGGGGAGACTGCGCCGTGAATCATACCACGCCCCGACACTCGCCCCAAGGGGTGCGGACAAAATCGGAAATCGGAACGGGAAGCGTCCGAATCAGAACACGAAGCGTAAGCGAGTGCCCGAATCGCCATTGGACGCAAAGTTCGTCATTCTCGCACACATCCAGATAACGCAACGGCAAAGAACTTCCTCGCCCCCGATTGACGCCCGTTTAGACCGCGATATAGTGCGCACCCTCGTTTGTCATTTTTGTTTGCAATTTTTCAAATCATCACACGGAGATTTTTTATCGAAGAGTTCGTTTAGTTTCTTACAATTAGTTTTCGCGTAAGCGATTGTTGAACCACCGTAAATACTACCAAGTTTCAGGTTATACCAACAATGTCGTGGCCGCGTCCCGAAAGGGGCGTTTGGTCGATGTTGTGGTATATGCCCTTTGGTAGGGGTAACGGTGGCAGCACGGTCAAGTCGCCCCGTTTTTGTTTCTGGGTGTGCTTGATCGTGAGGTTTGCGGTTTCCGTCTCTCCATCCTCACTTCTTTGAAAGGGCACACGATGATCTGTTCACATTCTCTTCTGTCATTCCCGCGCGGCGGGAATCTAAAATCGAAGCACGCCCGC
>JBOFSQ010000078.1:0-14494 GCA_051651625.1 Thermoguttaceae bacterium | reverse complement strand
CGCCGTATTGACGGAGAGCCGCGTGTTGACGTTGTTTCTTGGTTCTCGCAACACCGAACGTGTGCAATCGTGACGGCAACGCTTTCTCTGTCCGTCAATACGGCGGGGTACCGCCTCCTTTCCGGCTTCTATTCGTACCACTACTTTACCGTCGCACCCGTTTCCGCAACGCGCGTTTCGGACGACTGCGTTTCACTCTGCGGCACCGTCATTCCCAACTCGGCGATGAGCTTGATGAAATCTGTTTGCGCGTCCGTTTGGCACGGAATCCCCAAGTGCGCACAAATCTTTTCGTCACGCAAAGTCTGATCCGCAAGCCAATGCGTGTAAACCGTTGCGCCGTTTTTCGTCATGTGGTGCGTGTCGAAAAGATACTCCGCATCAACCGCGTCTGGAATAATTGACTGAAAATCTTTGAGTACAATCACGCGACAGTTTGTGTGCGCGTCGAGCTTGTCGAATAGAGCGAGATATTTCTTTTGATCTATGGTGAGATTGGGATCGTTCGGGTCAGGAAGCTGCGACAGCGTTCGCCAACACGGCGGAACATTGAACACAACAAAAATCCCGCGTCCTTCGCAGTATTGAACGAAATCCCATGTCCACGATTCCATCTCAATGCTATATTGAGAACACGATGATAAATGCTGTTTTATGTGTGATTGTGTTCGCACGTCTTTCGTCTCCCACATTACGTCGGCAGTGTAACAAGTGAGGTCGTTTTGGATGGTCTTGTAGCTTTCAACGTACTCCGTATCTGTCCAAAAATGTTCAAGATAGTCCACATATTCATGCCGTAACTTTTGGCTCTTCTTCAAGCTGCGAAAACTTACTCGATAAGGAAACGCCTCGTTAATAAACAATTCCAAACGGCTTTCAGGGACAACTCCTTTTTTATGCAATGACTCATAGAGACGTAAATCTCGAATATCCGAGAAATCGTACAGGCTTCGAAAGACATCACCATTTATACAACCTACCGCTGTTCCCTGACAAATCATTCGCAAATCAAGATAGACTATTTTGACATTCTGGGTGTCGTGCTGGTACTTCTTGAGAATACGCTCACATTCCCATACCCCGCCGCCAACAATGGTCGTTTTCCCAACAGATTCATCGAGTCGCGCTTCGAGTAGGTCACGATAAATACTCATACCATTAACGGAACTACCTGCAATGATAATTGAAGGACGCACTCCTCGTTGTCGCTCCCTGTCGAGGAACGACATCAATGCCCCATCCGATTTGGATGCGTTGGCGGCAGCGTCTTTGGTGAAGCCACCGCACCACCACCAGCTCATGCCAGCCAGCAAAACGACGGCGAATATCGCGGCAAACGTCGGCATCGGGACGCCGCGAAGCGTCTCCAAGGCGAATGGCGATGTTAATCTGCGCGGACGTGGGGGGGGGGGCAGAATGGGTCGAGTCATAAGTTGTGTGTGCTGAAAGACGCGGTGTTGCGGTAATGGAAATTGACGATTATCCCCAGAATCCAAGTAGAATATCTGGGAATAGTTCGTTATTTGGCTGATCCAAATGAGTTGGGAATGACCGCGTGCATGGTGCAAAGTCGTAGCCGGCTTTTCTCAAGTATGTCACTTCAAATGTTTGTGGCAGAAAGCGGTTTCCCATCAACTTAACATCTCCGCAGTTATTGGCGTGTAGGTGTATAGCTTGGTGCGTTCGGTTAAGTTTTTCGAGGGCTGGAAAAATGAGGTCATCATATTGTCCACGAGTCATCTGATGGAACTCAAAAACCATCTGTGAAAACTGGGACAACGTACTGCTTTGCACTTGGTTGAGGAAGTCCCACTCACACCCCTCGACATCCATTTTCAGAATGAGGTTTTGATGATCTTTGTGTCCATTTTCACAAATAAACTCTTCCATGGTCTTGCAGTTTAACTGTGGTTGGCTTCCTGTAATTCCATGTTTGAAAAAATGAAATCGACCGTTGTTTTCTGGCAATTTAGAGATTGTGTGATCGTACATAAAGACATCGATACCGCGTGCGGCAATGTCTTTATCCCAACTGACATCGTTGCAAATGCCAAAACTATAAGCGAACGATCCGGCACAGAAATCGTCGAGCATCACATAGCCGCCATCATTATCGCGTCCTATGCGAATAAAATCTTCGGCACGGTTTTTGACATCCATTACCGTTAGCAGTGAACGGATCGTTTGCATCCACTTGTGGTCTTGGTCGGCACCTAAAACCTCCAACGACTTCTCGCTTCGCAAGGAATAGTTGTTCAGCATAAGCCTTGTCTTCTTGCATTCTTGTTCGACAGCCCGCATCTTATCGTAGACTTCTTCGATTAGGTGTTTTCCCCGAGCACGATCAATCACATTTTGTACAGATTTCAATCTCATTTCATTTTCTCCATTCTAGGTCAAGGGTTTCGTAAGTTGCAATCGTTCATGGTTACGTCAATTTAGCCCCATCGACATACCCAAACAGGCAATACTCGCCGTAATGATTGTCAATGTGCAGGTGTCTTACGAAAAACTTGTAACCGATGTTGAGTTTTTCGATGAGCGGTTTTATTTCTAAAAAGTCTTTGGCGGTGTGGTAGATTGAAATAATCAGTAGTGGTTTCTGCGAACGAATCGTTTCGATTGCTCCGCAAATGGCGTCGTATTCCGCGCCTTCGATGTCAAGTTTGATAAGCCCGACATTCAAGTTTTTCTCACGAACGTAGTCGTCCAGTGCGGTCACATCACAATTGTAGGTTTTCATTCCATCAAAAACACCGCGAGTTGTTGTGGTTGTCCCACCATCGAACATACCACTCGTACGAATTTCTATCTTGCCTTTTGTCTTTCCAAGAGCAAACGGCACGACGGAAATTTTCTGCCGCCGTTCTCCAAGAACGACTGCATTATCGTCTAAAACACTGACCATTGCGGGTATACTCTCTGGATTCGGCTCAAAGCTGTATACATGCCGTGGTGCGTATTCCGACAAAATCATCGCAGAATCGCCGCAGCACCCACCACCGTCTATAACGTCTTTACCAACGATCTGCCGCTGAACTTCGGGCGGAAAATAATCCACTCCAAACCCCGTTGCCATGTGGCCGTCAAGTGAATATGTGATGCCTTTGATATGGTATGGATTTTTCCACGTTTTTTCTAATTGTTCAATGCGGTCACATTCTTGAAAATAGAGCGGCCATTGCGGGCCGTAAAATTGTTTGAGTCTGGCATACGACATTGGGAGAGCAAACCCATTACAAGAGTTGAGTAGGCACCAAAAACGGTCAACCGTTTCGTGACTCAATTCGTCCATACCGGAAAGCAAGCGGCCCAGTTTTTCTTGTAGATCGCAGATGTATCGTTTTTTCGACGTGCCCCAAAAGTCGTTTCGTGCCCTGTCGAAAAACAATTCACCTCGTTCGCGTTTTTTCAGTTCGTCGCCGTAAAGTTGTTCGCAAAATTTCGGTGATGGCGAAGCCATGACATGGCTAAGTATCGCCTGTTTGATACTCTTCGGCACTAGCGATAGCGGTCGCAGAAAGGGACGTTTGATTGCACGCCAGATTTTTGTTCGGTCGATTTTGTGTGTCATTTGGTGTTCCTTGTTTCGTCATTCCCGCATAGGCGGGAATCTATCCTGACCTCGTTTTGTGAACGCTATATCTATTCTTACACTTCACTCGCTTACGCTTCCCGCTCTGATTCTGGGCACTCGCTTACGCTTCGTGTTCTGATTGACGTAACGTCAATCAGAACACGAAGCGTAAGCGAGTGCCATAAGCGGTGGGCTGGGTTTTCTAGGCGTGCTGTTCGCGGTAAAAAGGCATGAACGATTACAGATATTTGTCATCTTGATTCAAAAAGTCGCGGACGTAAATGCCGACGCCATCTTCGAGTCGCGTCATGTCCTTTGTGTAACCGGCGTTTCGCAACTTGTTGATGTTCGCTTTCGTGTAATACTGGTACTGCTCTCGAAGTCCTTCCGGCATTTCGATGTATGTGATTTTTGGCGTTTTTCCGATAGCGTTCCACGTTGCGCGGGCCAAATCTTCAAAACTGTGCGCCTCGCCCGAACCGACATTGAAAAGTCCACCGACTTGCGGATTTTCAAGCAACCAGAGAACTACATCGGTAATATCGCCAGCCCAAACAAAGTCGCGGAGTTGACCACCGTCTTCGTAACTCGGATTGTACGACTTGAATAGCGACACCGCCTCATCGTTTTTGACTTTCGGGAAAATGTGGGCTACAACCGATTGTTGTCCTTCTTTGTGATATTCGTTTGGCCCGTAGACATTGAAAAACTTGAGTCCCGCAAACTGTGGCGGTGTCGCTTGGCCACGTCGAATCGTTTCCGCGATCTTGCGGTCGATAAACGCTTTGCTCCACCCATAAGGATTCAACGGACGAAGCCTGTTTAGGTATGCAGGTGAATCGTCGTCTTCAAATCCGTTTTCACCAGCACCATAAGTTGCCGCAGACGACGCAAAAATAAACCGTTTCCCAAAGTCACGACTGAACTCCCACAAGTTCCACGTCAAACGGATGTTGGAATGCACAAACTTGTCGGCATCTCTTTCGGTCGTTGTCGAGATCGCTCCCATATGAACGACTCCGTCGACTTCTGCACGATGTTTGACCAAAAAAACATCAAGCTCGTCCGGTGCCACAACATCAAACAGATTTCGTTTGGCGATGTTTTTCCACTTGTCACCACTGCCGAGCCAATCGACGACAACTGTATTCTTGTGTCCAGCCAGTTCCAGTCCCGCCACAATGTTAGAGCCGATGAATCCAGCTCCACCCGTTACAATAATCACAACAAATCCTCCATTTCTTTTAACGTGCTAACAGTGTAAACCGTGTCGCGTTTGGTACCGGAAGTCGTGAACAGGACGTTCAAACCAATACCCGCCCGACGCCCAGCCACAACGTCTCGTTCCTTGTCTCCAATCGAAATCGAAGCCGACATGTCGATGCCGTATTTTTTTTGCGCGGTCAAAAACATTCCGGGATTCGGTTTTCTGTTCGGCCCCGAAAGCGTTGGACAATGTAACACTTCCGCAATCGTCACACCTTCTGCGTCAAAGCAAGCACACATCCACTTTGTCAACGAACGAAAATCGTCTTCGGTAAAATAACCGCGTTCGATTCCCGATTGATTCGTAGCGATAACGATGATATAACCTTTGCGTGTCGCCGTCCGGCAAAGCTCAAAAATTCCATCCACAAAATGGAAGTGTTCCACCTCAAAGACGTAGCCGGTGTCCACGTTGACTATGCCATCGCGGTCGAGAAACAGTGCTTTAGCTGCCATAGAAAGAACTCTCTATCTCGCCGCAAATCCAGTGGCCAATCGCTAGGTGCATCTCTTGGATATGGCAGGAAACCTGCGACGGAACTGTGATCGTGATGTCCGCCATTGCCATACGTCCCGGCGCGGCTCCCGTCAGCGCAATTGTGGTGATCCCGTTTTTTTTCGCCGCTTCAAAAGCGCGAACGACGTTGTCACTGTTCCCGCTCGTTGAAAGACCAAACAGCACATCCCCGCTACACCCGATCCCATCAACCTGTCTACAAAACACATCCGCATACCCATAATCGTTCCCGACGGCAGTCAATATCGATGTGTCAACGGTAAGCGCAACCGAACTCATCGCCGGACGGTCAATTTTATATCGCCCGACCAATTCGGCAGCCAGATGTTGCGACTGCGACGCACTTCCGCCGTTACCACAAAACATGATTTTATTGCCAGCCTTTAGAGCTGCGATACAACTCCTCACCGCCGATGCGATCTCTCGCTGGCTGTTTTTCAGATCAAGAAAATGTTGGGCGATGATGTCAAATTCGTTTTGAATATCAGTCATCGGTTTTACGCTGCCTTTCTAGCTTTTGCAATGATTTCAGTTGTGGAATAACCTTCGGTGCGTTCCAAAATAACTGCTCGCCCGCCGTATGCAACCACTTGACGAGCTTCGGGCCATTGCTCAATTGAGTACCCTTCTTTGGCGACAACATCGGGCTTAACAATGTTGATTAGATTTTCCGCCGTTGTTTCATTAAAAATCACCACATAATCGACACACTTCAATGCGGCAACCAAAGTGGCGCGAGTCTGTTCGTCCTGAATCGGTCGATTGGGTCCCTTGTAACTTTTAACCGACTTGTCAGAGTTGACACCAACAACCAACACGTCACATTCCGCACGTGCCCGCATGAAAGAATTCAAGTGTCCAAGGTGCATACAGTCAAAGCAACCGTTTGTGAAACCGATAGTTTTGCTTTGTCGCCGCAATGGGGCGAGAATTGATGCAATTTCATCAGCACGGACAACATTTTTTGTGGTCGATTCCCCGCTTTTTTGGAGCAGGTGGTCAGAAATTTCTTGGGTCGTCACACAGGCCGTACCGAGCTTGCCGACAACAATGCCAGCGGCAGTATTCGCGAGCATTAGCGCATGCTCTATATCCGCTCCGGCACCAAGCGTGGCACCGAGCGTCGCAAATGTTGTGTCGCCCGCACCGGAAACGTCAAACACCTCCTGCGCCTCGGTCGGAATGTGTGTGACGTTTGTCGATTCTTCCGCAGAAACATGCAAAACTCCGTACTCGCTAAGCGTCACAATCACATTCGAGATGTGGTATCGTTCAAACAATTTTTTCGTACCTGTAACAATGCCCGCATGAAATTGTTCAGACTTGGGATCAAGTGTCATTCCGGTCACATCTTGAAACTCCTTCAGGTTTGGTTTGACGAGCATGGCACCATCGTATTTGGAGTAATCCTTTCCTTTGGGATCAACGATGACGGGTTTTCCATACCGTTTGCAAGTATTGATAACAAATTGTGTTGTTTCGGGCGTAAGAAATCCTTTTGCATAATCAGAAAGTAGCACAATGTCAGCGGCGGCAACTTCTTGCTCAACAGTATTTTGAAATTGTGTTAGAATCGGACGTATGTCTGGGCGGGGAGATTCGTAGTCGGTGCGAAGAATATGATTGTGGGCAGCAATCATCCGTGTTTTCACGGTCGTCAGATGCTGGGCAAGTTTCAGCAAGATGCCGCGGCACCCGCGTTCTTCAAGAAGTTGTGAGAGTTTCTTGGATTCGTGGTCATCACCGACGAGACCGATACAGGTCGTTTGAACGCCCAGAGAAGCGAGGTTTGCCGCGACATTTCCAGCACCACCGGGCATTTCGTTGTTGTGGCCAAATCGAAAAATCGGCACGGGGGCTTCGGGGGAAATTCGTTCCACCGAACCATACATAAAAATGTCGAGCATTATGTCGCCGATGACAACGGCTTTGACATTGGAAAAACGGTTGAGATACGATGTAAATGGCATTATTGACACTCCACTATTTCCAAGACGTACTTCAAAACAACTTCCGGCGAAAGACAAGTCAAACACACGTTTTCATCAAACCCGCGTGGACATTTAGCGACATAAACTGGCGTAATCCATTCACATCCTCCCACGCATGCATCGGATAATATGTTGATGTTTTCTGAATGTCCATAAAACTGTCTCTCCGTCGGGCCGAACAAAACGACGCTTGGCCCACCTTGGAGAAAGTGTCGCAAATGGACGAGGCCGCATTCGCCATCGATATGGCAACTGGATTTCTGCATTAAAATCATGACATCTTCAAACGAAGTTTTGTCACGCAAATCTATATCAACACCATTTATAGGGAGATTTTTCTCTGTACCGATTTGTACGATACACACTTCTGGTGTCCGTTTCTTGATGAGTCTGGCAAGTGTTTCGTAGTGATTCAGTGGCCACAGTCTGTTTGATACGTTCCTGTCTCTGCCACCAACACCACGCTGCATGGTGATGAATCGTTTGTTCTCAAGCGAAAACTTCGCAAGCGTTTCATTCGTGTCAGCGAGGATGTTGGGCTGAAAGACGGACTCCACCTGAACGAGGTGATCAATATCCGCTTGCCGAAGTCGATTATGCCCTTGAAGCGTCGCAAGTTTTATTCCGATGTGTTCACCATAAGTACCGGAGCGATAGACGATTGGATTTTCCCGACGAAATCTATCAACGACCATACACCACTGATGTAATCTGGGACAGAGTTCACGGATTTTCGATTCGTTGCAATGGATAATATCTGGGTATCGCATCATTTCTATGTAGAGATCGTAATCACGTTTGACTTGAGATACTGGGAGCACCTGTTTCACGAAACTTTGTTTACGGCACAAAGTCTGGACGATTTCACATGCTCCTCTTTTTTCTTGAACATAGAGATCAAAAGCGAGGGCACCATCCAGAAACCGATGAAAGTTTTGAAGCCAGTTCAGTGATATTAGAATATCGCCAACGCCGCCTTTGAGCCAAAAACCCACGCGACACACATCATCCGATTTGGGACGCATGGGACGGCTGAATTTGAACAACTGCCCAAAACTCCAAAGCAAAAAAATACCATTCGCCTTCCAAGGCTGATTGCCATACTTGGCGTGAAATTGTTCGCTTTTGCGAGAAGCGTTTTCTAGGTAGCTTGTCATGTACAATGGAACGTAGTTTTTGAGAATGGTGGTAAGGAACGTGGCAAAGCTACGTCCGTTGTGGGGCTGCGCGCAAACCCACCGTCAGACAACATTGACGCGGCGTGAACACGCCTTTTTGTAGAAATGTGCTCCCAACAAAATGTTCAGGAACGACAAAACGCCATTGAAGAATGCGCAGTGATTCACTTTGGGAACCACTCTTGGCGCAGATGGCAAAGATTGAAAACAGAGTCTGTCCGTCAGCGGAATGTAAGCTCCGGCTTACGTTCCACTTAACATTGCCAACATTGGCAGTTTGGGTAAACTGGGGGGGGGGGGGGGGGGTAAATAGGCATTTTGCGAGCGTGGCGTAATGTAGGATGCGATATACTTGTTGACGGCATAAGCGTTCAACCACCCAACGTGCGTATAGTATCAAATATCGTCACACCACGTCAAGACCAAAAAACTCTAACAACGTCATCGTCCTAGCATTGCCGAGCTAAGTCCGTAAAGGAAGACTGGTTCGAGCGAGAGGTTGAACCCCCAATCGTTCCGCGATTCGTTGTAGACAACGCCAGCAATCAGGCGGAACGATTCGCCCGTCCGAGAAAACTTGAACTGGTGACCAACGTTCTTGCCGCGATTGAAGTCGTAGGCCGTTGAGTAAGTCATCGCGTACTTCTTGTTCATCGTATACTGAAGCGCGAGCGAAAGGTAAGTCCGATCAAACGCACCGCTGAACGAATCGACGCCAACATAGAGCGAACTGCGTCCGGGTTTCGACGTGAGTCCGCCAACGCGAACAATTCTCTGGCCGTGCTCTTGCGGATCGAATAGACCAGACGAGAGAATCGAAAATCTGTCGCCAACGTGCCACGTCAAGTTGTAGTCGATAAAACCGACATTCTGTCCGTAGTTTTGGGCTTTTTCGGGGTAAATGTTAGCATGCGTTGAGAACGTAATCCAATCAATGATGTTGCGCCGCGCGACGGGGCCGCGTTTGGTTTGCCAGCGGTGCGTCATGCCGAGACGCACAAGCGACATCGAGTCGAGCACCTCCGACGACGGTGACGTTACCGTGTTCAAAAGTCCGCTGCGAATCGCGTAGTTTCGCGGGTCATACATCGTCGGAAGTATCGCGCCGCCGAACGTCGTCTCATCAAAACGGCGTCGGGCGTCGTCGGTTGACCAGTCGTCAAGCGGGTCGAAGAGGATCAAGTTTTCGTAGTGACGATTCGTCGTCGCATACGAAAACTCTGCGTCGAAATCGACTTTGTGCGCGAGGCCGTTGAGATACCAGAGCCGGTTCGACGCCGCCGGATTGACCTTCACAAACGGAAGATTAAGTCTAACACCAAACTGACCATAAGCACGATCCGCCGATTTTCCCGTTCGGTCGCTTCCCCAAAATGCAAAGTCGCCAACCGCAAACGGTACGGTACGAAGCGGGCCGAGCGAGAGCGGTAAGTCGATCTCGTGACGCAACGAAACAACCGCCGCCGACGTGTCAATCGTTTTGGTTCCATCCGTTGTTACCTCCCACGGAAGGTAATCGAAGAGTGCGAGGTCAGAAATATCGTCGGGCGCGGATGCGGTTTTGTACTGAACGAAACCGGCGCGGATGTGTGAGTACGATGTGAGGTAATCGTGAAGGAGCGACCGTCCCAAAACGTAGTGATCGAGTCGCGGGAGCCAGTTCGAGTTTGTCACGCTCTTGTCGAGTGCGTACTCTACACCAAGTCCGAGCGAGTGATCGTCCTTGGTCTTTTTGAGTTCGAGCATGGTGGTGCGATTCTCTTCCGTTAGCCACGCGATATTGTCGTATTGTTTACGGAAGTTGCGGTCGCTCATCATCCCCGCGCGTGCGGTGGCAATCCACGGATTCTCGCTGATTCCAATCGCTTGACGATGTTTCCAGTAGAACTCATACCGAAACGGATTCGGAAACGAAACGTGGCGACGGTCAAGTCCCAAGTTGTCAAAACCGGTGTCGTATATTCCCCAGAAGTTAAACGCACCGCGTGTCTTGCCGCCGAGGCCGAAACAGTTGTCGCGGTCGTAAGCGAGCGACGTTCCAGCACCAAAACCACGCAGACTCAAGTAATCTAAACTGATGTCCCAGTCGCATCCGTCGGGGCGACGACGGATGTTGAAAAGCTGGAACGGATTCCACGTCGTTCGTACTTGATGACCGAATACGCCGTCGTAAGCGTAGAAGAAGTTTTTGATGTAGAGCGTCGGTTCATCGAGCGACGACGCCATCCACGGCCAATAAAATACCGGACACTCGCGGGCATAGATGAAGTTGTTTTCTGCAACCGCCCACGACTTTGTTGGCGAGGCCGACGTTGACGTTGGCCGTGTTGCAACCTCTTTGAGCGTGAGGTTTCGTGAACGCAACGAGTACGATGGCACGCCCAGAAGGCTCGTTGTCATGAGCGAGTTCGTTGCGGAAAACTGGCCGTCGCCGTGTTGCCGCAACACCTCGGCCTTGAGACGCGCGACGCCTTCGAGTCGCAAATTGTTTTCCGCAATCGGCATCAAGACTTCGCCGTTTTTGATATAACCGATTTTGTTTTTCGCGTCGTAATACATTTGGTCGGCGAAGATCGTTCGCAGACCGTCGCGGAAGACGATGTTCCCTTCGACATAACACTCCATCTCTTGCTGATCGTCTTGGACGTGTTCGGTATCGCGTCGCATTCCGTCGAGTTGTGTTGCCCAAATTGCGGCGCGGTCGGCAGATATGTCGATGATTTGTCCGACGAGCGGCGACGACGCACTCACTCCTTCGATGATGATGTTAACGCCGTTGCTCACGAGAACGACCGAACGCCCCGTGACGGCATCGACATCGGAGATGATGTCCATCGGTTGATCGCTTCGAGAGTTTAGGCGGATGCGTCTAAACGGAGTCGCGCCGCCGAGTGTGTTACCGGAGATGGACGGAAATATCGGTGCTGGCGTGGCGGTGTTTGGTGGAGAAGTCGCGGGCGAAGGAATCGCTGGCGTCGCCCCAGCCGCGACGCGAACGCCATCGCTCGATTCCAAACTTCCGTACGGTGCAAACGTGTACTCAAGCGGCGCAGATTGGCCGTCGAATCCGGGGAGTCCAGTCGCGTCTCGTGGCGCGGCGACAGAATCTGACGGCGCGGTGTTGTCGCGTGAGAAGAGTGGCGTCGTCATCACCGGTGGAATGAGACGTTGCGGGATTCCAGCAAATCGTTTCGCAGTTGTATCGTTTGTTTGCGCTACATCTTGCGCGCATATTTTCCCTGCGACGTTCAGAACGACGACCAATGCAAACGTCAAAAGAAGTTGCGAACGGACAAACTGCAAAGCGCGATCCGGTGTTAAGATTTATTGGTGCGCGCACCAACTCTGCGGAAATACGGCGGATTGTAGACAATTTCAATTCCCGCGACAAGACCGTTTTCCTTGCGCGTGTCACGCCAGACTTACTGGGTTCGCTATCGTTCCCATTTTCACCAAACGTCTTATGATTACGCGACTTGACAGCAGCGGTTGGCGGTGTTATAAGTGACCCTCGACAAAGATGCTTGAGTGGTAATGATGCCAACTTTGAAGCTGCCGATTGCCGGAAGGAGCTAGATGAGACTTTTGACTATTGTCGCCAAAGAAGTATTTTGACTTCCTCTGTCCGCCAAACCCACAGGCCACACCATTTGGAAAAATAAAAGGGGTAAGCAATGAGTTGTAGAAGAGCTTTTACTATCATTGAGTTGATGGTTGTCATTGGCATTATCGCTGTTCTTATCGCGATCATGCTTCCTGCGGTTCAAGCAGCGCGCGAAGCGGCTCGGCGTATGCAGTGTGTCAACAACATCAAGCAAGTCGGGCTTGCTGTACACAATTTTGAAAGTGCGACAAGGTATCTGCCGCCACTGGCGATTCATTCTGGGCGTCCTTCGTTTTGGGTGTTACTATTTCCGTATATTGAGAAACAAGGACTTTATGACGCACTCTTGAAAAACGGGATGGAGTTAGCAATGCAAGCAGGGGGTGACCCGTTGGATTTTGTGCGTCACCGCCAGTGGTGGAACTCGATTTCTTATGAGGAAAAAAAAGCTTACAGTTCTGTTCTTTCATACTACTGCCCTACGCGTCGTAGGGGGCCGGTATTCACGACCGAAAGTTGCGACTCAGAAGAAGAGCATACAACCATGCCGCTTGGTCCGTGTGGAGACTATGCTGTTGTCATCAGAGTTCGTGCAAAAAATGAAGATGGCAGTTATATTCCGGGTCCCAATGGTTGGTATTTTTGTTACGACTCAACCAACCCAGCCCATTCCGATCCTCATTTCGGCCCATTGAGAGTTTCGTGTTATTCAGGAACGGGAGACGTAAATGCCAACACGCCTCGCGATACAATGTCTTGGTGGCGTGATGGTACGAGCAACCAGCTTATTGTTGGCGAAAAACATATTCCCATCAGTCGTCTAAATAAATGCGGTGGTTATTGGGTCAACCAAGCGGATTGCAGTATTATGCAAGTTAGCGTTAGAAACGCTACTGGTGCCGCGAGACAGATTTATGAAACCCTGAGATTAGCTGATAGTCCGATTGATTTCGAGCTAAATGGTCCCGATAGTAGTAGAGACATTTCATCTATAGGCGAGTTTGGCTTTGGGAGTTATCATCCTGCTGTCTGCAATTTTCTTATCGGTGATGGTTCTGTGAGAGCAGTTAGAAATTCAACTGCGATGAATCCGATCCTTTGCAGTCTAGCAGATGTTTCCGATGGACAAGCCATTACATTGCCCTGATGTTTTGATATGTCCCCAACACCATTGGAGCTACTTGACACCGCGATTGTTCGCGGTATGATGCCGCGCAGTGCAGTTGAGGGAATTGGTGATTCGCCGATTTTTGAAGCTGCCGATTGCTGGAAGGAGTTGGACGACTGTTTTTCTACCGCGTAACGTAACGCGGTGAAAGGGTTGTGTCATGTTTTTCCGCGCGAGTCAAGACGTTGATCGTTCTTGCGAAACCACTCTGGCAAAGTGGCAGTCTGGTTCTCTCTACCGACTGTTACGGTTTTTTATCGCCGCTGTTCTGTTCGTTGCCGCACTCTTGAAGGCACACCAACTCGCAACCACGCCATCGCTCGGCGACGGATTACTACATAATCGCTGGCTGAACATTCTTGTCGTTGAGTTCGAGATTCTATTTGCAACTTGGCTCGTCACCGGAATCTTGCCGAGAATCGCGTGGTTCGTAAGCACTTGTTGTTTCACGACCTTTGCAATCGTCTCGCTTGCGAAGGGTTTCGCTGGCGAAACGTCTTGCGGATGCTTTGGTGCGCAGGAAGTTAATCCGTGGTTGACGTTCACACTAGATGCAGCGATTGTAGGGGGATTAGTGTTGCTTCGTCCAACGAAAGCCAAATTGCAAGTGTACAAATCCGGTGGTACTGCCTCTGGTTCGTCTTGGCTGATGCAGACCGCATCTATGACAACCGCGATTGCGTTTTTTGCGGTTGTACAGATTCTTCTGTTCTTTGGGCCGTTCATTGGATTTGATGGATTCTTATCTACGCACGATGTTGAGTTTACGATTGATCGGAGCGTTATACCATCCGACGGCAATACGGTGTTGATTCTTGCGACGAACAACACTGATAAACCAATCACGATTGTCGGCGCAAGAACGGACTGTAAGTGTGGCAAAATTGACAATCTGCCAGTTTCTGTTCGCCCCGGCATGACTTCCACAATTCGTTTTGTCGCTGCCGAAAACACTGACCGTGCTGCCCGTGCCAAACGTAAGCAGACGGTCATCTTTTTTGTTGATGCAGAAGGCACTCGCAAGACTGCCGCCGAACTGCCACTTTTCGAGTTTTTAGAGCATTTTACGTTTTCGCATACCCGTCATGTTGGAAGTAGTTCTTGCATTCGGTTGGCGTGAATAGCTGTGGCGAGGTTTGTAGAAATTCCTGCAGTTTGGAAACTTCACGAATCTGCTCACTACGCAACACAGA
>JBOFSQ010000077.1:0-48391 GCA_051651625.1 Thermoguttaceae bacterium | reverse complement strand
CCCACCCCCAACCATTTAACGCCCTTGAGTGTACCCGCAAGAGACGCTTTGGTAAGGGGGCGGCCATGATTTTTTGGGTGTGGTAGACCTGTTCGGAAACATGAAGTTGGGGCGATTTGTTAGTTCTGGTTCGGCATAGCCGAACCCTCCAGTTATCAACGCCGCAGGCGTTTGGAGGGTTCGGCTATGCCGAACCGCTGTGCGGGTGCAAGTTTCCGAATAGGTCTATTCTACCAACTGCGGCCCTTGTCGCACGGCGTCTGTCGGCTAGAATAGCGGACAATTGTGCCTCGCTGGACACGGACACACGGACGAACACGGACTGGCACGGACAAACACGGACACTAGACTACACTACAACCACTAACCACTTTTTAACCATGACCCACTTCAACCATTCTTGGCGAACGCTCGTCGCCAGCACGTTTGCGGTAGCAATGTGCTTCGCTACGCCCGCAACTTCCGCCGAAACAACTTCTGGAGAACGCCCCTTGACCATCACACAACAGCAGTCGCTCCCACACAACACAACCCGCGTCGAACTCTCAAACGGACTCACAATCCTCGTCGCCGAAGACCACTCCGCACCCGTCGCGTCGGTGCGTGCGTTTGTCAAAAACACTGGTTCGGCGTTTGAAGGCCAGTGGCTCGGCAGCGGGATCAGTCACCTCCTCGAACACATCGTCGCCGGTGGTACCACCACGAAACACTCCGAAAAAGAGATCGAACACATCATCGAACGAATCGGCGGCGTCACCAACGCCTACACGTCGCACGACATGACCTGCTACTTCATCGACAGCACCGCAGCCAGCGTGATGACAACTATCGCACTCGTCGCCGATATGATGCAGCACGTCACAATGGAACAGACCGAGTTCGACCGCGAACACAAAGTCGTCACGCAAGAACTGCTCGACGGCGAAAACGACCGCGGTCGCGTAATGTGGCACCTGATGTCGCAAGCGGCGTACCGCGAGAGCACAATTCGTCACCCGATCATCGGTTACATCGACAACTTGAAACGTCTCACCCGCGACGACGCACTCGCGTTCTACCGCGAACGTTACGCACCAAACAACATCACCTTCGTCGTCGCTGGCGATGTCGATACGGCGGCGGTAGTCGAAGAGATACGCAAACAGTTTGAAGGGACGCCGCGCGGAACCGAAGTTTTCATCCCGCTCGCAAGCGAACCGGTGCAACTCGCCCCGCGCGAAACAGCACGCGAAATGGACGGGCGAACAATTCAATTCGCCATCACATATCCAACAATCAAACTCGACGACGCCGACCTGTTCGCACTCGACGTGATCGCATACATCCTATCCGAAGGCGAAAGTTCACGCCTCGTTCGCAAACTTGTCTACGAACAACAACTGTTGTTGTCGGTCGGCGTTCACAGTCAAACGCCGCACTACGTCACTGGGCTGTTCATTTTGATGGGCGTCGCGTCGCCGGATAAATACGAAGAGGCGATGCAAGCGATTCTCGCCGAAGTCGAACGACTGAAAACCGAACCAGTCGCCGCCGACGAACTCGACAAAGCAAAACGTCAGAAAGAAGCGGAACTTTTCTTCGGGCGACAACACGCAAGCGATGTCGCCGCCGCAATGGGACGCAACACGATTATGACCGGCGATCCGAACTACGACGACCAGTACGTCGCCGGAATTCGCAGCGTTACCGCCGCCGACATTGAACGAGTCGCGCGAAAGTTTTTTGATAGCCAGCGCGAAACCCGCATCGTCATCGCGCCGACCGGTGGACTTCCGAAACCAGCGGCAGCCGTCGCCGACACGAGTCGCGCGCCCGCCGTTATGAAAGTGTTGCCGAACGGACTTCGCGTCGTCTACAAGCGACAAAGTAATCTGCCGCTCGTGTCGGTTCGCGCGATTGTCTACGGTGGAATGACGACCGAAACACGCGAGACCGCCGGACGCGCATCGCTCCTCGCCGCAATGCTCGACAAAGGAACCGAACGATTCACCGCCAACGAAATCGCCGACTTCTTCGACTCCTGCGGCGGCACACTTTCGATCAGCAGCGGACGATATTCGACATACGGTCAAGCAATCGTTCTCAAACAAGACGCTTCAAAAGCCGCCGACATTCTCGCGTCGTGCTTTTTTGAATCGACGTTTCCTGAACAGGAGTTCGACCAAGTGAAGACGCTCGCGCTCGGAGCGATTGCGCGGCGTCTCGACAATCCGATCAGTGAACTGCTTGAGTTTTTCACCGAGTCGCTTCCGGCGGGGTCGATCTACTCGATTCTGGACGGCGGAACAACGGAGTCGGTGAGTCCGCTCAAGGCGAGTGATCTCAAGACCGTTTTTGCTGGCGAGTTTGTGCCGCGCAATATGGTTGTCACAGTTTTTGGTGACATCGACGAAGCGTCGGCGATGGCGATGGTGGAGAAATACTTTGGTCGTGGTGCGAATGCGCCGCCGCATCAAATCAAACCGGAAGAACTTCCAGCCGCGCCGCTTGAAGCTGGGAGACGCAACAAAGTTACGGAGAAAGATGCGGGGATGGTTCTTGTCGCGTACAAAGCACCGGGGATTTACAGCACGCAAGAACACGCGGCGATGCGGGTTTTGTCGGCGATTCTCTCGGACGGAACGGGGCCGAACGGTTGGCTGTTCCAAGAGTTGCGTGGTGAAGGTTTGGTGTACCGCGTGAACACGTCGCTGCGAACGGGACGAGTTCCGGGGTACATGCTTGTTCTTGCGCAAACGAATCCGGCGGCGATAAACGAAGTCGTTTCGCGGATCGAGGCGAACATCCGCCGCGCCGCCGCTGGCGAAATCCCGCAAGACGACTTCGACCGCGCCTGCGACCGACTCGTCTTCCAGCACGCGCAGCAAAACGTGACTATCGGCGAACAGTCGCAACAAGTTTCGACGGACGTTCTCTTTGGTTTGGGGCTTGACTACGACCGAACTTTCCCCGAACGCATCCGTGCCGTAACGCTCAAAGATGTTGTCGCCGTCGCGCAAAAGTATCTGCACGCCCCGCTCGTGATTACGACTTCGCCGGAAAAGTGAAACGGCTATTTCCCCGCAATTACCCCACAACCAATAAGACCTATAGGTCTTATTGGTTGCATTGAATTCGCCATGCAATCATCTCGCGGTCTAGAAATTCTCATTGAACCCAACCGCGACGCGGCGTCGGTGGCGGTGGTGTTTGGTGTTTTGGCGGGTTCGCGTGACGAGACGGCGGCGGAGAGCGGCGTCTCGCACTTCCTCGAACACATGCTTTTCAAAGGGAACGAACGGCTCGGCGGGCGCGAGTTCAACGCCGCGTGGGACGCGATAGGTGCCGCTGTTAACGCTTATACTTCGGAAGAAGAGACCGTCTACTACGCCTCCGCACTCGCCGAGTTTCACGACGAGTTAATACGCCTCGTCGCCGAACTCGCACAGCCGATGCTCGCACCAGACGACTTCGCCACCGAACGTAACGTGATTCTCGAAGAGATCGCAATGGACGCAGACGTACCGCCGTTCGGAGCAGACGAGTTCGCACGCGAGATTTTCTTCGGCGAACATCCGCTTTCGCGTCGCGTTCTCGGCACGAGCGAAACTCTCGCCGTGCTAACGCCGGATGCGATGCGTGACTATCTGCGTCGCCACTATGTTGCGGAGAACAGCGTCATTGTTGTCTGCGGCGATGTTGACGTTGGTCACACGCTGCGAACGATTGAGCGATACTGGAAAAACTTCCCGCGCGGTGTGCGAAACGTGCGAACGCCGCGTGCGGTCGCGCCGACTTGGCGTGGCAAGTTGATGACGCATGTCAAAGAGTCGGCGGCGCAGCATCACGCGATTTTCTTCGCCGAAGCCCCCGCCGGACAGAGCACCGACTACGAAGCCGCAACACTTCTCGCGGCGATAGTTGGCGATGATAGCGGGAGTCGTCTCTACTGGGAGCTTGTTGATTCGGGGCGTGCGGAGTCGGCATCGCTTGGTTACACGGCCTATAACGACACCGGACTTTGGTGTGGCTCGCTATCGTGCGATCACGAAGATTCGGACCAGTGCGCCGCGTCGACGCGAGAAGTTTTCGCGTCGCTCTCACGCCACCGTCCGACGCACGACGAACTCGTTCGTGCGCAGCGAAAGACGGTTTCGCGGTTACTCTTTGGCGACGAGCGTCCGCTCGGTCGTGCGACTTCGGTGGCCGAAGAGTGGCTTGCAACGCAGCGTTTCATAACGACCGCCGAAGAGATCGCCGCCATCGAACGAGTCACACTCGCAGACGTAAACCGCATCATCGACACTTGGCCACTCGATGAACTTTTCGTGATGCAAGTTGTGAGAGATTGAAAATCAGTCACCCAATCAGAACACGAAGCGTAAGCGAGTGCCAAAATCAGAGCACGAAGCGTAAGCGAGTGGCCGATTGTTGATAGGCCCTATAGGACTTATAGGGCCTATATGTCCTATAAGAGAAGAGGATACAGCTCAATGAACTTTTTTGAACACCAAGACCGCGCACGCCGCAATACGAAGTGGCTCGTGTTTTTGTACGCCCTCGCCATGTTTTTGACGACGGCGATTGTCTACGCTGTTGTTGTCGGTGCGCTTGTCGCGGCGCAGAACGGTTCGCAAAACGAATCGGGGCAAAGTTTCGACAACACGTTTCTCGTTGACCCTGCGTTTCACGGTACGCTATTGCTGATGACGCTTGTTGTCGTCGGCGGTGTTGTTGGGTGCGCGACGCTCTACAAAACTGTTTCGCTTTCCGCGCACGGCGGCGTCGGGATTGCAACGCAACTCGGCGGGCGCGAAGTCGCGTCCGATACACGCGACCCGTCCGAAAAACGGCTCTACAACGTCGTCGAAGAAATGGCGATAGCGTCGGGGATTCCGGTGCCGCACGTCTTCATTCTCGACGGCGAAAGCGGGATCAACGCATTCGCCGCAGGGTTCACAACGCAAAATGCCGTCGTCGCTGTCACGCGCGGCACGCTCGACCAACTTTCGCGCGACGAGCTTCAAGGCGTTATCGCGCACGAGTTCAGTCACATCTTGAACGGCGACATGCGAATCAACCTTCGCCTCTTGGGAGTTCTGTTCGGACTCGAAGTTCTTGCACTGATCGGTTGGGGAGTTATCCGCGTGATGGCAACGTCGTCGCGCGGCTCGAACAAGAAAGACGGCGGTGCCGCTCTGGTGTTTCTCGTCGTTGGACTTGCTCTTCTCATTGGCGGCGCGATTGGAATGTTTTTTAGCTGCCTGATTAAGGCGGCGATTTCGCGGCAACGCGAGTTTCTCGCCGACGCTTCGGCGGTGCAGTTCACACGTTATCCCGCTGGAATTGCCGGTGCGCTAAACAGAATCAAAACATTCACAAACGGCAGCAAAGTCGAGGCGACGAACGCGCTTGAGATGAGCCACTTCTTTTTCGGGAGCATCAGCGGTTGGTCGTTCGGGTCGCTTTGGGCAACGCACCCGCCGCTGGATGAACGCATCCGCCGCATTCTCGCGACGCCATCGGGAGCAGTGATGACGCTCGAAGAATCGCGTAACCAAAAACGACGCGACGACGAAACTTCGCAAGACAATTCTCAAAACAAGAAGCGTGAGAAGAACGACGCACGTTCGCCCGCAGACCGCGTGATGGGACGAATCGGGAAGATGAACTGGCACCACCTCGCGTATCTCGCGTCGATGATGGAATCGCTCCCGACGCCACTCCGCGACGCTTCACACGAATCCGAATCGGCGACAGTGCTCACACTGGCGATCCTCATCGAGTCCAATTCCGACGAAACACTGCTGCCGTTCGTTCGCACTTCACTCGGCGACGAAGTTGTGAAGCGAGTCAACGATTTGCGAAACTCGCTCAAATCGGTCGCGCCGGAGACTTACGTTCCGCTCGTGCAGTCTGCGCTCGCGGCGATGCGAAAGTTGCCGCCAGAACGTTATCGCGCGTACCGAAAATGTGTTGAAGACATTATTCAGCACGACAACCGCGTCACGCTTTTCGAGTACACGCTTCGCGGACTTTTGCTCCGCGACCTCGATGTTTTCTTCGGGTGTGCGGAGCGAGTGCAAGTTGCGTATCACTCCGTCCAAGCAATCGCGGTACCGGCAGCGACAGCACTTTCGGTCATCGCGCGTCGCGGGAACGACGACGAATCCAGTGCAGAAACGGCGTTTGCAGAGGCGATGAACGTGCTCTCAATTCAGAATTTTTCAGTATTGCCGAATGAGGCTTGTTCATTCGTTGCGTTTGCGGAAGCGATGGACAAACTCGCTGCGGCGTCGCCGCCGGTGATGCAGCGATTCGTCGAGGCGGTAACGACGTGCATCGCCAGCGACGGCAAAGTTACACCACACGAAACCGAACTACTCCGCGCCACCTGCGCAATGCTCGGCTGCCCAATGCCGAGCGGGATGTGATGCGAATTCACGCAAGGCCCATAGGACGCATAGGTTCTATATGACCTATATGGCCTATTGCTGGCCACAACACCTCACACCAAAAGCGTGATCAAATCTTCTGACGTTGCGCCGGTAATATAATCGTCGATTTGGATTGTGGCGAGACGTTCGGAAAGTTCGGTGTGGTTGTGTGGCGTGCCGACGAGAAGTTGTTCGAGTTCGGCGATGTCGCGGGTGCCAAAGAAATCGCCGCGGATCGTAAGCTGCGTCAAGACACCACGCTGGGCCGTGAACGAGACCGTGACGTTCCCTCCGCAAAGTTGCGCCGACCGCACAATCTCACACTGCGGCGAGTTACCGATATTCCACGTCCACTGCCGATAACGCTCCGTCGCAAGTTGTTCTGCTGCGTTAACCTCAAACGGCATGAGGCCTTCTTCGTCAATGGCTACGTTGTCACGCTTGTAGCGTTCACAGAACGTTCTTATGAGCAAATCTGATAATTTGTCAATCGTGATCGACGGTTTCACTTCGCAGAGATTGATGACGCGGCTGCGTACCGAATCGACTCCCTTCCGCGACAGTTTTTCGCCGTTTGGCGTTAGTACGCGGTCTAATATGTCGAGGTTCGCCGCGACGAGAATCGTGCCGTGAAAGAGAACGCGGTTTCCTTGAGTGTATCGCGCGCTGCCAGAAAACTTTCGCCCCGCGACCATCAAGTCGTTGCGGCCAGTGAACTCGGCCTCAACGCCAATGCGGCGGAGTGCGGCGACGACAGGCTCGTTGAAGTCGGCCAGCGTCGCAGCACTAACGGTTTCGATGAGCGTGAAGTTGAGAGTTCCGAGGTCGTGATAGACACTCCCACCACCAGAGCGGCGACGAACAATGTCGATCTGCCGCGACTCCGCAAGCGCAGCGTTCACCTCGGTGAGCGTGTTCTGATTTCGCCCAACGATGACCGACGGCCTGTTCTGCCAAACGAAAAACGTGCTGCCCGACATCCCGCCGAGCAGCACCTCTTCGCAAGCCAAATTGAACGCCGCCTCTGTATTGTAGTGGCGAAAGATTCTCATCTCATTATACTCAAGACGGTTTGACTTCCCGCACCAAAACGGTAGCGGCCCAGCGAGGCCGCGTTGCGACGGAGGGCGAAGCCTGCAAATCGCCCCGTAACGGGGCTACCAGTTAACGTGCAAACCACACCCAATCATGTCGGTTGTTGCAACGTGATTGACGCCGACGATAGCCAAATCTTGCCAGCTTCGCGTGTACTGCGTGATCCAGCGAACATGCTGCGACCAGACCCAGTTCGTTGCAAACGTCATTTCGTTGAGCTGACCGGACTTGACCAATGTGTTATCGGCATTCCTGACGCCACGCCAATCGGTCGTGTCGGCGTAACTCCACTGCACGGCAAGTTCAATCGCACCGATACCGTCAACCAAATTCCAATCACGGCACTTGAGCGCATGGAAATTGTTCTTCGGTTTGATCGCACCGATCACACCGGCGTCCTTGTCGTATGCGCGGCTCTCGCCTGTCACAACCCAGCGTCCTTCGAGCCACGCGCCCGTTGCGGTACGTCCCACGCGACGTGTACCATACGGCGTGACTTCGCGCAGGTAGACTTCACCCGCCGCGCCAAGCGACTTGTACTGCGCGATGAACTCCAGTGCGCCCTGATGCACGCTGCCGTTGGCGACGGGGTCTGTGTTCACCATAATCGAACCGGTTTGTGTGTTCAGGTTCGCTTGGTAAACGCTGACGGCAGAACTGCCTGCAGCCGTCGGTGAGTGGTGCGAGTAGTTACCGCCGATGTGGAGCAGGTACTTCCCTTCTTGGGCGTAAATTGGCGTCGCCGTGAATCGCGTGACGAAGAGTGTGCTCTGGTTGTCGTTGACAATCGAACGCGAGGTCGTGATGTCGCCGCCTTGGAAGACGCCGATCATCAAACGCATCTTTTGGTCGCACGCAAAGTGAGTTGACGTGACACCAAGTCGCCGACCATACGCAAACGCACTACTCGGATTGGTATAGTTGAGAGTTGGGATTACCGTCGGGCTAACCGAGTACGCCATCGTCGTTTCGGGACGAAAGTTTCCGACGCGAACGTTGTTCAAAATTGGAAGATTCTTCACACCGAAATAGAGGTCGCGGAGCGAGATTTGGCCATTATCGCCAGCACTCAAGCTACCGATTCCGAGTTCGATCTTGTAGTCGAAGTTGTCATATCCGGTTCCGCTCACGGCAATTCGCGCATCGGAAACGCCAAGCATGTTGTTGAGGTCGCCGTTGACATCTGGTCTTGCACTCTCGGCATCTTGTTGGGCGTAGTTAACGGAGTCGAGAAAAATACGTCCGCCGATTTTCGGTGTGCTCCACCCTTTTTTCGTGTCGGGAGCTTTGACCGTCTTTTTCATGTCGGCCTTGATCTTTGCGATCTCGCCTTCGAGGTACGCAAGTTGCGCGGGGTCAACCGACGGTGCGACGACGACTTGCACGGGGGCCGGTGGCGGAGCAACGACCATCGGTGATGGAGCCATCGGTACCGGTGCGGGAGCAGCCGCCATCGGAATCAGCGCGGGGGCAACCATCGGAATCGGTGCAGGTGGCACCGCGACGGCGGGCACGTTGTCCGCCACCGGTATTTGTTGTGGCTGAACAACGGTTTCTTGCAGGTTGACATCGACCGGTGCGTCGTCCATACGCAACGCCACCCGCGCCGGTCCGCCATAATAACGCGGGACCAAGTCGGCCCCTAACAAAGTCGTTCCGCCGACAGCGGTCAACGCCGCAGCCCCAAAAAGGCTCCGGTACAGTAGCGATTGAGAACCCATCTCTTTCTTCTCCCTTTGGCCCAAACTTGCGTGAATCGTTATCAAGGGCGATTTCACCCACAGCGGGTAAAACGCACCCCCTCATCGTCCGATGGCGTGGGTATCGGGAGATTGTACAGTCACAATAGCTGCAAACCGCACAACGGGAACAAAAATCGCAATTCTTACTATGAGGACAATCGGCAAACTTTCGCCGTCTTTCCTAAATCGTCATGTCTTTGAGTGTTTTGCCGAGGTGACTCAAGACTTTCGCCCCAGTTTTGGTGACAAGAACATCGTCTTCAATCCGAACGCCGAGTTGCCCCGGAAGGTAGATTCCCGGCTCGACGGTGATGACGTTTCCGGCTTGGAGCGTCTCTTTTGAGCGGCTTCCGAGTCGTGGGGCTTCGTGGACTTTGAGACCGATCCCGTGCCCCGTTCCGTGCGTAAAGTATTTTCCGAAGCCAGCATCGTCGATGACGCGGCGGGCGGCGGCATCGACATCGGCAGCCTTCACCCCCGGACGAATCGCCTTGATCGCCGCCTGCTGCGCCGCCAAAACCGTCTCGTAAACTTTGACCAATTTCTTGCTCGGTTTTTCGAGAATGAGCGTCCGCGTCAGGTCACTGCAATAACCATCGACGCACGCACCCCAATCGACAAGCAGTAGCGAGTGATCAATAACTCGCTCGCTCCCCGGAATCGCGTGCGGCAACGCCGCCTTCGGACCAGCCGCAATGATCGACGGAAAAGACGTTCCCTCCGCGCCAAGCGACCGCATCTCAAACTCAACACAGATGCACCAATCTTTTTCGGTGACACTGCGGCGTTCGTCGCCACTGAAGAAGTCTTGCGTCTCAAGAAACGCGGTTTCCGCAACCTGAATCGCGCGGGCAATCACTTTGAGTTCGTCTGCGTCTTTGACTTGACGACCAGCCTCGACGATTCCATCGGTCTTGCACCAATTCACGGTCGGCAATTCTTCGCGTAGTTTTTCCGCTGCGGCAAGCGAGATCGAATTCGCCTCAAGTCCGACGTTCTTCAGCTTCCGCGACTTTATCGCCTTCACAACCTCGTCCGCCATCGACGAACGATCAGGACGACGTACAACCACGTCAAACGTTGGGCATTCTTCTTTTAGTTGCGTCTCGAATCGTGTGTCACTCAAGATTACTTCGTCGGTCATCGTGACGAGCAGATACGAATCGCTTCCGCGAAAACCGGTCAAGTAACGGACGTTCTCCGGTGCCGTCACGAGGAGCGAATCAATCTTGAGCTTCCGCAAGTGACGACGAACATTGTTGCGACGAGTGAGAAGACGGTCTGACATTTTGGGCCTCTTGTGTTGTTGGAATCGGAGCGGGAAGCGAGTGAATAAGAACGCGAAGCGTAAGCGAGTGCCTGAATCGGCACAGACGTAGCGTAAGCGAGCGACCAGAATCTGGATGGATTCCCGCCTACGCGCCGAATGACGAAACGTGGTGTGAAGCAAAACAATCCGTGAACAGACAACAATTCTACGCGAAACTCTGCACAGTGTCAACGCGGAATCACAACACGCGACGGCTCTACTCCGCGACTCTGAACCCGGCACGCGAACATGCCGACATCGGCGACGGTGACGAAGAGCGTTTGCAAGTCACCGCCACCGAAGGTACACGACGTAACGCGGTCGTGCGGCAGTGGTACGACCGCGAGTCTTTCGCCGTTCTGCGGATTCCACTGCGATACGCATCCGCCTTCGTAGTGTGCGATCCAGAGCATACCGTCTTCGTCGATAGTCATTCCGTCGGGGCGACCGCGTGTGTCGTTGTCGAACTTCACAACTACGCCGCGACGTTTGATGTCGCCAGCTTGCGACGTAACGTCGTAAGCGACGACTTCGCGTGTTGGCGTGTCGATGTGATATAGCGTCGCGCCGTCGCTGCTCCACGCGAGACCGTTTGAGTTTGTAAGACCGGTGACGACTTCGGTGAGTCGCCACGGATTGTGGTCGAGGCGAAAGAGCGACGCCGCACCGCGCGTCCGCGAGAGACTGATCGTGCCGCACCAGAGTTTTCCAGACGGGTCACACTTGGCGTCGTTAAAGCGTAAGTCACTCGGTAATTTCACCGCGAGAAGTGTTTGCGTTTTCTGCGTTTTCAAGTTGTACAAAACAATTCCCACGTCGCAGACAAGTAACAGTTCATCAGTTGTTTCGCACGGCACGACAGCACCGATTCGTCCGCACTGGTATCCACACTGCGGCGAGAACGAACGTGTCGGCACAACTTCAAAAACTTCTCGCGTCGTCGCCGACACATCTTCGGCGACATGCAGCGTTCCCGCGTCGATGTCAACGCAGACAACTTCGCGCCGATCCGCAAGCCACACCGGTGATTCACAAGTTTGGAATGACATTGCGGTTTATACTCAAGCTGGTTGGAATTTCCCGTACCAAAACGGTAGCGGCCCATCGAGGCGTCATTGCCGCAAGCCGCGGTCTTGCGGAGGGCGAAGCCTACAAATCGACCCGTAACGGGTCAATTTCTCCAAAACGTCGGGTGGAAGAGTGCGAGGACGGCCATAATTTCGAGGCGACCGAGCAGCATCAAAAACGCCAGCAGCAGTTTCGTTATCTCCGTCAGTCCGCCGTAGTTCTGTCGCGCGCCGACAATGCCAAACGCGGGGCCGACGTTGTTAAACGTCGTCATCACCATCCCAGCGGTGTCGATAAGTTTCGCCTCATTGTTGAGTGGATCGTGCCACGTTGTTTGCGGTTCGATTACCAGTATCGTAAACGTCGCCAGCACCACAATCAGCACCGCAAACGCAAAGAATATCAAGATGTTGTATTGAACATCGCGTTCGAGTTTTTCGCCATCCAAGAGAAGTGGCCGAACGACGTTCGGGCGAAACGAACGTTCAATTTCTTGTCCGCAGAGTTTCGTCAAGACGACAAATCTCACCACCTTCCAGCCGCCACCCGTGCCGCCAGCACAACCACCAATCGCCATCAGCAAAAAGATCGTTCCGAGTGCGATTGGGTTCCACTTCTCAAACTCGTCGGTGCAATAACCGGTCGTGGTGAGAATCGAAACGACTTGAAAACACGAAATCCGCAATGAGTGTTCCAGCGTCGGACGAGGTTGCGGCAACGATTCACCGCCCTCGATTCGTTCGGTTTCAACAATCGCAATGTGCGGCGAGTCGCTCATTCCATACGCATCGAAGTCGCCCGCTGCGAGGCACGACGCAAGAACGATCAGCGTCGCCACGACGATGACGCCAGCATACGCCAAAAACTCTTGATTGCGAAGAAACGACGAAACGCGAATTCGTACCGTCTGAAAAATCAGGAAGAAGTTGCACCCACCGAGGAACATCACCACAACCAGAAACCACTCGATTAGCGCAGCGTGCGGATAGAGATTCTGGTGTGCGCTAAAGTATCCCGCACTGGCGTTGTAGGTGCTGAATCCGCCCGTTGCAATCGCGCCGAACGTGTGGCAAATCGAGTCGTAAACCGAGAGTCCTAATAGACAAAGTACGACGATGCTTATTGCGGTGATCGTACAGTATACTCCCGTGACCAGCTTCGCCATCTGGCTGCTGAGTGGCGTCGGCGAACCGCCCGTTCCTTTGCCGCTCATCTCCAGTTTCATGAACGCCTTCCCCGCCGTGCCTTGTCCCAAAAGGACGACGAAGAGAACCATAATTCCGAGGCCGCCGAGGAAGTGCGTTGTCGAACGCCAAAAGAGAACGCAGCGCGGCAACAGGTTGCGATTTTCTAACTCCGCGAAGACTGTTGCACCGGTCGTCGAAAATCCCGACTGCGATTCGAACATCGCATCTACAAACGAAAAGCGAACACCTTCAGATCGCTCAACGCCTGCCAAGATGTACGGCAATCCGCCGAGAACGGTTGCAAGGAGCCAACTCATTACGACAACCGCCATCGCTTCGCGTCGAAAGAGACGTTGCTCTTTGTCGCTATCGTTAACCTTGACCGCACTACGCCCCAAGAACCGTAGCGTAAAACCGACAACACAGCAAACGGCCATCGACGCCAAAAGTCCGAACACGCCCCACCGCTCCTGCGACGCCACCCCGCCAAGCGCAGGCGACGCCCACACAAGCGAACACGCCATGCTCATCCCCAAGATGAACGCAACACTACCAAGATGACGAAATACTAGGGCGTAGTTCATGCAAGTTTATTAACCCAACGAGGCTTCAAACTCTTTGAGTGATTTGCACGTCGCGGCCAGTGCGGTTAACTCTGCGAGACGGTCAAAGTCGTTTACCGTGTAAACTTTTGTCGGAATGTTTTGCGGCAAGAGTCCGAACCGAGCCTTCAGCACTGTCAGAATTGCCAAAACTTCGCCCTCGGCTTTACCCTCGGCTTTACCCTCGGCGACGCCTTCGGCCTTGCCGACATCGTAGCCCGTTGTGTAGTAGTAGTTGGTAAAACGCGGTACGACATTGCCAACCGTGTCTTGAATAGTATTGTCTATTTGTTGCATTTCATCTTTCTCCAATTTGTTTGAGTGTGACCCAACGTAGTGAACGCACAGCCGAATCAATCGCAAATAATACGGGACATCGGAGTACGGTTTCAATTCGAGCAAAATCTCGCCAATGTGTTCCAACGCATCGCGTTTGTTGAACACGACCTTCATTATCATAAGCACCGGCCAAAATTCAGGGCAGTCGGGATCGTAAGGAATTGTCTCGATAGTCAATTTCGACAGGTCAAACAAAATCGCCTGCATCCGCATTTGATGTTGGTCTGCGCCTTCGAGTTTGCAAATCAGGTCGCCGAGTTCTGTCGCACCAGTAAATGGCGACTTCCCTTGGTGAAAAATGACCGGTATCACCGACGACAATCGCGTTTTCGTATTCCAGTGCTCGATTGGCTTCGCCTCACGAACGTGAACCTGCATCACATAGTTCGCAAGCTGAAAAATTGTTCCGAGATCGTTCTCGCTCTTGTGTTCGATGACGACGTGAATCAACACTGATTCGCCGTCCCAAAGTGGTACGCGATAAACCACATCGGCATGAAACTTCTTGAATCTCGCGTCAAGATAATTTGTGTCCTCGACAGTGAGGCTGTTAAGATCGAGCCTTTTGAGAAGAACCAAATCGAGCACGATCTTCAAAAACGCAATCGCAATCGGCTTGAGCCCAAACGTCTCCTTGAAAAACTGATCGTGCGTTATGTCGAAACTGAACTCGTCTTGATCGAGACGTTCTGCGTTTGGCGGATGCAACATCGAATCGACTTTCTGCTGCGATGGTGACGACACTCGTACACACGAAATCGTACCATGCCAACAAAACTGGCGAAGTCCCCCCGTGAAAATTGTACAAAAAAAGGGCGAACCCCACAAAAAGGATTCGCCCACAAGTTTACAAAGCACGAACTACAGCCAAGAACTAATCTACTAAGTCAAAGTCAAACGTGTTCTTGCCTTTAACGACGGTTGCAGAAAGCGGCGTTGTTCTTGAATCGTCGTACTTTTTCGGTAGCAGCGAAACCGGCTTCGTCACTTCGCGGGTTGTTCCATCAGGTTCTTTAATCGTAGCACCTGTTGGCTCCATCTTCGACTTCGACACAGTGACATTATAGTCGCCGGGCGTTGTCCCAGCATCAGATTCACCCAAGAGCGTCTGCAATTTGTAGCGTCCCTGTACGTCTGTCAAGCCGACGGCACCGCTCCCGCCACCCTCCGCTTTTGGTGAGAATGTCACTGTTGCTCCCTCGATAGGTGCTCCTTTGTAGGTGACGACACCTCCAGTTTGCTCTGTCTTGATAGCCGTGCGACCACCGCAACCAACTACTGCTAATGCCGCCACCGCGAACAAAACAGCAAACATTTTCATCAAACACGTCATACGAAAAACCTCCTCAATGATTTGTTGCAAAATTGTTTTCTACGGCAGCGAAGCGGCTTCACTACCGGCGGGCGTTGCTACCTTTCCCCATATACCGCCGGTTGAGGGCCCCGTCCACTGATGTCCTTCACCGGTATTTGTGGGATAACCTAACACTTTCGTAATATCACCACAATCGATGGTCTCTGAAACAAAACGCACAGCCCCATCGCACAACCCCACGTTAACACCCCCCGAATGGTTGCTGGTTGGTGTCAGAGCAAGACATCCATTGACGGAATCGTCGCGGTTACATGAGGGGTAGTTTGGTGGTAACGCGGTCATGAACCCCGTGAAGATGCTGGCACGATCACCCCAACGATGCCCACGTCGTTGACTGGAAGCACTAAATCCTGAAGCAAGCATTCCACTGGTTCCACGCGCAGCAAGACAGGTTGCTGCAGCTTTTCCGTGAATGTCTACGTCTTTCGCAGTTGCCATTTTGTACATGTTGGTTCCACTTGATGGTTCGACCAGTGCTTCAGCGAAGAGCAATGTGTTGCTTGTTCCATCAGTTATGTTGGAGAGGGTAACCTCACCAAACGTGTAATCAGTCGCATTAGCATTGCCCGGGTCACTCTTCCTCGCATAAGCCCGCGCAATACCACGCAACTGACGGTTCTCACCCCAATCATCACCGATCATCCAATCACCACGATTGAAACGGTAATTAGTCCGCCCCGTATGGGCCGCCGTGATCTTCGTTAGCAAGTTGCCATCAGAAGGGCACATGAGAGTGGTAATGGGGGTCATGAAAGGATTGTCAAGGTTATCCTTCGCCATCTTTCCTGTACCACTCGGAGCTGGGATATTCACATCCCAAGCACCTGTCAGAGGATACGTCATCGATGCCGAACAGTAACCGGCGATCCGATCATAGAGTGCCTGCTGCTCAAAGAACGGCAGCAGTGCGGTGAATGCACTGTACTGATCGACGCCATCCAAGCGAGTCCCTGACGCTCTAGGAATGACGTGGTATGCCGCCGGGCCGCCAGCAGGCTGATACCCCATCCAGAGCGCATCAGTACCGTTGTTGGGGATTCGGTTGTGCGTACTGATGAAGTTGTGTACAGACAGCCCCAATTGCTTGATACTGTTCGTACATTGCATCCGTCTTGCTGCTTCTCGTGCGGCTTGTACGGCGGGCAAGAGCAGGGCGACAAGAACACCGATGATGGCGATGACCACCAGCAGTTCGACGAGTGTGAAACCGTTCCGGTGACGTTGCGCGAATGCGGAACGTATGGCGTCGCAGAAGACGCCGAAGAATGAGCAAGGTTTAGCTGTATTGCCCCCCCCCCCCATCTTAACAGGATTAATATCCATTTGAGTTGTCTGCAAGTTGTTCATGGTCGTCTCCTTTCATCAAAGAACCTCGAAACACAGAATCGCGGCGGACGCCCGCCACGAAAAAACGCAAGAGAGCAGAAATCATTCAGAGCACGGAGCGGAAGTGTACATCGGCTATAAGCCGGTGTCAAGGTGTCGGGCGAAAAAAATTATAGTGGTGGGCAAAGTGGGAAACGTGGGTGAAGCGTTTCAATGTTCTTCGCGCCGCGTAAGCGTTCACGGTTTGCACAGAGTTATGCGGCGAACTTCGGCTGTTCCCGGCTCTTTCGCGTGGATCAGAATGTTCTTCATCGCCCCGCGATACGCCGTCGCTTGGCGAAGGTCGATGCGGTAAACGCGATTCACGCCATCCGCTGTGACGGTAAATGGAACCGCCACCGCAGGGAGCGACGGAAAACGGTCACGCTTCGCCTCTTGTTCTTTCTCCTTGTTTTGTGTACCTTCGCTCCAGCCGAGCCAGTCGGTCGTGTCGGCTGGACTGAACGGATTAATGAACGCAATGAACTCGTTCCCACCAGTGAACGCACCCTCAATCTCCAAAGTCGTTGCATCGTCCGACGACCAAAAAGTATCCGGCCCAACGAGGCGTCCGCGTGCGGGAAACGTCACTGCGAGTTTGTCGCTAATCGGCCAGCCGGTATCGCTCGCGCCGGCTTGGTAGTACCAACTTTGACGGTCGGTGGCAAAGACCCAGTTCGGAAGACAACGCGACTTCTCACGCTCAACAACATAACTCCGAATCTGGTCAACCGTCCCCAAAATGAAAGTTGTGTGATAGTCTAGCGTGATGTTGTGGTCTAGGATTTCGTGACCGAGCGGGGCGATGTAACCGGTCTGGCCAGACTGCGGGCCGCCAAAACCTTTGTTCTTGTCGCCGCCGTGAAAACCAGCCGTCACCTTCACGCTTTCCGGTTGATAGACGCCAATCCCCAACCCCTTGTCATCGACGAGCGCACACCAACGTTCCGGTGTGTAAAAGTGAACCCACGGCCAACCTTTGCCGTCCGCCTTGTCAACGACCACTGTTACCGGTTCCCCTTTGAACGGCTCCGTGCCGAGATAACTGACGAGCTTGTACCACGCCCCGTTTGTGTAGAGCGCGGGCTGCTCCTGACCGCACGCATCGTACTGCGTTTTGTCGGGGCGATCTACAACGATTGTCGCATCGATGTGAAACACATTTCCGTCGAGCGTGTAAACAACATCAAACTGGCAGTCACCGCAGAGTCCGGTTTTGTGTGGCCACTGCATCGGGACGCACCGCACTCGCATCGACTGCGGAGTCGGTCTACTGAACGCGACCGTCGGCGACTTGTTCCCGCCGACATCGCCCGACTGAATCGGATTCCATCCGAGACCAGCCCAGTTATCGGTCGGCTTTTCGCCGTTCGGACCGATGAACGGTCGCGGGCCGCTGTAGTACGAGAGCTGAATCTGACGCCCCCAGTCGGCACTGTTGATCATATTCTCGCCACCGTTTTCACGGTCAGACAAGAACGTGACCGCACCGCCGATGCTCAAGTCGATACCGAGTTTGACGCGGTCGTTCTCAAGATAACGCATCGGATCTGGGCCGTAATCAATCGGCTCAACCCCCAACGCCAAACCGTTCCCAAAAACAGCAGCCGATACGACCACAACAAACAGACAGGATAGAGTTTTCATAGCAGATGACTTTCTGGTGGTGAAGGCCGTTCACGGCCCATTTCCCTCAATGGCAGCTTCAATTAGTCTGCGTTCTTTTTCGATCTCACATCGAAGTTCATCCTCGGTCGGCAAATAGAGCATGTATTTTGATGCGAATATCTGACGATTCTCGTTCAACACGGAATATCGCGCGATTGTTTCATTCTTTTTAGCGCAGAGAATTAGACCGATTGTCGGACTATCGCCAGTGGTGATGTATTTGTCGTCAAACATGCGAACATAACTGTCCATTTGCCCGACATCCTGATGAGTGAGTTCGCCAATCTTGAGATCAATCAGCAGGTAACACTTCAAAATACAGTTGTAGAAAACCAGATCAACATAGAAATAATCTGTATCAAACTGCAATCGCTTTTGTCGCCCGATGAAGGCAAAACCCTTGCCAAGTTCTAGCAGGAACGATTGAAGGTTTTGAATAATCGCCGTTTCAATCGCAGATTCGTGCAAGACATCGGCTTCAGGGATGCCGAGAAAATCAAGGATATAGGGACTTCTGATCACGTCTGCCGCCGTTTGCAGCATCTGTCCGTCACGAGAAAGTCGCATCACTTCGGCTTTGTCGCGGCTTTTTAGTAGACGAGTAAACAAACAAGTATGTATCTGGCGTTCGAGATGTTTGACCTCCCACCCTTCTTTTTCCGCCTCAATTTCATAAAACAAACGCTCGTGCGGGTTGTCAATGCCCATTAACACCTGATAATGCGACCAACCCAAAACGGGAGAAAATCCACGCAACGCAGTGGCGGTCTCCACCGCATCCGTCATCTCACTCAAAACGCCAGATTGGGTCTGGCGTTTTGTATCTGGAACCAAAACGCCGGCCCCAATCTGACGAATATCAGGGGTTCGGTCCGCGTAGACGGTGTAAAAGGTGCGGAAATAACGGAGATTGGTCGTTGAAAAACCTCTGCCAAAGCGGTTCTTGAGTCGATTTGACAAGTCCTCAATAATCTGTTTACCGTATTCAGCACGAACTTCACCGCCTTGCAATTCTCGCACGATTTCCCGACCGATCAACCAGTAAGCCAACACCATGTTGGAATTAATCGCGCGGACAACACTAGACCTCGCCCGTTCGAGAATGGATATAACTCGGTCGAACAGCGAACTGTCGGCGGGATGATCTACATCCCGATCAGGCTCGCTACAAATCGTCTCGTGACTGGCCATCATCACTTCACCAACACATAAAGCGTTGCGCGTTTGCAGTTTGCTGCCGACTTTATGAACGTCCAGTCGGGGTTCCCGGTGGGGCTGTTGCCGATGCCAAGCTCCGCCTCACGCCGCGACTTCCAATTGTTGAACGCCAGCACCGTTTGCTTCTTCTCGAAATTGTGAACCTGAAACGAACCGTGACCCGGATTCTCACCCGAACGCGTGTCACCAAAATCGTAAGTTTCCTGACTCGCCCCCGGAACGTTCGCCGCATTTTGTGCGCTGTAGTTGTTCGGCCAGAACTCGATGTTCCCCTCTGCAAACTCGCCCACTGCAACACCGTCAACGTTCGACTTCACCACAAGATTTTTCACGCGAGTCTGAAACACCGCGCCGCTATCAGTCGTGGGAAGACCGATCTTGCGAATGTCCGTCGTGAAGGCGTCCATCGACGTAAAACCGAACGTCGTCTTGCCGCTGGTGTCGGTCAAGACCATCAAGTACGCAACCCGCGTGAACGGTTTCGTAATCGCGGTCGTTCCGTCGGCGATGTACTTCGCAGTTGCGTTGTTGTCGCCAGCAACGGCATCGAGCATGTCGAGCTTGTAAGCGATTGCGTAGTCTTTCGCATCGCTACCGAGAAACTCTCCGATCTCGGCGTCGAGCGGAATTGAGCCGGCGCGAAACGCGCCGAGTGGCAGCTTCGCTTCGTTGATTACGTTCGGCTCGGCGGTTTTGTGCCAACCGTAACGCACCAAGTACGGCTCCTTCACTTCGGGCGACGAGAGAACAATTTCTGTCCCGCGAATCGTGGCGTCGGCGGCGTGGAAAATCCCGTCGGCTCCGGCGACTTCAAAGTGCGACGGTGCCTTGCCATCGAGAGTCGCAAGCGATTTTCCCCTAGTAAACGTCAACACAATTTCACCACCGTTACGTTCCATCTTTTCGAGAATCGGCGACTCGGCGGCGATGTCGGTGCGACCGTAGTCGTTCTTGAACGCGAGGAGTGCCAAGCGGCGACCGACTTCTTGCTTGTTGGTCGGGTGGATGTCGTTGATGTTGCCGATGTCGTGAATGACGACCATTCCGGCGTGGTCATCGGACTCGGCGAACTTTTCTTGAGCCTCCCACGATGTCGGGAGGACGCCGGGGTCTTGGTTTCCGTAGTGATACGGCGCGAGCTGGACGAAATAAATCGGCAACTTCGGATTCTTGAATGCGTCGCGCCAACCGGCGATGAGGGCACGCATTTTGTCGGCGTAGACCATCCCTTCGCCGACGTTCGACTCACCTTGATACCAGAGCGTCCCTTGGATTGCAAACGGGACGACGGGGTGAATTTGCGTGTTGTAGAGAACGGTCGGTTGCTGGTGGTTGTCGTATGGACGCAGGTTCGCGGGGTATTCCGGCGGGAGCGGCGGGAGCGTGTTCTCTTCGATGGCACGGTCGAACGCGGTCTTCCACGCAGCGAACTTTTCGGCGACTTCGCGTGTGACGCGGTTATACGTTTCGCTCCCCGGAACTTTCGTCTCGACCGACGCGCTTATCTCGGCGAGTGCGGGGACGGCGCGGAATCCGGCGGGCGTTGTCCACGGCTCGATTCGCGTCCCGCCCCAGCTTGAGTTGATCACGCCGACCGGAACGTTCAGTTCCTTGTTAATCTCGCGTCCGAAAAAATATCCGACTGCTGAAAAATTCGGGACTGTCTCCGGCGAACAGACTTGCCACGAGGCGTCGGTGTCGGTTTGCGGGAGCGAGTTCCAAGTGTTTTTTGTTTGGAAGAGACGGATCGTCGGATAGTTTGCGGCGGCGATTTCGTTTTCGGCGTCTTTTGAGGCACGCACCGACCACTGCATGTTTGACTGTCCCGAACACATCCAGACTTCGCCGACGAGAACGTTGTCGCAGCTTACGGTATTTTTTCCGGTGACGGTGAGGCGGCGTCCTTCGGCGTTTGCGTTCATTGGCGGGAGCGTGACTTGCCAGCGTCCGTCTGCGCCGGTCGTTGTTTTCACCGACGCATCTCCGAATGCGACCGTGACCTCTTCCGCCGGATCAGCCCAGCCCCAGACCGGCACGTTGCGTCCTTGCTGTAGCACCATGTTGCTCGAAAATATGGCGGGGAGTTTCACGTCTGCCCAGATCGCAGTCGCACTCAACGCCGTAGCCACTGACACGCACACCAACGTCAACATCTTCTTCATCGCAAACACTCCTTCTGTGAAAAGAATGGGGGACACGTTTCGTGCGTTCTCCATCGAGCGCACGGCGGCATTATAGACGCGACTTACAAAATGGCAAGGAGAAACAACGTGGGTGGTGAAATGCGTCAGTCCGCTAACAAGTTTCAAACGGGGTATTCTGACGCAATCGCAGTTCAATTTTCACCACAGAGACACTCATAGGGCACAGATAGGCCGAAACTCTGTGGTGAAAAGAAGAACTTGTTAGCGGACTGCCGCGTGTACGTTCCTCTGCGGTTGCGTTCCTTTACATTTCGGCTAAAATGTAGACGTGGCGCGTTCGCTTCGTTTGAACAACCGATTTGCACGACTTTCCCTATGTCACTCCAGTCTCTCTCCGTCAATGGCAAGAAATACAGTTATCACTCCATCAGCGACGCTGGCGACGTGACACGGCTGCCGTACTCGATTCGCGTACTGCTCGAATCGGTGATGCGTGCAGAGAGTCGCGGAATCGCTACCGCAAACGATGTCGCACACCTCGCTGCGTGGGGGAACCGCCAAGACGATACAAAAGACGATGCGAAAAACGATGCACCAGTCGTCGCACGCGAAATCCCGTTTTGTCCAAGTCGCGTTTTGCTCCAAGATTTTACGGGCGTTCCGCTCATTGTCGATCTCGCCGCAATGCGCGACGCGATGAAACGTCTCGGCGGCGACCCCGACAAAATCAATCCGCTCATCCCAGTCGATCTCGTCATCGACCACTCCGTTCAAACCGACTTCTACGGTACTCCCGACGCGATTCTCAAAAATGTCGATGTCGAGTTTTCACGCAACTCCGAACGTTACTCGCTCCTCCGGTGGGCACAGGACAGCCTCAACAATCTCCGCGTCATTCCGCCGTCTATCGGGATTATTCACCAAGTTAACCTCGAATATCTCGCGTCCGTAGTGATGACGCGCGACGACGGCCTGCTCTATCCCGACATCGTTGTCGGCACCGACAGTCACACCGTCATGATCGGCGGACTCGGCGTCGTCGGCTGGGGCGTCGGCGGAATCGAGGCCGAGGCGATGATGCTCGGTCAACCTTACGCAATGACAACGCCCGATGTTATCGGCGTCGAACTTGTTGGAAAACTTCCAGCAGGGGTTCACGCAACCGATCTCGTTCTCGCACTCACGCACGTCTTGCGGCGCGAAGGCGTTGTCGGAAAGTTCGTCGAGTTTTTCGGCGAAGGCGTAACGTCGATGTCGGTCTGTGACCGCGCAGTCGTTGCAAACATGGCTCCCGAATACGGCGCGACGATGGGTTTCTTCCCCGTTGACGACAAGACAATCGCATATCTACGCGAGACAGGACGCACGCCAGAACACGTCGCCATCGTCGAAGCGTACTGCCGCGCGAACTCACTTTGGTCGGAGCCGACCGCACCAATTCCACACTACACAAAGATTCTCACGTTCAGTCTCGATGAAGTTCCGTCAGCGGTTGCGGGGCCGAAGCGTCCGCAAGACCACGTTCCGATTCAAGACGTGAAAGAGTCGTTTCAAAAACTTCTCTCAACGCCGACGAAGGAACGCGGTTTCGGGCTTACCGCAGAGGCGTGCGACAAGGTTTGCCCCGTCGTCTACACGCTCCAGAGCGACCCCGCCGACAACCGCTCCGCTGCCGAGACGATTCCGCTGACGCACGGGTCGGTCGTGATCGCGTCGATTACGAGTTGCACCAATACGAGCAATCCATACTTGATGGTCGCGGCGGGACTTCTCGCTCGCAACGCCGTGAAGCGACAACTTGAGACGCCGCGTTTTGTCAAGACGAGTCTCGCGCCGGGGAGCCGCGTCGTCAAAGATTATCTCGTCGCGGCGGGACTGCTCGAACCGCTGGAGCAACTCGGATTCTCGCTCGTCGGTTACGGCTGTATGACGTGCATCGGCAACAGTGGCCCGCTACCAGAAAGCGTTGCCAAGACGATCACCGCTGGAGACCTCGTCGTAGCGTCGGTCATCAGCGGCAACCGCAACTTTGAAGGGCGAATTCATCCGCTCGTGAAGGCGAACTATCTTGCGTCGCCAGCGATGGTCGTCGCCTACGCACTCGCGGGGCGCGTGACTATCGACTTTGAAACCGAACCGCTCGGTGCCGACCCCGACGACGCGCCGATATTTCTCGCCGACATCATGCCGAGCGATGACGAGATTCGCAGCATCGTCGAGACTGCGCAACAACCGGCGATGTATACGAAGCGTTATTCGCCGCCGTCGGGTGGTCGCGTCGCAAGCGATCTTTGGCGACACGTCCCGTACAATGCGTCGAAACTTTACCACTTCGATCAGAAGAGTACATATATTCAAGCACCGCCGTTTCTGACACAAATGACGCGAGACTTTGAACCGCCGAAGGCGATTGAGTCGGCACGCGCACTGGTTGTTCTCGGCGACTCGGTGACGACCGATCACATCTCGCCCGCTGGCTCGATCAAACCCGACTCGCCCGCTGGCAAATACTTGATCGCGTGCGGCGTTGACGTTCCGCTCTTCAACAGTTACGGTGCGCGGCGTGGCAACGACCAAGTGATGACGCGCGGGACGTTTGCAAACATTCGGCTTCGCAATCACCTCGTCGCACCGCTCGAAGGCGGATTCACGAAACACTTTCCGTCGAATACCGACATGACCGTCTACGACGCTGCGATGCGTTACGCGAATGAATGTGTGCCGCTGATTGTTCTTGCGGGCGAAGAATACGGGACGGGGAGCAGCCGCGACTGGGCCGCGAAGGGGACGGCACTTCTTGGTGTGAAGGCGGTTATTGCGTCGAGTTTTGAGCGAATTCATCGCAGCAATCTGATCGGAATGGGCGTCTTGCCGCTGCAATTTCCTGCGGGTGCGTCGTGGCAAACGCTCGGTCTTCAAGGCGACGAACTATTTTCGATTGACCGCGTTGGCCCCGACTTCGTTATAGGTGGCCAAGTCACCGTGCGTGCGATGCGACACATTTCCGAAGGGAAGACGAGTGAAACTTCGTTCCTCGCAAACGTCCGAATCGACACGCCGCTCGAACTGACGTACTACATCAACGGCGGAATCTTGCACACAGTTTTGCGGAGTATGTGACCTGTGTGTACACGCAGATACATCAGACCTGTTCGGACTTGCACCCGCACAGCGGTTCGGCATAGCCGAACCCTCCACGCCTGCGGCGTATGACAACTGGAGGGTTCGGCTATGCCGAACCGCGAACTACCAAATCGCCCCAATTTCATGTTTCCGAACAAGTCTATCATCACAACATTCGGTCTCGTTTTCGCCATCGTGCTTCCTGCGGTGGCGAGCGGTTTTGAAGTGCGGAGCGATGCGCGTTACGCTGATGCGGCGTCGTGCCGTGAGTGTCACGATGCGGAGTGTGCCGCGTGGAACGCGAGCGATCACCACCGCGCAATGTCAACGCCAACCGGCGCGCCGGACGGCGCAACCGTACTCGGCGACTTCAACAACGTAACGTTCGTTCACTTCGGATTCGACGACATTCTCACGCTCTCCGATGCCGAAGCGCAAACACTCGTCGCAACGATCTGGGACGCACCGCGCGATACGATATTGCAGAACGAGTCGTCGCAGGTGTACGGCGAAAACTTTGAAAACTACGACCGTGCAGGAAGAAAACGGCAACCGCGACGCGATGCGATCTTCGACGACCTCGCTCTCGCACTTTGCGACGCCAAGGATGGCGTCTCCTTGAAACTGGTCGCGTCAATGACGCCCGAACAGCAGCAAGTTCACGCCGCCGAAGTCGCGTTTCTCAAAGAAGTTGGTTGCGTTCGCGCCGGTGACATCGCTGCGGCGCGCCACCGAATCAATCGCGCCGCGCGACGCCTAATCGCCGAAGGAAAGATCGCCACGCCGCAAACGTGCCGCGTCACAAAGTTTTCGCGTGACAGTGAAAACTTTGTCGTCGAAACCGACGACGAGAATGGCGAGACAAAACGGTTCACGATAACCGGCGCGATTGGCGTTCGCCCGCTTCAGCAGTATCTCGTCGAGCTTGATCGCGGGCGAACGCAAGTCTTGCCAATCGCGTGGGACGCCGTTTGCGGCGAGTGGTTTCACCTCTACCCAAAAGAGCAGATCAACGCCGATGACCCGCTCCACTGGACGCGACAACTCCAAAACGCAAACTCGATGTGCGCCGACTGTCACACGACCGATTTGCAGAAACGGTTTGACGTTGCGTCGCAAACGTATGACACAAATTGTGTTGATACGAACGTTGGCTGCCAAAGTTGTCACGGCCCGTGCGGCCAGCACGTTGCAAACGCCCGTACACGCAACTTGAAAACCGCGTGGGACGACGAGAACGATCTTTCGACGTTCCGTTTCACTCGCGCTTCGAGCGATGAAACAATCGACTCGTGTGCGGCGTGTCACGCGCGTCGCCGCTGGCTCACTCCACCGCCAAGAGCAAACGGTAAACCGCTGCTCGACGTTGCGATTCCAGAACTTCTCGACGGTTCGCTCTACTACGCTGATGGTCAGTTACGCGAAGAGGCGTTTGAGTACACGTCGTTTTTGCAGGCGAAGATGTGGGCGATGGGCGTTCGCTGTACCGATTGTCACGATCCGCACACCGCGCAGCTCGTTCGCAGCGGAAATCGTTTGTGTACGCAGTGTCACTCGCCGCAACTCTACGACACGCCGCAGCACCACTTTCACACAGACGCAGCGCGACCGGGAACACAGTGCGTTGAGTGTCACATGCCAGAGACAACGTTCATGGTTGTCGATCCAAGACGTGATCACAGCATCCGCAAACCGCGGCCAGATTGGACGGTTTCGCTCGGCGTTCCCAACGCTTGCAACGATTGTCACCACGACCGGAGTCGCGGCGAAACGGCGGCGTGGGCGGCGGCGAAGTGCGACGAGTGGTATCGTGCTCGGCGCGAGACGAATGTCGGATTCACGTCGCGTTCGGAAGTTGCGGAACGTTATCCTCACATTCTCGCCGCCGGACATGCAAATGCCACCACTGGTACTGCTGCGAGCGCGGCGGCAGATTTGGCGTCGCTTCTCACTGTTACAAACGACAAAGAACTGCGACCGATTGTCCGCGCGAGTGCGGCGATTCTTCTCGGTCGTCAGCAACCGCCGCTCGATGCCGAGGCGTGGACGAGTGCGATTCGTCCGCTTGTTGCCTCGTCAAATCCGCTTTTGCGTTATGCGGCGACGGTTGCGTCGGAGTTGCGCGAGCCGCTCGAAAACGTTTCGACTTTTTCGCCGCTTTTGACTGATTCTGTTCGCGGTGTACGTTGTGAGGCGGCGCGGGTTCTTGCGTCTGTGCCGAAGACGAAGTTTAGTGCGAGCGACTACCGCGCGCTTCCCGTCGCGCTCAAAGAATACATCGCGTCGCAAGACATTGTGAACGATCAAGCGGCGGCGCACCTCAATGTCGCGGTCGTCTTGCGAAACTCCGCGACGCCGTCGCTCGATGACGTTGCGGCGTGGCTCGGTGCGACGCAGGACGAGTACCGACGTTCGCGGCGTCCGGCAACGGATTTCGCCGCAGCGGACGAGACTGCGCGACTTGCAACGGTGAAGCTGACTGATCCGGCGGCTGCGCGTTATCGAACGTCGCTCAAGATTGATCCTGATTTTATTCCGTCGCGTATAAACTTGGCGATGCTTCAACACGAACGCGGCGAGGTGCGCGAAGCGGAGTTGCAATTTCGTGAGGTGCTTCGTATTGACCCGACGTTCGGTGACGCCGCGTACTCGCTCGGTTTGTTACTTGCGGAGCAGTCGCGGTGGGCCGAAGCGGCGGCGGCGTTGCGTGAGGCTGCGAGGCTCATGCCGCACCACGCGCGGGTTCGTTACAATTTGGAACTGGTCGAACAAAAAATCGCCGAACACGAAAAACAGAAGTAGCCACCCAATCAGAACGCGAAGCGTAAGCGAGTGCCCGAATCAGAACGCGAAGCGTAAGCGAGTGCCCCGAATCAGAGCGAGAAGCGTAAGCGAGTGCCGAGTGGCCGCGTCTCAATTTGTGATCGTCTCTTGAGAGGCCACGATTCCGGCGGTTTCGAGGATTGAGAGTGTTGTCGTCAGCGGCGCGTCGGCGAAGCTGACGACCGTTCCCACCGGAAATCCAAACTGCGGCAGAGCAGATTCGGCGATGGCGTCGGTGAACAGCGTGATTTCCGCAAACGGCACCGAATCTGTTTCTGTGACCGCGACAATTTCTTCTGGCGGCGAGTTGACGGCGGTTGGTCGCAGCCACAACGCGACTCCCACAATCAGAACAGTCGCCGCGATGGCAAGACGTGTCCACCGCATCGTTCGCTGCGGCAGCTTCGCAGTCGCACGCGAAGCTGGACGCAACGTTTGTGAAGTTGTCGCATCGTCGTGCGAGACGTTGTCGTGCGGCGCGAAACGCAGTGCCAGCTCCATCGCCAGCATCGACTCGTAGTAACGCTGCAACTCCGTTGAGTGACGGAGTGCGAACGCCGCGAGACCACGCGGCGGCTGGCCGTCGTCGAGTGCGCGGTCGAGATCACGAACGATCCGTTCGCGGAACCAGTTCACGATGATGGTGTGGATTGCATTCATGGTTAATCCTGCTGCTGAAACATCGGTAGCAACTTTTTGCGTGCGCGGTGCAACTGCACGCGGACTGCGACTTCGTTCTTGTCCATACGCGACGCGATTTCATCGAGCGACATTTCGTCGCGGTAACGCCACCACAAAACGCGATATTCTTCCGCCGACAACAATTCTTTTGCAGCGTTCCAGAAACGGTTTTGTGACTCGTCGGCGATCCACTTGTCGAGTATGTTGGGGAGTGTTGTAGCGACTTCGAGCGTGTCGAACGCACTCATCGTCACGGGGCGACGCCGACGCGATTCACTCACGAGGAGCCGATACGCAATCCGGTGAAGCCACGACAAAATGCTGCCACCGTTTTGGATTTGTGCGATCATTTCGTAGGCACGCACAATCGTCTGCTGGGCGAGTTCGTCGGCGTGCTCTGGGCCACGGGCGTACCGCGACAGGAAACGAACGATAACGCTGCGATAGCGTCTATCAATCGCGTCGAATGCGTCGCGGTCTCCCGATTGAGCGAGGCGAACGAGTTCCGCATCGCTAGACGTTTCAGACTCAACCACAGCAGCAACCCATCTCACTTTGGCAACTTCTTAATCTCTTTGGTCGCTTCTTTGAGTCCGCGACTTATGAGGCTCCACAACGCTTGGTGGTCGAGCGAGATCGACGCAGATACACTCGCACCTTCGACGCCAATTTTGATCGAATCGACAAACGCTATCGCTTCGGCGATTTCTGGTTTGGTGTCGTGCGGCATCATTTGGAGCATCGCTTGCATGCCAGCGATGAGGTCGCGGACAGTCGAGGCGTCGTCGTCAGACTTCATCGTGAGAACAATGTCAATTTTCGCAGCTCCGTCGGTTTCGGTCGTCGTCGCGCGGAGCGAGGCGACCTTCATCAGCAAGTCGCCGAATCCGGTTGCGCGAACTTGATCTTGCTCAGCAAGAAAACGGAAGACCGCTTCGTCGAGAATGAGTTCGTGCGCGGGGCCGTTTTCATCGAGAAGGTTGCACGTCCCGGAAGCGAACGCTTCGTAGCGGGCCAAGATGTCGTCGCAACCAGCCAGCAAGACGGCGTAACGATTTTCGCCCGCGAGCTTCACACCCGCGACTCCAAACTCGTGCGTCCGACCTTGAACGTTGAGACGAAACTTGACAACAAATCCGTTTGACTTGTTGAGAATGTATTCGTAGTCTTCACCTTCTTTGAGCGCGGCGAGTCCGACCAGTGCAGCACGCGGATTGACATCGAGCAAGAACGCAACCATCGTGTCGATGCGGTTGTGGCCCGGACTCACCTGTACGTTTACGCACGCACCTTTGACGTGTGAAATCCCTTTGCGAACGGCGTCGATGATGGTATCGCCGCGTGAGATCGCTTCGCGTACCGACGCCGCCGCTTCCGGCGACATGAACAGTTCAAGCCGCGACGGCGACAGTTCGCGGTCGAGTGCAGCGAACACCGCTTGCGTAAGCGATGTCGAAAACGGCCCCCACTCCGGCAGCGAAGTTAACTGGCGAACAAAACCCGACGTAAGAATCGCATTCGGCGCAATCCGATACGACACTATCGGCGGACGCACCTCGTCAGAATTTGCAAACAGCGTAGAACACGCAACCGCCAACACCATCCCAAAAGCCAAGACCGTTTTCTTCAAAGTACACAACATCATTCGTTCCTCCTACGCGGTTTTTTCAAGTATGAAACCGGATGCCCGCGTGGACGTTTTCCGTCCACACTTCGTCCGTACCGCACAAGACGCCGTAGCACGATGATATGTTACCGCTAAAAAACTGTGGCCGTTCACACCACTCACATCGTCTCAACAACTTTACACAGATTGTCAACGGTGAAACCGAACTTCTCGAAGAGAACTTCTGCGGGGGCGGAGTCGCCGAAGTGGTTGAGACCGATGAACTTGCCGCCGTCGCCGAGCCACTTTGCCCAGCCGAAGTCGCACGCCATCTCGACACCAACACGACGCTTCACACTCGGCGGCAAAACGCTGTCGCGGTATTCTTGCGACTGCTGCTCGAAAAGTTCCCAGCACGGCAGACTCACGACGCGAACCTTCTTTCCCGCCGCCGTAAGTTTTTCGTAGGCCGCAAGACAAAGGCCGACTTCGCTCCCAGTGGCGAGCAAAATCGTGTCGGGCTTTCCGTCAGCAGCATCCGCCAAAACGTAGCCGCCACGAGCCGCGTTAGAAGCAGCGGCGTATTTCGTTCGGTCGATTGTCGGGAGATTTTGCCGCGTCATAACCAAGACCGACGGCGTTTCGTTCAAAAGCATCGCCGCCTTGTAACACTCCGTAACTTCGTTCGCATCGGCGGGACGGAAGACCGCGACGTTCGGCATCGCACGCAGCGACGCGAGGTGTTCAATCGGTTGGTGCGTCGGGCCGTCTTCGCCGACGCCAATCGAGTCGTGCGTGAACAAAAAGATCGACGGCAACTTCATCAGAGCCGCCGCACGAATCGCCGGACGCATATAGTCGGCGAACACAAAAAACGTAGCGCAATAACCGCGAAGTCCGCTGACGGTGAGTCCGTTAACGATCTGTCCCATCGCGTGTTCGCGGATTCCGAAGTGGAAGTTGCGACCGCTCGGCGTCGCGGTCGAAAACTCGCCCGCACCGAGAAACGTAAGGTCAGACTTGTTCGATGGCGCGAGGTCTGCACTCCCACCCAAAAGCCACGCGACGTTCGCCGCAATTTTGTTGAGAACTTTTCCAGACGAGATGCGCGACGCCATCCCTTTTGCGTCGGTCGGGAATGCGTCGCACGAATTGTCCCAACCTGCGGGGAGTTTGTGTGCGGCGATCATCTCAAGTTCGGCGGCGAGGTCGGCGTGATTTTTTTTGTATGTCGTCCAAACTTCGTTCCACGCACGATGCACATCCGCGCCGCGCTTCCCGACGCCGCGTGCGAACAACTCATACACTTCCGGTGCGACGACGAACTTTTCGTCTTCGGGGAGTCCGTAAAACTTCTTCGCTCCTTTGATCTCGTCTTCGCCGAGCGGTGCGCCGTGCGCTTCGTGTTTCCCCGACATCTTCGGCGCACCGTAACCGATCACGCTCTTGACGATGATCAACGTTGGCTTTCCGGTCGTCTCTTTGAAAACACGAAACGCGGCGCGGAGTGCATCGAGGTCGTTGACATCGGCGACGTTGACGACGTTCCAGCCGTAGGCGTCAAAACGTTTTGCAACGTCTTCGCTCATAGCGAGGTCGGTGTGACCTTCGATGGTGATGCCGTTGTCGTCGTAAATCCAGCAGAGGTTGTCGAGTTTGAGATGTCCCGCGAGCGACGCCGCTTCGCTGCTGACGCCTTCCATCATACAGCCGTCGCCGCAGAGTGCGTAGACGTTTGAACCGAAGAGTGTGGCGTTGCTGCTGTTGTATCGTCCGGCGAACCACTTCGCGGCGACCGCCATTCCGACGCTCGAAGCGAGTCCTTGACCGAGCGGCCCCGTCGTGATTTCGACGCCGCTGGTGTGACCAAACTCTGGGTGCCCCGCGCAGCGACTCTTCCACTGGCGAAACGTCTTGATGTCATCGAGCGAGACGGCGAGTTTTTCGGTTGGTTTGCCGCTTGCGCCCAGTTGTTTGACTCCCGCGAGGTGGAGCGTTGCGTAGAGCAGCATCGAGGCGTGACCGACCGAGAGCACAAACTTGTCGCGTGCTGGCCACGCCGGATCGGCGGGGTCATACGTCATAACTTCGTTGTAGAGGAGATACGTTATCGGCGCGAGTGCCATCGGCGTACCGGGGTGGCCGCTGTTCGCCTTTTGAACGGCGTCGGCAGCGAGAACGCGGATTGTGTCAATAGCCTTCTTCTCTTGCGGATTCATCATTGTCAAAACTCCTTGCAAACTGTTGTGGATAGATTGTCTGTGCGAACATAGCAACCTAGAAGTATATCACAGAGACGACAAGAATACAGAGGGAGACCGGTTACGCGGTGTAGTAGACCTGTTCGGAAACATGAAGTTGGGGCGATTTGGTAGTTCAGGTTCGGCATAGCCGAACCCTCCAGTTATTAACGCCGTAGGCGTTTGGAGGGTTCGGCTATGCCGAACCGATGTGCGAGTGCAAGTTTCCGAACAGGTCTATTGATTCCCGCCTCTTGCGCCGAACGACAAAATCTCTACACGCTGTCAACTCCGGGCAAAAGTTCGTCGTAGTCGGCGACGCTTCCGCCAGCTAGGCAGCAGTCGATGATGCGGTGTCCGAGGTGGTCGAGGTGTGGACGCAAGTAGTTTTGTAATTCTTTGGCGAAGAAGTCGGCAAGTTGTCGCGCACCGGCGTCGTAACCTTCGGTGCGAACTTCCGGCTGGTCTTCGACGTGCAAGAGCCACTTCGGCAACGTCGTCCCTTCGACCTGCATCGACTTGAGCGTGTAACCAAGAAGCGGACACCGCGCAACCTGCAACTTCTCTTGCGGAAACTTCGCAACACCACGCCGACCAAGATATTCTCGCGCAATCCACTGCGGCATAAAACTTACCGCCCACGCGCCGACGTGCTGGTTCGGCGTGAGCGTGTAACGCACCTTCGGCGAGTGACGAATCTGACGCAACAACAAGTTTGCGTGATCAACCATACATCCCGTCGCAAACGGCCAGTACGTCCCGACCCCTTCGCTCGTCAAACCTTCCTCGCTGACAATGCTCGGATTTGCGTAACCACGCGGCGCAACCAGTCGCCAGAGCCACGCGAGTGCTGGCGGCAAGATGTGTAAGTAACCGGCGATCCCATACGACGGGCGTTCGGCTGTACAAGGCGGCGTTCGCAGACCGAAGTTGCGAATCATCACATCGACCGGCCTATCGACGACGTTCGGAATCAAGTGACGCGGAATGATCACACGCGGGTTCGGACACCGCTTCCCCGGCGAGTCTTCAACGTGATTCCAAATCAGACACGTCGAACGCGGAACGGCGTCGATGTTGAGGAACAGCAGCGGTTCGCTGGGGTGAATCGTGAGCGATTCCAAGTGCGGATCGGTTCCATACTGCGTGATGTGATCGACGCGGACAAACCACGCCTGCTCCGCGTCGCAGACGGTAAGATAACCAGCGGAGTCGCCGTCGCCAGACTCAGTCGTCCGCTGAAGACACATCGCCATGTCGTCGGTGACGGGGTGAAGCTGACACGTTTGGTTGAGCGTGAGGCGTCGTTCTTCGCCGGTGATTGTGTTTTTGCCGAGTCGGATGCGTCCGTCTTCTTGACGGTGAACGTATTCGAGCATCTCACTTTTTCCTGAACCGCTTGCACCTTCGTGCATCAGCGTTGTGACGTTGTCGTATGGCGTTACGACTTGCACCGTCGAGCCGTGAAGTGTGACGCGGTCTTCGTCTTCGCCCATATTTAGCAAGACGCCGTAGACACCTTTTTTCGCACTCGGTCCGGGATATAAGTTGTAGGCGAAGACTTCGTGGAGGTCGTCGGTGCGGTGGTGAACGACAACTTGTTTTCCGTCAAAGTGAGTGTGACGAAACGGTGGCGCAACATAAATGACGGCGTTGACGAGAAAGTTTCGCGGGACGCGACTTGGCGGCAAAAGTCCTTGGAGGTCGGCGAGCGAACCGAGGAAAAACCCAGCGTTTCGCGGACAAATCAAGATCGCGCCTTGTCCGCTCTCGACGCCGTAACCGCCCAAGATGAACGCCGAAACGCACAGGTCTTGTTTTTTGAGCCAGTCGAAAGTTTCGGCGCGAAGCGTCTCGAACGGTGCGCTAAACCGTTCGGCATACGAGCACTTGTCGGTCGGTCGCGCATCGCCGATGACCATGCAATCGGGGTCGCGGCGGCGCATTGCGGCCTCGGTGTAGTTGATCGAAAGTCCGTTACGGCACCGCACGACCGTCGCCTCGACGACGCGACCTTTCTCTGGGATGTCGTATGCGACTTCGTATGTGTCGCCGTCTTGATCGCCCATTGCGAGGCGAATAACTTCGTCGCGGTCGTTCGGAAAAACGACCGACTTGGCGTGCTTCAAAACGGCGTGAATCTCGCTGGGGAGCCGCAGTTTTCCTAAATCGTCAACGATGTTGAGTGAACGCATGGGTGCTGTGATTAGTGGTTGGTTGTGTGTGGCCAGTAACGTTGGCGATATTCTAGCCGACAGACGCCGCGACGCAAGGGCCGCGTCTTGCGGTCACGCGACGTATCATTTGGTCGCATCCACAATGCACCACTCATGCGGGACGATTTCTGTTCCGTCATCGCATCGAAACGTCTTATCGCCGAAGTTGACGGTCACGCGGATGCCGTTTGAAAACTCCGACTGTTGCACGAGACGATCCGGCGAGAGAATATGGTGGTCGGTCATCTCGGCGTAAGCGGTCGCGCGGGCGACGGTCGTTGCCGTGCGATAGATTCAACGAGCACGACATCGCAGATATTCACGCGTGATGTGTAAGACTTTTTTGTTTGTCGGTTTGGACAACTTTGTAATCCGTCCCCGAAGTAAGAACAATTTCTTGTTTGAATAGTCTGATATTGCCTCTGGAGCCATCGTCAAACGGCTCCAACATGCCTTCCATCAACACGTCTCCATGCGTGGTGCCACGGACGGAGTATATGAGCAAGCCAAGGTATTCCGCTTTTTTTTCGATTCCACCAGTCAACCCACGGTTCATCTGTTCTAATGCTCGTGCATTGTTTTTCGAGTCACTCGTTTGCACACTGGTGATCGTCAATTTGCCTTCGTCGTTGATTTTCATTGAAAAATCTACTATCTGCAAATCGCTGAACTTGTTGCATATATCAGAACGTAGTTCCTTGATAAACCCACTTAAATCTGGCAAAGGTTCGTTTATCCACTTCTCACGGTCAAGGGTTCTTCCCCATTTGGCAGGTTCGTAATCTAGCGGAATCCACGCCTTCATGAAAAGTTGTGGATTTTCTTTCAGGTTGAGGGAGGACGAGTTGACAGCAGATTCAAGAGCCAGACAGATTTCTTTCGCAAAATCCGAATCGACTCCGTTAACTTTGAACTCGTCTGGATGAAAAATAAAGACGCCGTCCGGATTGATACTCAAGTTGTAACTGCACCCTTCGTAGAAAACCGTCTCCTTGATTCCTTTTTCTTCAAAAACCTGATCGATAATCCCGTATAGAGTTGGGTAAGCAACCGGAAGCAAGCCCATGGCAGACCAATGCGAGCCATCGTCGCATGCCATTTCTTCTCTCATTTTATCGGTGATCCCTACCTGACTAACGGCCTCCCCACCCGCTAAAGAAACGGCAGGAATAGATGGACGATTGTAAGTGCCCGACGATGTTGAAACCGACGGAATATATTCGTCTTTGATGTTCCATGCAGCCAATAGCGAGGCAGGAGGACTGAACGCACAATGTGGTAGAGCAACATTGCCGTCGGTTTGCCGTGCCGACTGAAAACCGGAATTCGAGAATGGATTCTGCAATACATTGATCATGCTAGTCACCCCGCCTTGTTTTATACTTTCCACCGCGATGAACCAGACCAACACAAGACAAATGAAAGCCGAAATCTCGTTCACGTTTGGTTTGCACCTCCGCTATCATTGCACGTTGAGGCTTGCCGGAGTTGATTTGTTGGACTCATTAGTGACAACACTGGCTGCGGTTACAGCAAACTTATAGGATCCCTTCGGGCATGGAAATGTTATCTGGACTTCGTTGCTAGAACCAAAAAAATCCCCTCCACCTGTATACGTTGTAATCCACGTTATGCCATTGTCGCTGGATCGATACACTTTGTAAATTGTCATTCCATTTAAGTAATTCCAACGAACATAAACTGGCTGCCCCGGACTTGATTGAGACGCAGCAACTCCCGTCGGCACATTCGATATCGTTGTCGCGTATGCGGTTTTCTCTCCAATCTTATTCCCAAGTTTATCAAGCCCCTCAACTCTGATTGTGTAAGATGTACTAGGGTTGAGAAGCAGAGTCCAAGATTGATAAACTCCTGACATGGCCGAGATAGAGGCTTTTAGCGCACCATTCGCATAAATCTTGTAAGAGTAAGCGTACCCTATCCAAGTAACATCCACAAATATTGGGCCATTAGCTACAGCGGATAAGGACTGAACGTAATCAGCGGCACCGGCTGTTTGCACGACACCTTCTTTCTCTCCGAACGATGAGCCGTAATCCACGCTGTCATACTCAACGACATCGCCCGGCGCAACGGGACTGTAGCCTTGAGCACGAACGCTTTGGAATGGCAAAGACACAACACATCCGACCACAAACGCGAAAACAAAGTTGCACAGTTTCATCATCGACTCCTTATAGGAAGAGGGGTTTTCTGTCTGCATGCACACGGGAACACCGTGTCCCCTATCAGCATACAAACATCTCCTGAACGGGCTCGATTCTATCGAGAGAAACCAAGTATGTCAACCCAGTCCACCGGTGGTGTGGGTACGCGTCCATTTTGGGGTGCAGTAAAGTTTATTAGTTGCAGGCATGAATAGCGTATTTGCCCCCAACGGGGCGCAAGAATTGGAGCCACACAGTCTCTTTCGCCCCGTTGGGGCTACGGATTTTGTTGTGGATGCGTACCGTGGGTTCGCGGAATACCGCTCACCCACGGCTAAGTTCTGTCGCCCCGTTGGGGCGAAGACTCGGACAACCGATGTTTGTGTACAAGCAGATTTCCCCCACCCACTTCGCGGGGGGTCTCCTTGCGTTTGATGTAGCTTTCGGTCTAATACGCTTCCAAACAGTTTTGGGGGGCGGCTCCCAACGGCTGGTTTGCGTTTCGCCGCAGTGGCAAGACGCAGAGTATTCAACTGTCCGCCAAAAAGGAAGGAACACAAAACAATGTCGAAGCTCCCAGACTTCATCGCGTCCGCTCAACCGAACCCATTTGGCAACCGCGTCGGCTGGCTCACAACGACCGCTGCCACTTACGCCGGAGTTATGCTCTGGTTCGTTTTCTGGCAAGACGTACCGGTAGGCACTGCGTCACTCGCAGGCGGAGTTCTGTCGCAGGGACTTCTTCCTGCGATCCTCTCCGTTGTGGCCGCTGCGTTTGTGTGCCACTACCTCTTCTACCTCGCACCAGCGATGTTCGGGATGCAAACAGGGTTGCCGCTCGCCGTCGTCGGGACATCGACGTTCGGCTCCATCGGCGGATTCCTGATGCCCGGACTCCTGATGGGGTGTCTCCAGTTTGGGTGGCTCAGCGTCAACGCTTACTTCTCCGGTATGCTTCTCGCTGGGATCGCCGCCGGTTATGGTGTACCTGCGTTAGCGACAAACATCGGTGGCTTTGAACTCAATGGACTCCACATGGCTATTTCAATCGTGTGGATTCTTCTTGCGTTTCTGATCGGTCTCAAAGGGATTCGGTACGTCGGTGCTGTCGCGTCGGTCGCGCCGATTCTTCCGCTCGGCGTTCTTGCGTACCTTCTCTACAAGACGTATGGTGGCGTTGCCGACTTCAGCGTTGAGAAATTGATGGCAGCGGCACCAGCAGACGCGAAGGCGGTCTCGCTCTACGGGAGTGGTAATCTTGGTGTGCTCGCGGTTGTGACTGCGTACATCGCCGGATTCTTTGCGACAGCAGGTGCGGCTGGTTGCGACTTCGGTTCAAACAACCGCAGTTCCAACGCGGTGCGACTCGCGGGACTCGTTGGCGTCTTCGGCGCGACGGCGTTCACCGGTGTTGCAGCACTGCTCATCGTTGCCGGTGCGCAGTCAACGCTCATCGCTCAAGGTGCGTCGCCGGAAATGCTCTCGACGTTCCGCGTGACCGACCTCTTCACTGCGATCCTCGGAAAAGAACACGCAACGTATTGCACACTCGCGCTGGTCATTGCGGCGTTTCCGTCGGCGTGTTTTCCAACGTTCATTGCCGCCAACTGCATAAAGACGGCATTTCCGAAAGTCAATCCGTGGTTCTCGTGTGGGATCGGTGTCATTGTCGCCATCGCCTTGGTACTGACGAAGGCTGCGGGACAAGCGGTAGATGTGTTCACGGTGATTGGTGCATCGTTCGGACCGATTTGCGGTGCGATGTTTGCGGAGTACATCAGCGGCAGTGGTCGCTGGAGCGGCCCGCGACGCGGAGTGAATCCTGCTGGCTGGCTCGCGTGGCTCGCCGGTTTTGCCGTCGGTGCATCGACGCTCATTGTAACCAAGTTCATGGGACAGACGATGCCGTTTGAAATTCCGTGCCCACCGATGGCGGCGTTTATCGTTGGCTTCATCGTCTACGACATCCTCGCCGCACTCGGCATCCAAACGTCGCTAGTCGAGATGCCGCAACGCATCGACAACAAAGACGCGACAAGTATTTTGTAGACGTGAATGCTTTAAGCAGACGCAGTAGCGTTGCCCCGACGGGGCAGCGATTTCAATAACCGGCGGTAAGCGGTATTCCGCGCAACCGCCGGTACGCGACAAACGAAACTGCGCGTCCCAACGGGACGCTACCCAAAGATCGGTTGTTGGTTTGCAAGGTAGCGTCCTACCGGACGCACGGGATTTTTGGCCGCGTCACCGGCGGTTGCGCTTGCCGCTATCGCGGCGGCACTTACCGCCGGTTATTGAAATCCCGCCCCGTCGGGGCGAAGAACGCTATCGCGTCTGCTTGGGCCGCGCTCTATGGATTCCCGCCGAGTACGCGGGAATGACGAAACGATCCGCAACCGTAAAACCCCCGTGCCAGCATTTCGTTACACAGCTCGTCAGGCGACGGGCGAAAAGATCGAAGGCTCACTCGACGCTGCTTCGGAACAGGAAGCGGTGTCGCAGCTTGTTGCGCGTGGACTCTTTCCGCTCGCTGTACACCAGCCGGTTGCGGTACGTCATCGCGGACGCCGCATCAGCGGGTCGCTTCTCTCGTCGTTTTATTCGCAGCTTGCCGACTTGCTTCGCGGTGGTGTCCCGATTTTGCGGGCACTAAAAATCATCGAAGAGCAAACTTCACATCCGCAGTTTCGTCTCATTCTTGAAGAAGTATCGCGTCGCGTTGAAGAAGGTGAGACGCTTGCGGAGGCGTTCGGGCGTTTTGAAATGACGTTCGGAACGATGGGCGTGCAGATGATTCGTGCGGGGAGCGAAGGCGGATTTCTCGAAGAGTCGCTGCGTCACGTCGCCGACTTCACCGAGGCCCAAAACGATCTGCGCGGTCGCATCGCCGGTGCGCTCGCGTACCCGATTATCTTGACGGCGTTTATGTCAACGGTGGTTGTGGTGATTCTTGGTTGGCTCGTTCCGTATTTTGAACCGCTCTTTGCCGACCTGCGCCGCGTCGGCGAACTGCCGATGATAACGGAGATTGTTCTCGCAGCGGGGAAGTGGACGAAGGTTGCTCTTCCGTTTGCAATTCCCGCCGCTATCGCACTCTTTTTCTACGCACGTTACTGGAGCAGCACGACATCGGGGCGACAGATAATCGACAGCGCGAAGCTGCACCTTCCGGTGGCGGGGAAAGTCTACGCTGGTTTTTCGGTCGCGCGATTTTGTCGCGTGTTGGGAACGCTGCTTCGCAACGGCGTACCGATAGTGAAGTCGCTCGACATCGCCGCCGACGCGATTGGAAACGTAATTCTCGCCGACGCCGTTCACACAGCATCGGAAAAAATCGCGGCTGGTGAACGTCTCGCGCCGCCACTGGCCGCATCGGGACGCTTTCCGAAAACGGTGACAGAAATGATCGCCGTCGCGGAAGAGTCGAACTCGCTCGACACTGTTCTTGTTGAGATCGCAACGTCGCTTGAGAAACGCAACTGGCGTGCGCTCGACCTCGCCGTTCGTTTGCTCGAACCGATAATGCTACTCGTACTCGGCGGCGTGGTGCTGTTTCTTGTTTTGAGTTTGATGGTGCCGATTTTCAAGATGGCGAACGTTTAGTAGTTCAGGTTCGGCATAGCCGAACCCTCCAAACGCCTACGGCGTTGCTAACTGGAGGGTTCGGCTATCGATTGGAGGGTTCGGCTATGCCGAACCGCAGTGCGAGTGTTTCCGAACAGGTATAGTTTAGTTTTCCCACAAACCGTCAGAGAAAAATGAAAGGAACGTTGTATGACCAACAGATCACGACGAGAGTTTTTGCGAACGAGTGGAGTTCTTTCAGCGGGGCTGGCGACGGCGTCGCTTCTTGCGCCGCGTGTTCACGCGGCGGGCGACGATGTAATCAAAGTCGCGCTCGTCGGTTGCGGCGGGCGCGGTAGCGGCGCGGTGCGACAAGCTCTCTCAACGGCGGGGCCGACAAAACTTGTCGCACTCGCCGACTTCTTTCAAGACCGCGTTGACGGCTGTTACGCCGGACTCGCTGGCGACGAAACGTTCAAAGAAAAAATGGATGTCCCCGCCGAACGCCGCTTCGTCGGACTCGGTGCGTTCAAAGACGCCATCGACGCCGTTGGCCCGCGCGGCGTCGTGCTGCTTTGCACCGCACCGGCGTTTCGTCCGATTCACGTTGACTACGCGGTTGACAAAGGCACTCACGTCTTCATGGAGAAATCGTTTGCGGTCGATGCGCCGGGGATTCGTCGCATCATCGCGGCGGGGAAACGGGCCGACGCGAAGAACGTCAAAATCGCAAGCGGCCTTATGAGTCGCCATTCGCTGCCGCTCGAAAAAGCGGTTGAGCAACTCCATAGCGGCATCATCGGTGATCGCGTAACGTGCTGGGCGTACCGTATGCACGGCCCCGTCGGCCTCACGCCGCGACGCGACGGCGAGAGCGAACTCGCACACCAAATCCGCAACTACAGCAACTTCACTTGGGTCAACGGCAGTTTTCTGTTGGACTGGCTCATTCACAATCTCGATGTTTGTTGTTGGGCGAAAGGTTCGTATCCGGTCTCGGCGCAAGGGATGGGCGGACGCCAAAGTCGCTTCGAGAAAGACCAACTTTTCGATCACTACGGCGTCGAATATCGTTTCGCCGACGGGACGCGGCTCTTCGCTCAAGGGCGACTTGTGAACAACGTCTGGGGCGACTTCGCCAGCATCATTCACGGGACGACCGGTTGCGCACGGATCGGCGAAGGCGTGTCCGAGCCAAAGATTTACAAAGGTTGGACGATGACGCCGAGCAATCTTCTCTGGCGTTACGAAGGCGAGCCGTGCGATCACTATCAGCGCGAACACGATCTCTTTTTCGCCGCAATCCGCGACGACAAACCGTACAACGAATCTGAACGTGCTGCAAAGAGTGCGATGGTCGGAATCTTGGGACGTATGGCGTGCGAGTCGGGCCAAGAGTTGTCGTGGGACGCCGCAATCGCGTCAACAGCCGAACTCGCGCCGGGTCTCGAAAACCTTACGATTGACGGCCCCGCACCCGTCACCGCCGACTCCGGCGGAAATTACCCAGTAGCAATTCCGGGCGTGACTGCATCAGGAGTGTAAACCGCAGACGACGCAGAGGAGAGAACGCGGAACACGCGGAAAAACGGAAGACGCGGAATGCTGAACTTCTGCGTCTTTCCGTCCGTCCTTCCGCGATTTCCGCGTTAAAATTCTTCTTTGTGCCTTCGTGCCTTTGTGTGAGACTCCTCAAAACTTTTGTTGATTTTACCACCGAGAAACAGAGTGAACGTTTACATCCTCTTCATTCTCACCTCACTCTTCGCAACAGCGTCCCCCGCATCGGCGAACGAATTCATTTCGCCAACGTCGGTTGTCGCTGCGCCGAATGGTGAAACGTTTTACGTCGTCTGCACCGACGCCGACGAAGTCGCAGTCGTCACTCGCGAAAAGTGTACCATCAAAAAGTTCGCCACGTCGCCGCACCCGACATCGCTGGTTGTGAGTGTTGATGGCGAGAAAGTTTTGGTCAGCAGTGGTGTTGCCGAAGGTCTGCTCGAAGAGTTTGACGCCGCGAGCGGAGAGCGTCTTCGCAGTGTCGCCGCTGGGCACTCGCCGACCGGACTTTCGATCACCGCAGGTGGCGAGCAGATATTCGTTTGCAACCGGTTCGCATCGACCGTTCGCCAGTACGACACGAAAACGCTCACGCTCCAGAAAGAATATCGCGTCGGGCGCGAGCCGACTTCCAGCGTCGTTACGCGCGACGATGGCCTCGTCTTCGTCGCGTGTGCATTACCGAACCGGCCACTTCACGACGCAACGAACAGTGTCTACACGCTAAACGAAACGGCGGCGGATGTGGCGTGCATCGACCTCGCCACAAGCGAGGTGAAACTGATTCCGCTGGTTTCGGGGAGTCACTCGCTCCGTGGAATGGCACTCTCGCCAGACGGGTATCACCTCTACATCACCGGTCACATCGGTCGCTTTCACTCGCCGACGTTGCGAATCGAACGCGGCTGGATCAACACCAACGCACTCCACATCATCGACGTAACGAGTCGCAGTTACTTCAACACGGTCTTGCTCGACGAGGCGACACGCGGCGCAGCCGACCCCGCCGGAGTCGCTTGCACCGCCGACGGGAAAAAAATCGTCGTCGCACTCGGCGGCACACACGAACTTCTCGTCATCAATTCCGAAGCGATGTGGGACCGCATTCTCCGTTTACCGTACAACGGCGAAGGTGTCGCGGTGATGTCGTATTGGGGCCACGACTCCACGCGGATGACGAGCGAACTCCCGAACGACCTCGCATTTTTGAACGGCATTCGCAAACGCATCCCGCTCGAAGGACAAGGTGCGCGCGGCGTCGCGGTTGTCGGCAACAACACTGTCGGTGACACGGCAGTCGTAGCGATGCAATTTGCCGATACGATTTGTCGCGTCAACCTCAAGACCGATGCTGTTGAAACAATTTCACTCGGCACGGTGGCGACACCAGACGCAGTGCGGCGTGGTGAAATGGCGTGGAACGACGCGACACTTTCGCGTGAGTCGTGGTTAAGCTGCGCGACGTGTCACCCCGACGCACGCACCGACGGTCTCGCGTGGGACTTACTCAACGACGGGATCGGAAATCACAAAGCCGTCAAGAGTCTTCTCAATTCAGACCGAACGCCGCCGTCGATGTGGCACGGTGTTCGCGCGTCGTCGGCGGTGGCGATTCGTACCGGTTTTCAGTTCATCGAGTTTTCTGAACCCGACGAGTCGATCTGCACCGACATCGAATCGTATCTCGCGTCGCTCGTGCCGGTGCCGAGTCCGTTTCTCGTTGGCGGCAAGTTGAGCGACGCCGCTGTTCGCGGCAAAGATTTGTTTGAAAGTCCGCGACTCGGTTGTACGCTCTGTCACCCCGCGCCGCTCTTCACCGACCTCCGCAAACACGACGTCGGCAGTCGCAACGCCGCCGACATCGCCGACACTTTCGACACGCCATCGCTCGTCGAAATCTGGCGGACTGCGCCATACCTCCACGATGGCCGCACGACATCGCTCGCCGACCTCTTCACCCGCGAAAAACACGGCACCGCCACGACGCTAACCGAACACGAAGTCGCCGACGTGGTTGCGTACCTGCTCTCGCTGTAATGTTTTTTCGTATCCGTTCACAGTTTGCAAGTGGCGTAGTCTATTGGCAATTCTTTTTTTTCGCACAAAGGCACGAAGTACACGAAGAACACAAAGGACGTTTTCAAGTTCAATCCTCTTCGTGTCCTTTGTGCTCTTTGCGACTTTGTGCGAAAAAAAGAATTGCTCGCAAACACAACATCCGTGAACGCTTACGTTTCGTGCTCTGGTTCGGGCACTCGCTTACGCTTCGTGCTCTGATTCGGGAAAACAGCCCGAACGCGCCGAGGCAAACGGTCGTCAGAAAACACGCGATAGCGAACGTGTCGCCCCAATCGGTGTAGAGTGAAGTCATAACCGTTCGCGTCGGGACGGACGCCATCACAAAGCACGTTTCGTCACGCTGGCCGACCGCACGGAGACGCCCCGCAGCGTCGATGATCGCCGCGAAACCGCCGTTCGTCGAAGTGACGTACTCCTTGCGGTGCTCGACCGCGCGAAAGATGTGCGTCGCCAGATGAAGGTCTTGTTGAACCGAACCAAGAAACCAACCGTCATTCGACACGTTCACAAGAATCGCAGCGTCACGCCCCTCACTGCGAAGCGTCGCAACCTGCCTGCGAATAAAGTGCGGCACCGTGCTCTCGTAACAGATGTTCGGCGAAAGTAAAAACGTGCCGCGTGCGGGCAGCGAGAGCGGCATCGCAACGTATTCTTTCCCCGCCTCCGCCGATGGACATATACTTTGCAGCGCGTCGCGGAGCGGTGCGGGCATCCAGTCCGCAAGCGGAATGTACTCGCCAAACATAACGAGGTGGCGTTTGTCGTAACGGACAATCTGCTCGCGCGCACCGTCGATGAGTGCGGCGGAGTTGTAGCGTCGCGGAGAATCGTTCTCGTTCTCGAAACAGTACGCCGACAGTCCCGTCAGCACCGGTACGCCGATTTCGTTTGCCCACGCGAAAATTTCTTCGCGTGCGTTTTTGCGGGCAAACGCGACTTTGTTGGCTTTCTCTTCTGGCGTTACGTCTTGCCATTCAGCGAGCGCAAAACTTTCTGAAAACTCAAGCAGCGGCAACAGGCAAACCGTTTCAGGAAGCACGACAAGTTCCGCACCAGCACTGGCGGCGCGGCGTCCTTCTTGCGTGAGTGCGGTGAACGTCTGCGCGTAGATGTCGCCCGCGTTCACGAGTTTGCACGGAAAGTTCCCCTGAACCGCCGCAACGTTAACTGTTGCAACGTCTGCGATGGCGGTGTCGTATTCTCGCATCCGAATCGTGCCGTACACCAACGCAGCCACCAGCACCGATGTTGCAAGAAGAGTCTCACACGGAGGCACAGAGGCACGGAGGGTGGAACGCGGAACACGCAGAAACACGGAACACGCGGAAATCTGATCTTCTGTGTCTTTCCGTCCTTCCGCGTTTTCTGCGTTAAAATTCTTCGTGCCTTTGTGCCTTTGTGTGAGAAACAGAGAACCGATCCCAACTCCCGCAATCACGACGACCATCGCAACGCCGTATTCGCCTGCGATGTCGGCGGTTTGGATGAGGAGCGGTTGCGATGCAAGACTGTGTTGTAGTGCGCCGAACGCGAAGCCGCCGAGAAACCGATAACGCATCCACTCAAGACCGCACCAAACGACCGGCATCGCCACGATTGGACGGAAGTGTCCGCGATGCACCGCCCGCCTTACGATGGCCAAGAAGAGCGGGAAATACGCCGCCAGATAACACGCACCCGCAACGCAACCGATTATCGTCGCCGGATGCGGATAGCCGACCCAATAAATGTTCGCCAGCCAAAACGCAACCGCACAAAAATACGCAACCAAATAATCACGCCCGGAAACTTGCGGTGTGCGCACCAAAAGAGTCCAGCACGCCGGCGCACCGACCACGAGCGGCCACCATCCGAGCGGCGGCAGTGCGGCGTACCAAAACAGAAATCCGGCGATGATGAAAAGTGCGTTCATCGAAACACATCCGCGCGAATCATATATGGTGACTGTCCGCTGCGGAGTCGGTCGGGGTCGATTTCGAGGAGTCCGCCGACGCGAACGGGGCGAGTTCGGTACGCTACTCGCTGGTCGCCCGTCATCATCACTTCTACCATCTCCGCCGGATTTCGCGTCGGCGCGCAGCTCTTACAATGCTCCGTCGATTTGACGAGCATGAAGTGGTCGATCCCGCTCATCTTGTTGGTCTGGTACATATAACCTTGGATGAAAACCGGTTGCCGGTTTTCGGCGTAGTGCAGCAACTTTTCGGAGACCGTCCCCGGACGCGGCAAGGCAAGCTCGTCGAAGTCGAGGCGGATGTATCCAGCGGGAACGGAGTGAATTTGGTGATAGATCAAAACGCCAACGCCAACGCCGCCGCAAAGTATCGACAAACCGAGTCCAGCCGACGTGATCGTCATACCGCCGACTTCTTCGGTGGCGTGCAAAATCTTGCGGAGCGAAAGTACGCCAAGAACAACGCCGCAAATCGGTAACGCGACCAGCGACCACGACAGAAACGTCAATATCGACAAAACACCGCAGATCAGCGACCCGACCGAGAGAACGCCAATCGCGCGATAATCTGTAGCCTGTTCCGGCGCGACCTCGTCGCGGTCGGTGTAAACGCCCTTGAGGGCGTCATCGAATTCATATTTGCGTGCCATTTTGAAAACCTGCGAAAGTATATTTGTGAACAATCGTCGCCACAACCGACTCGCGGTATAATATCGCAAAAACCGCACAATTCAAGACCAGCTCGGCCACTGATTCGGGCACGAGTGTAGTAAAGTTTTGGTCGCACGAGAACATTGGTTGTCCGAATTTTCGCCCCAACGGGGCGACAGAACTTAGCCGTGGGTGAGCGGTACTCCGCGAACCCACGGTACGCGGCCACAACAAAATCCGTAGCCCCAACGGGGCGTAAGAGTTGTGTGCTTGGTTCAATTGTTGCGCCCCGTTGGGGCTTTCTGGTATTTGGGGATTCCGTACCGTGGGTTCGCTTCGCTCACCCACGGCTAAGCTCTTGCTGCCCCGTTGGGGCAAATACGCCCACGCCTGCAACTAAACTCTACCACCCCCTATGGCACTTCGGGGACACTCGCTTACGCTTCCCGCTCTGATTGTGTCGTCACTGATTGCGTCGTCACTCGCCGAGTATGTGGTCGGCGAGTGTGAAGCCGTCGTCACCGAAGACGAAAACGCGAACACACATCTGTCGCAGTTCACGCGGCGACGTTTCAGCGGGCGGTGCGGGGATCGCCGTGCGAAATTGTCCCGCGTCACACTGCGTAACCACGCGAGAAATCACCGTCTCGTTCGCGGCGGCATACGTCTCTTGGTACGACTCACGACTCGACTCCGAAAACTCAAATGTCGTTCTCACGTTGCCACCACGTCCCTCACGCCGCGCACACTCAACAATCACGCTGCCGTTAATCGGACGCTCAAGTATTCCATCAACTTGGAGCGTTCCGCCGTGTTTCGTCACCGAAAGCGTCATCGGGATCGGACGCGGTAAGAGAAGCGTCGGGTCGCCGATGAGGTTGAACATCGCAACGTGTTCGCGGCGTTGACGCTCCTGCGGCGAAGTCGGGTCGAACATCTTCGTCGTCGAATCGAGTACGTCGCGGATCGGTCGCATCGTTGGTTTTGTTGTCGGCGACGACGATTTCTTTTTCCAACCGAGAGTCATTCCGCGTTTTGAATCGAGAACGAGGCGACCAAGTGTTGCGGGGCGGTCGTTCATGACTCGTTCGGCGAGTTCGGTGCCGAAACACGCTTCGCCATAAGGCATCGTCACGCGCGACGCCGCAATGCACGCTATCGGCCCGCGCGGTCGGCGAAACAAATCTTCGGCGAGTGAAACGCCGTCGCAGTCGATTGCACCGGTGTGGCACGCAAAAAAAACCGCTATCGGCAAACCTTCACGACACTGAATATACTGTGCGTCGCCCTGAACTAATATCGGAAACTCGCCGACTGGAGTGCGGAGCATATCGAGTCCTTTGCGATAGCCGTGCCCCATATAAAGCCAAAATAATCCGCCTTCGTTGAGTCGGTCGAGCGTCATCGCGCGGAGCAAAAGTGGGTCGGGGCAGTACGCACTTCGCCAGTCCGCCATCGTCATTGATACGTTGTAAGCGGGCGGCACGAGCGACTCCAAAACGTAACGCGACGACGCTTCAATCACGCCGTCGAGCAGTGGCGAAAATCCACCGACGCCCGCGACGATGTGCATCTTTCGCAACCACGGGCCGTTCGGCAGCGACGTTTCGTAGAGTGCAATTTTTTCGACTATCGCTGTCATCTCTTCCGGCGTACTTGCCGAGAGACGACCGACGGCGAGATCGGGAACGCCGTCGTCGTCGATGTCGCCGAAGCCGTTGTCGGTGGCGATCATTGTGTCTTTTGTGTACCGCAAAATCACGTCGGCGGCAACGTAGCAAGTCGGCACGAGCGGCACTTCACCAGCGAGGACAACCGCCGTCGGCGGCGTAACAGACGTTGCAACAATCTGCCGAATCGTGCGACAAATCGACGCCGCATCGGTGAACTCCGTAACGAGATGCACGCCGCGTCCCTGCGCCGCGCGACGTGCAATCCAGCTTTGCATCACCGACTCCAGCGGCGGCGGACAAACAAGAATGATGTCGCCAACATCCGCATTGCGTGCAACATCACCAAACGCCGACGCAGTTGTGGTGAGTAATAGCAGAACGAGAACGGTGGTGAATATCTTTGGCATTGTGGGGAGTGGGTAAGGTGTGTCGTCATTCGACCTGTTCGACAACGTGCACCTGTACTGCGGTTCGGCATAGCCGAACCCTCCAGCCATACGCGGCACGGCGTTTGGAGGGTTCGGC
>JBOFSQ010000076.1:0-47431 GCA_051651625.1 Thermoguttaceae bacterium | reverse complement strand
CATAGCCGAACCCTCCACGCCTGCGGCGTATGACAACTGGAGGGTTCGGCTATGCCGAACCTGAACGACTCTGAACACCAACAAAAACGTAAAATGACTGTACTTGCCGAAACACTTGCGACTCTGTTCGGGCCGTCGGCGGCGACGGTTTCGATACCGAAACGCGACGCGATTCTCGACGCAGCCATCGCCGTCTTCGCGGAGTTCGGTTATCACGCAGCAGACGTGCAAGAAGTCGCGCGGCGGGCAGATGTCGGCAAAGGAACCGTCTACCGATACTTCATCAGCAAAGACCACCTCTTCTGGGCCGCGACCGTCTGGGGCGGCGAACGACTCTATCAGTTGTCGCTACCCGTCGTCGAAGGAAACGACCCGCCACGAACAAAACTGCGACGCCTCGCCGAAATTCGTGCCGCGTTTTTCACCGACCACGCAGACATGCTCGAACTCTTCGCGTGGCAACGCGCAATGTTTCGCGGAAAAATTCCGCCAGACATCGAAGTCTACGCGCGACGACACTCGTTCGATCTCTTCGCACGAATCGTCAAAGAAGGGATCGCATCGGGCGACTTTCACTGCGACAACAACCCCGACCTATTAGCATTTTCAATCCTATCCGCCGTTCACGGTGCCACAATGAATCACTGCTTCGTCCGCGAACATATTACCCTGCTCGAACACATAAACAGCGTACTCGAACCGATGCTGCAAACGTAATCAAGAATGCATGGCCATACAGATTCGGCCACTCGCTTACGCTTCGTGCTCTGATTTGGGCACTCGCTTACGCTTCGTGCTCTGATTTGGGCACTCGCTTACGCTTCGTGTTCTGATTCGGGCACTCGCTCACGCTTCGTGCTCTGATTCGGGCACTCGCTTACGCTTCGTGTTCCGATTCGGGCACTCGCTTACGCTTCGTGTTCCGATTCGGGCACTCGCTTACGCTTCGTGTTCCGATTCGGGCACTCGCTCACGCTTCGTGCTCTGATTCGGGCACTCGCTTACGCTTCGTGTTCTGATTCGGGCACTCGCTTACGCTTTCCGTTCTGATTCACTCAACCACACAATAACCATGCGAAAAATTCACCTCTCTCTACTTCTCGGTCTCGTCACCATCTCTGCGATTGGCTGCGGCCATTCTGCGGCCAGCGACTACAAAACAGCACTCGAAAAAATCGCGTCGATTGAAAAAGTCGCGGTGAAAACCGCCACCGTCCAGCGCGGTACAATCACCGCCGCCGCAAAGGCTATCGGTACGCTTACGCCAGTTCACACGACATCCGCCGCCGCAGAAGTCGAAGGGAAAATCGTTTCGTACCTGCCGTCGCTACACACCGTCACAACACAAGTTAATGGCGCGCCCGTAACTCGCATCATCGGTATCGACATCGGTTGCGACGTGAAAGAAGGCGACGTTCTCTTCGAGATCGATCCGGTGAACTACAAACTCGCCGTCGAACAGGCCGAAGCCGCACTGCAACTTACCAAGGCGCAAAAAGAAGAATACCTCATTCGCGGACGCCGCCCAGAAGAGATCGCACAGCTTTACGCAATCGCGCAGAAAATGCTATCAGAAGCAAAGAAAACACAAGCCGAGTACGAGCGGTTTCGGCCACTGATGGAAAAAGGTGCCGTGACACGTTCGGAGTTTGAAAAAGTCGAGACCGATTGGCTGGTGTCGCAGGCGGAACTTTCGGCGGCGCAAAGTGCTTACGACTTGGCGATGAAAGGGCCGAACGAACCGCAGATCGCAGTCTACGACGCACAAATTAACGCCGCCGAAGCGCAGCTCAATATCGCCCGCGAAAAACTCGCAAAGACAAAAGTCCACGCCAACTACAACGCCACAATCACAAAACGATTCAAAGACATCGGCGACTATGTTAGCGTCGGAAATCCTGTCATCAGTTACATTGACAGCAATCTTTTGTTCGCCGATGTTTCCGTTCCAGAATCTGTTGCGCACTACATTCGCCGCACCGATGGCTCGCTCCCGAACGTCAAGGTCTACGTTTCGGGTGTCGCCGAACCGGTGCTCGGAAGCATCGATCTGATCAACCAAATCATCGACGCCGACTCGTTCTCAAAACGGCTCCGCATCACAATCGACAACCACGATCATCGTCTCACGCCGGGCGGATTTGTGCGTGCGGAGATTCCGATTTCGTCGAATCAAGCAACGCTAATCGTGCCGCGTTCAGCGGTGATTCTCGTCGATGGCAACAACATCGCCTACGTCATAAGCGGCGGCAAAGCAGCGCAGCGACAGCTACAAATCGGACTGGTCAGCGATGAACAAATCGAGGTCATCGAAGGACTCACCGAGGGCGAAAAAGTCGCGTGCGAACGCCTCGCAATCCTCGCCGACCAAATGGAAGTCGCAGAGTAGGGGCCGGAGATTAGAGGCTTGGGAACGAGTAGACCTGTTCGGAAACTTGCACCCGCACAGCGGTTCGGCATAGCCGAACCCTCCACGCCTGCGGCGTATGACAACTGGAGCGAACTACCAAATCGCCCCAATTTCATGTTTACGAACAAGTCTAGTCTATAGGACATATACGTCCTATAGGACGCATAAGTCCTATGGGGCTTCAACCACAAAAACACATGAAAATCGCAGAAATCGCAATCGAACGTCCCGTCGGGACGGTGATGTTCGTCTTGATACTTATTGTCTTTGGCGTACTCGGATACCGCAACATCGGGCTGGATTTCTATCCCGACGTCGATATTCCGTATGTCACTGTCATGACGCAATACATCGGCGCGTCGCCGGAGTCTGTCGAGACCGACGTTACCGAGAAGATCGAAGAAGCTGTCAGCACGATCAGCGGAATCAAGACGATCCGGTCGAACAGTTACGAAGGAATGTCGATTGTCGTGATCGAGTTTGAACTTTCGGAGAACGTCGATATTGTTAGTCAAGACGTTCGTGACAAAGTTGCGAAGGCCCGCGGCGAACTCCCCGACGACATCGAAGAACCGATTATCGAACGCCTCGATGTAACGGCGGTGCCAGTGATGTACGTCGCCCTCACGAGCACGTCCGACTCGCTCCCCGCACTCTCAACTTACGTCGAAGAGACGGCGAAAAAACGGATCGAGAGCGTTCAAGGCGTCGGCAAGATTCGCATCATCGGACAGCAAGAGCGGAACGTCCGGTTTTGGCTCAAGGCCGATAAACTCAAGCAATACAACATCTCGGCGAACGATATTCTCGCGGCAATCACGCAAGACAACCGCGAACCACCGGGCGGGCGAGTCGAGACAGGGAACAACGAAATCATCCTCAAAACAATGGGGAAGTTGCTCGATGTTGACGACTTCCGCAATCTGATTTTGACCCAGCGGAACGGGCACCAAATCGTTCTCTCCGATGTTGCCGAGATTGGCGACGACACCGACACCGTCCGAAGCTGGACGCAGTGGAACGGTCGCCCCGCTGTCGCGCTTGAGATTCAAAAACAAGGTGGACGCAACACCGTTCGCGTCGCAAACGAAGTCAAAAAACGAGTCGAACAACTCCGCAAAGAACTCCCCGACGGATACCAAATCGACATCGTTGACGACCTCTCGGAATTTGTGCAAACGTCGGTCGAAGAGGCGAACGGCGAACTCGTTCGCGGTGCGATCTTGACGGTACTTGTGATCTACTTTTTCTTGCAAACGATTCGCGGGTCGTTCGTTGCGGCGGTTGTGATTCCGGCGTCGATCATCGGGACTTACGCATTCATTCACACGCTCGGTTTCACGCTCAACATGATGTCGCTCTTGGGACTCACCGTCTCGGTTGGTCTCGTTGTTGACGATGCGATAGTGGTTTTGGAGAATGCGTACCGTCACATCGAAGAAGGACTCTCTCCGCTCGCGGCGGCTTATGCGGCGATGCGAGAAATCGGGTTCGCGGTGATTGCGGTCTCGGCGGCGACGCTCTCGGTGTTTCTGCCGGTCGGTATGATGGGCGGGATTGTCGGCAGATTCTTTATGCAGTTTGCGGTCACGGTCTCGGTTGCGATTACGATTTCAACGGTGCTTGCGATCACGCTCTCGCCGATGATGTGCAGCCGGATGCTCTCGAAATCGACGAAGCGAAAGAGCATTTTGTTTCGCCTCATCGACTCGCTTCTCGATTGGATTGAACGTGTTTACGGCATCGCACTTCACGCGGCGATGCGTGTTCGGTGGCTTGTACTTTTCGGAGCGTTTCTCGTCTTTTGCAGCAGCGGATTGGTGTTGCCGTTTGTTGGTCAAGAGTTTGTACCGAAGTCTGACGAGTCGCAATTTGTTGTGAACTTCAAGGCTCCGGTCGGTACGTCGCTCGAAGAATCGGAGGCGATAGCGCAGGAGATTTCGCGGCGGATGCGTCTCATCGGCCCCGACGTGACCGACATTTTTGCGACCGTCGGCGGGAACGATCAAGGCGAAGTCAATCGCGGCGCGGTGCGAGTCAAACTCACGAAGAAGGCGCACCGCATCCAAAAACTTACGCAGTTCGACTACGAACGCCTCGCCCGCACCGCACTGACCGACATGATGAAGAAGGATCAGGGCGACCGCGCTGGTCTTGAGGTCAGCATCACGGCGGTACCGCGAATGGGTGGCGGCGGAAACCGTGCGCCGGTGCAGATAATCATCTGCGGCGGTGAACAAAAAGCACTCGCCACGTCTGCTCGCAAGTTGCTTGATCGGTTTACGCAAGTTCCGGGTATCGTCGATCTGGCATCGAGTTACGACGACGGCAAACCCGAAATCAACATCATCATCGACCGCGAAAAGGCGTACAAACTTGGCGTCACGCCGACCGAACTTGGGTTCAACATTATGGGGATGGTCGGCGGGCGCAAAATCTCGACCTACGAAGACCCAAGCAAAGGGAAAACCTACGACATTCGCATGCGACTCTTGAACGATGACCGCAATTCTGTTGAGACGATCCGCACGCTTCCGATTAAGACCGCGAGCGGAAAGACAGTGGAGTTGCAAACGTTTGCAGATGTTGTTGAGCGACTCGGCCCTGTTCAGATCGACCGCGAAGACCGCGAGCGGCAGGTGACGATTTTTATGGACGTGAACCGCAGCGTCACCGACCTCAAGTCTGCGAACGATGCGTGTGTTGCGATAACTCGTGAACCGGAGATGCTCGGTGAGGGGATGCGTCTCAAGCTCGGCGGCGAGGCCGACCGGATGAAGGAGTCGTTCGGTTATATGTTCACGACGCTGATTCTCGCGGTGCTCTTGATTTATATGGTTTTGGCGATACAGTTTGAGAGTTTGGCGCATCCGTTTACGGTGATGTTGTCGCTTCCGCTTTCGGTTGTTGGTGCGCTTGGACTGCTGGCGATAACGGGGAAGTCGCTCAGTATATTCTCGATGATTGGCGTGATTATGCTGATGGGACTTGTGACGAAGAACGCGATTCTTTTGATCGACTACGCGAACCAGTTGCGTCGTGACGGCGTGAGTTGTCGTGACGCGATTTTGCGAGCGGGGCCGGTACGACTTCGCCCGATTTTGATGACGGCGATAGCGACGATAGCGGGGATGATTCCGGTTTTGATTGGTGCTGGTGACGGCGGCGAGACACGTTCACCGATGGGCGCGGCGATCATCGGCGGGATGGTTACGTCAACGATTTTGACGCTGATTGTGATTCCTGTCGTCTACACGATTGTCGATGACAATGTTCGCAACGTGGCGTGGTTTTTCGGTTTCAAGACCGACCCGCTCGACTACGAAGCCGCAAAGAAAGCCGCGCAATCAGAGCACGAAGCGTAAGCGAGTGCCCGAATCGGAACACGAAGCGACAATGTGGTGTAGTCAAGTTTTGGCGGCACTCGGCAGTAGTGTGTTGTTGCGTACACAACGTATTTGCCCCAACGGGGCGAAAGAAATTAATGCGGCCCAGATTCTTGCGCCCCGTCGGGGGAAATATACCATCCACGAGTGCAAGTGGATTTTACTCCCCCCCTTTCACTCGCACATCGGTTCGGCGTAGCCGAACCCTCAAAACGCCTGCGGCGTATGATGACTGGAAGGTTCCTATGCCGAACCAGAACCTACTGCGCATCGCTTCGTTTCAGTTTTTCAAGCGTGATGGTGATTTCCGTGCCGAGTGGTGGGATGGCGTCGGTTTTGGGAGAGAAGAGGAGCGATTCGTTGCTGCTGCTGCTCTCTATCGGAACGTCGAGAATCGCACCGGCAAAGTTTGACAGACCGATCAGTTCACCGGTCTCGTCCGCGACGTAGTGAATACGTCCGTCGTCGTCGGTGTAGTTGAGGCTCCCCGCGAAGACCCACTCAATCGGCGGCGACTTCGACACCGGTTTGGCAGTGTCGTTTTCGTGTCGCGGCGCGTCGATGATTGTAGTGTTGCGAGGTGTAATCCAGTCGCTTGCGTTTGCGGTTTGCTGTTTTCCGTCGTCGTCTTTCCAGATTAGCTTGACGGCGATGGCGTCACCGGTCGCGGGCGTGAACTTCGGCTCGAACGACGCCGGTTTCCCCGCGTCTGCACCGATGGCGAGAAGTGCCGCGTGAATCAGATGCGGCGTAACGTCGATGGCGACAATCGACTCGTGCTCTTTACTTCGGCGGCGACACGCGAACAGTTCCAACATCCCTTCGCGGAAGACGACGCGACCGACCATAACAACTTGTTTCTTGTCGGGCGTGATCCAGAGCGGAGCGGTGTCGTGGAGTGCGATCAATTTGTCGCTACCGTCAACGAGCGGCACCGGCGTTGGCGACACCACTGGTGCTGGCGTCGATTCTTTTGCGTCTTCGGCGTGGAGTCGCGCAAGTTCACGCTCTTCGGCGCGGGCGATTCGTTCGTTCTTCGTCAACGCCGTTGGTGCAACTTGCGTCTCTGCGCCACACAAAACGCTGGCAACGAGTAACGCCGTTATACAAACTCTTGCAACGAGTTCAGTTACGGAGAACTTCTTCGGCCTGTGCATCTTGGTCATAGTGTGTACCGGTGAGATCGATTCCGATAGTTAGCAGCACCTCGCGTTCACGGCGTCGCATGATGTAACGCTCTTCGGGGTCGTGGTCGTCGAAGCCGACAAGGTGCAGCAAACCGTGAACGATGTAGAGCATGCATTCGGTCGCTGGCGACGTGCCAAACTCCGGTGCCCGCGACCGCGCCATCTCTCCACTGACAATGACGCTCCCCTCAAGATAACCAGCAGACAAGTCGGCTTCTATCGCAAAACTGATTACGTCTGTCGGATAGTCGTGCTGCAAAAATTGCCGGTTGAGTTCGTGAACCATCTCGTCTGTTGCGATGACGACTTCGATTCGCCCCGCCGTCACGCCCGCCGTTTCGAGGATCGAGAGCGAGAGCGTGCGAACGTCATCGAGATCGAGTTCGACATCTTCTTGCTCGTCAAGCACTTCAAGCAACAGAGACGGAAACTTCTGTGAATCGGACATAACTGTTTTGTGTAGTGTGAGGCTGTTCGTCGCTCGCTTACGCTTCGTGTTATGATAGCTGGCCGATAACCTCGACCACTACTTCGGGCACTCGCTTACGCTTCGTGTTCTGATGTGTCACTCGCTTACGCTTCGTGTTCTGATGTGTTGCTCGCTTACGCTTCGTGTTCTGATGTGTCACTCGCTTACGCTTCGTGCTCTGATGTGTCACTCGCTTACGCTTCGTGTTCTGACTGCTTCTCTGGTAGCCACGTTTCTAGGGCTTTGCGGAGTTTGATTGGGTCAATCGGTTTGGTGAGATGGTCGTTCATACCGACCGCGAGACTCTTTTGGTAATCGACATCCATTGCGTTCGCCGTCATCGCAAGGATCGGGAGTTTGTCGATCCCCGGTTTATCCAGATGACGAATCGCTTGCGTCGCTTCAAGACCGTCCATGTTCGGCATCTGAACGTCCATCAAAATAAGATCAAAGTCGCGGTCTCGAACAAGTGCGACCGCTTCAGCACCATCGTTTGCTATCGTCAGTTCAACGCCGAGCATTGCCAGCATCCCCTGCGCGACGATCTGGTTGATCTTGTTGTCTTCGGCAAGCAAGATGCGCGCACCAGCGATGTCACGCGGCTCCGACGCTTGTGTATGATGAACCACAGGATGATTGTACCGAATTACCTCCCGTACCGACTCCTCAAACGCCTGCATCGAAATCGGCTTTGTAAGCATTCCGGCGAGTCCGAGTCCAGCCGTCTGCCGCAGACACTCGCTCCGGTCATACGCCGACGCCATCAGAATCCCCGGCGGGTCGATGATCTGTTCGTCGTCACGAATGCGGCGGATCGTCTCGATCCCGTCGAGACGCGGCATCTTCCAATCGATGAGCAAGAGGTCGTACTTCATCCCCTCGCGCGACGCCCGCTGCAACGCCTCTATCGCCTTCTCACCACTCTCAACAGTATCAACATGAGAAGTGAAGTTGTGCGCAAGTTTGCTGATGTATTCGCGGTCGGTTTCGTTGTCGTCAACGATTAGGAAGCGGCAATGCGACAAGTCGCTCTCACCACTGTACGCCGCAGCGACAGCAAAGTTTTCTCGCATGCGAACAGTGAAACGGAACGTCGTCCCAACACCAGCGGTGCTAGTCACGTCGATTTGACCGCCCATTAACTCGACAAGATTTTTGGAGATGACAAGGCCGAGTCCCGTGCCGCCGTACTTTCGCGTCGTCGAACTGTCGGCCTGCGTAAACGAAGTGAAGAGCCGCTGAACCTGTTCGGGCGTCATACCGATACCGGTGTCGGAGACGGAAAACGCAAGAACGACTCCGCTCTTTTCAATCTGCACGACAGGCGTTGCGTCCGAAACTTCGCAACTGACGAGAATCGCAACTTCGCCTTCGCTGGTAAACTTGATCGCGTTGTTGGCCAAGTTGAGCAAGATTTGTCGCAGCCGAAGCGGGTCGCCCAAAAGTTCGTCGGGGACCGATGGATCAATCTCCGTTCGCAGAACAAGTTTTTTCTCTTGAACCTTGAACGCGAGAACGTCGCCGATGTCGCGCATCGTTTCGGAGAGACGGAACGGAACCTCTTCGATACCGAGTTTGCCCGCTTCGATTTTTGAGAAGTCGAGAATGTCGTCGATGATGCGAAGCAGGTTTGTAGTGGCCGACTGCGCCTTGTCGAGGTAGTCGCGTTGCTGCTCTGTCATTTCGGTTTGGAGACAGAGATAAGTCATGCCGAGGATCGCGTTCATCGGCGTCCGAATTTCGTGCGACATATTTGCAAGGAACTCGCTCTTGACGCGGGCCGACTTTTCGGCGGCGTCTTTCGCACGCCGCAGCTCCGCCTGTTCTTTGGCGAGGTTTTCTTGCGATTGCTTGTGCTCCGTTAAGTCGCGGACAAATCCCGCAATCACCATACGCCCGTTGAGGTACGAACGCACGAGCGTTACCTCCGCCGGAATCGGAACGCCGTTGTCGGCACGCTGATGCATCCACTCGAAACAGTGGAACCCCGTCGTCTTGACGTTCGTGACATTTTCAAACGCCACTTCCATCGAAGGTCGGCCACTCGGTTGATATTCCGGCGAGAGTTTGTCGAAGTTTTCGATAAAGTCTTGTTCGCTAACAAGGCCGTAGAGTTTCAGTGCTACAGCGTTGCAGTTGATGAGCTTCATGTCGGCGGCGTCCCAAAGCGTGTACGCGATTGGGTTGGCGTCAAACATTACTTGCAATCGTTCGTTCGCTTCGACGGCTTGACGCTGGCTCTCTTTCTCTTCGGTCATGTCGCGGACGAATCCTGCCACGACCGAACGCCCGTTCAACATCGTGCAGGCAAGTGTGACGTCGGCGGGAAACGCCGTCCCGTCGAACCGCTGGTGTATCCATTCAAAGTGGACACTGCCGTCCGCAATCGCTGCCTGAACCTGTTCGACTGCCATCTCTTGCGAAGGGCGACCACACGGCTGAAACTCCGGCGACCATCGGTAAAAGTTTGCGATGTATTCTTCCGCGCTGTTCACGCCGAAAAGTCGCAGCGTCCCTGCATTGCAGGCGATCATTGTCATCGTGTCGGCGTCCCAAAGCGTGCTGGCCATCGGAGTCGAGTCGAACATAACGCGCATCCGTTCGTCGGTCTCGCGTTTTGCTTCTTGCATCGCCTGCATCTGTATACTGTAGGCTCGCGACTTCGCCAGCGAACCTCGCAGATTGCCGACCATCACGATTCCGCTGAGCGTGAACAGTATCGAAAACAACAGTTGCCCACGCGACTTGTCGTGAGAATGACCTGCGTCGGGGCCGACGTTATTTTTGTGGTAATCGACGCGAAGAACGGCCTCGATATTACCGCTGTCGTCGTATAGTGGTGCGAGAGTGACCAAGCAGTTGTACGGATTGTCGGCACCGGCAGCATCGCTGACCACATGTTTTCCCTCGAATGCTTCGGCGTATTTTTCGTCCCAAACATCTTGGCCTTCAATAACAAACGGTACAAACGGCGGCCCACCTTCTTCGATGACTCCTTCAAACACGCAATCGAAATCGACATCGCTCGGGGCGTTGCAAACGTAATCGAGTGCATCGTTTTTCCCCGGACGCAGCCGAAACGTATAGGCCTTGGCAACGAACGGCAGGTCGCGGCACCACGCCGCTTGTAGGCGTGTGATTTGGTTTAGAAGTTTCTGATCGTATAATTCACCGGGGCGGAGGCGTGCGTGTCCGAGTTCTTGAGTTGAGGCGGCGAGTGCCGTAGTGAGACTGCGAATATGGTCTTCCCAATCAGATTGCTGTTCGATGTCTTCACGAACCATCCACTCCGCGTTGAGCGCAAGCACCACAAGGAGTATCAGCCACGAAATAGTGACAAATCGCCAGCTCGCGCGGTTTCGTCGCAGCCAGACTGTAAGCCCAATCATCACCAGTACCGCACCGAGCATCAGCGAAACGGCGTAAACGTGATGTGTGATGTATTCAAGGTTTATTTGCATATTGGTTATATTGACTTGTTCGGAAACATCAAAATTGGGGCGATTTGGTAGTTCTGGTTCGGCATAGCCGCCCCCTCCAATTTCCGGTTCGGCATAGCCGAACCCTCCAGTTATCAACGCCTTAGGCGTTTGGAGGGTTCGGCTATGCCGAACCGCTGTACGGGTGCAAGTTTCCGAGCAGGTCTACTGTTCACTCTTCCAGCAACGCTGCAACGGTGTCGCGGAGTTGTTTCATTTTGACTGGCATTTGCAAGACGACGTGGCGTTCGCTGGTGACGGCTTCGGCCTTGTAGTCGTTTTGCGATTCGGCGAGGATGAGTATCGCGGGGAGCGGCGTCGCCCGCGAGTGGTCGGCGGCGACTTCGTTGAACGCACGAACCCCTTTGATCCCAAGCGACGTTGCGTTGAACATGACGCAATCGACGAGCGTCGGTTCGTCGCGGAGTCGCATAATGGCGCGTTCAGCGTCGGCGACGACGAGGACGCGAAAACCGTGTTTGCGAAACGACGTGCGAAGCGCGTCTTGCATCTCGGCGTGACTATCGACGACCATCACCGTTCCCCGCGTTGGCGTTGGTGCGACGACGGCGGCGGGCGACGCGGCGTCTTCTTGCACTGGCTGCGGTTTTCCGTGCGCAACCAGCGGGACTTCGCCCGACTTGAGCTGCGCAAGCAGACGCTCCAAGTCGGCGAGCATTGCGGCGGGAGTTTGATAGCGTTGCGTCGGTTGTACTTTCATCGCCTTCTCAACGACTTGAGCGACGGCGTGCGGCACGGTCGGTTCATGTGCCTGAACGGGGCGGACATTGAAGAAGCGGTTGCGGTCGAGTCGTTTGGCGCGGTCTTTCGTCTCAAGAAACGGCGACGTACCAGCGAGCAGATGATAATAGATGCAGCCGAGAAAGTAGATGTCGCTGCGGTTGTCGTTCTTCGCAACGCCGCTGGTTCGTTCGAGAGCGATGTAGTCGATAGACTGCTGATTTTTGAGGAACGGTACGTTCACACTCGCTTGCTCCGCGATAGAAGCGAGTCCGAAGTCAACGAGTTTTGCCATCCCGCTCGACGAGAGTAAGACGTTGCTCAACTTGAGGTCGCGGTGCTGGAGGCCGCGTTTGGCGGCGTATTGAAGACCGTCGGCGATGTCGCGGACGATCTGCGTTGCGACGAGTGCATCGACCTTTTTGCGAACCTTGACAAACTCGCGGAGCGTCTGTCCTTCGACGAACTCCATCGCCATGAAATGTATGAGTCCTTCGCTGCTGGCACCGTAGATCGGGACGATGTTTGGGTGAACGATTTGCTGACCGAGTTGTGCTTCGTGCAAAAAGTGTTTGATGAACTCTTTGTTGTCGCTGAAGCGTCCACGCAAAACTTTGACGGCGACGACTTGTTGCGTATCGACGTTGACGGCTCGAAAGACGCGGGCGAACGTCCCTGCGCCGACCATATAGAGAGCTTTGTAGTCGCCGAAGATATATCCGGTTGTGTCGCCGTTTTTGAGTTTATCGACCTGCATCTTCGTGAAGAGGCCGAGCCGGACGCCCGCTTGCAAGAAGGCGTCGGGCGTGACGGGGGTTCCCGCGAAGCCGACCAAAATGTCTTGCACTTGGGACGGCGTGAGCAGCCGCGTCGATTGAACGAGATGGAGCAGTTCGTCTGTTGGTGACATGGCGGGAATCGTACCATTTCCGATGCGATTGTCAATCGTGTGGCAAGATCGGAGCGGGAAGCGTAAGCGAGTGGCAGGATCGGAGCGGGAAGCGTAAGCGAGTGGCAGGATCGGAGCGGGAAGCGTAAGCGAGTGGCAGGATCGGAGCGGGAAGCGTAAGCGAGTAGCAGCATCAGAACACGAAGCGTAAGCGAGTGCCCCCTAATCGCAGTCCGCTAACAATTTTTGATGCGTCTCACACGAAGGCACGAAGAAGAATTTTAACGCGGAAAACACGGAAGGACGGAAAGACGCGGAAGTTCAGAGTTTCGCGTCTTCCGTTTTTCCGCGTGTTCCGCGTTCTCTCCTCTTCGTGTACTTCGTGTGAGAAAAAAGAACTATCAGTGGATCAAAAATCGTGGACGATTGGCGAAACTTGGTGATTTGGTAGTTCAGGTTCGGCTATGTCGAACCGCTGTGCGGGTGCAAGTTTCCGAACAGGTCTCATATTTCCCTCTTGCGGTGGTGGCGGGAAGTTGCTAAACTCCGCCGATTCTCGTTCGAGACGACTACAAGTTTTTCGCTAGGCCCACGCAGGCCAAAAGGTGTCACTGTGAAACATCTCTACTCCTTTACACTCATCGCCTCACTGGCGACAATCGGAGCCGTGATGGCCAATCCGAAACTGTTCGACAACATTTCGGCTGGACTCAAAGAACGCTGGAAATCGTGGAACGGCACCACTCGCCCCGACTATCCCGCGGCACCATCTTGGGACGCAAACTTGCACCACAACGACCCCGTCGCGGCGTCCGCTGCGCCGTCAACATTCGGGGGCCAAACCGGATCGAGTACGCCGCCGCCACTCATCGCAGGGTTTTCGTCCGCACCGCCGGCCACGGTTGCAACGGCACCGGCTCCGGTTGCACAAGCTCCTGTCACGCCGCCGATGCAAACTTATGCCGCGCAGCCCGCGCCACCGCAGTTTGCACCGGTGCCAGTGCCGGTTGTATCGGCTCCGGTTGCACCTGCCTCCGTGCCGACCTCCGTGCCGACATACTCGCCCAACGAAGTGGCGACGTATACACCGATGGCCGCGAGTTTCCCGCAACCAGTTGAGCCAGTCGCAAGTTCGCTCACTCCGATTGCCGAGCCAACGCCAGTGGAGCAGTTCGTTTCTCCCTCGCCTCTCGCCCCTAGCCCCTCATCTCTCGCTCCGGCGTCTAACGACGTTTGGGGTTCCGTCGGCGAACCGCTTCCCGCAATCGACGCCGCGCCAAGTCACTGGTCAGAACCGGTTGCGACTTCGGTTGCAAACCAGATCGCGCCGCCACTCGCTTCGCCACTTGCACCGTCGTCGTATGCACCGCCCGTGGCCACGTCGTTCACGCCGCCCGCCGCACCCGAAGCGGCTGCGCTTTCGCCGCCAGTGTTCTCTGAAATCATCAACGTTCAAGGGGCCGACACCGTTGCCCGAATCGGCACGCACGTCGTCTTGCTCTGCGACATTCTTCCGCAAGCAAAACGCAACGCGATTGAATCGTGGGAAGAAAAGTTCGCCACGCTCACCGATGCGCAGAAGAGTGAAATCACCGCCGAACAGCGTGAAAACTTCATTCGGCAAATGATGATGGCGCAGTATCCGATGTTGCTGCAAGACCAGATTCAAATCGCGCTCTTATACAACGACTTCGTTGCCAGTCGCAAGCGTGACGAAGTTGAGGCGCAGGAAAAGCGTGTAGGGACGGCGTTTGACCAAGAAGAAGTCGGCAAGTTGGTGAAGGCACTGAAGGTAGAAAACGTCGCCGCACTCAAGCTCAAACTCAAGAACGACTACGCGACTTCGCTCGAACGTGAACGTCTTTTGTTCACGCGGAAGGCGATTGCGTTTGGTTGGCTTTCGGCGTGTGTTGGCGAGGTTGAGTCGCAGTGTACTCACGACGAGATGCTCGATTACTACAACCGTCACAAGAGCGACTTTGAACAGAAGGGGAAGGCACGCTGGCAGGAACTGTTCACGAAAAAAGGTGGTGCGACGAGTGACCGCGATGCGTGGAACAAGTTGGCGTGGATGGGGAACGCAGTGTCGTCTGGCGCGTCGATGGATCAAATCGCCCGCGAACATTCTGAAGGGACGAAGGCGTCCAGCGGCGGCGTTTGGGACTGGATGACGCGCGGCAACCTCGCGTCGCAGCAGCTCGACGACACGATTTTCACCGCACCCGTCGGCCAACTTTCGCAGATAATCGAGACGCCACAAGGGTTTTACATCGTTCGAGTTTTGGAACGAGTCGAGACGAGTTTCACACCGTTCGTCGATACGCAGGCGACAATCCGCGAAAAGATTTGCAACGAACGTCGCCAAGAAAAGCACGTCGAATACTTCACGCAGCTTCAAAAACGTTACCCAATCGAAATCACGAAGACATCGCTACAGTTGAACCAACCAACGTCAACCGCTACGCAGACCACATCGCGGATGTGGTGATTTTCTTTTATAACGAATTCCAAGGCACCAGTGCGTTGTTTTGAGATAGGATCATCCCATGAACAGTCACGAACGCATTTTGACAACGCTTCGTGGTGGCGTGCCGGATCGGCCTGCGTTTATGCCGATTACGATGATGTTTGCCGCCGATCTTATCGGTGTTACTTATGGTGAGTACGCAACCGATTTTCGGCGACTCGTCGAAGGGCAACTCGCTGTGGCCGAGACGTTTGAGAGCGACCACGTTTCCGCAATCAGCGACCCCGCCCGCGAAGCCGCCGACTGCGGCGCACGCATTCATTTCTTCGACGACCAACCGCCCGCGATTGACGAGTCGTGTGCGCTCTTGGCAGACAAGACGAAACTCAACTCGCTCGTCGCCCCCGACCCGTTACGCGAAGGGAGTCGGATGCGTGATCGTGTCGATGCGGTGCGTCTCTTCGCCGAAAAAGTTCGTGGTCAGAAGTGGATCGAAGGATGGGTCGAGGGGCCGTGTGCGGAGGCCGCCGACCTACGCGGAATCAACGCCTTGATGCTCGACTTCATCGACGATCCCGATTTTGTTGCGGGTCTTTTCTCGCGGTGCGTAGAGACGGCAACACGGTTTGCAATCGCACAGATCGACGCCGGAGCCGACATCATCGGTGTCGGCGACGCAGCGGCGTCGCTTGTTGGGCCGCGTTTGTATCGTGAGTTTGTGTTACCGTATGAGCGGCGACTCGTCGATGCGATTCACGCGCACGGTGGCCGCGTTCGGCTCCACATTTGCGGGAACATCAGCCGCTCGCTTGTGGAGGTTGGTACGCTCGGATGCGATATTGTCGATCTCGACTCGATGGTTTCGATCAGCGCGGCCCGCGAAGCGATGGGGCCGCAGCAAACTCTCGCTGGCAACATCGACCCCGTTGCCGTACTCTGTAACAGCACGCCCGATGCGATCTCCGCCGCTGTTTCGGACTGTTCGCGTCAAGCGGGGCGCGCATTCATCATCGGCGCAGGGTGCGAAGTCCCGCGAGCAACTCCACACGAAAATCTCCGCGCGATGCGACTGTAGCCCCGTTACGGGGCAATTTGTAGGCTTCGCCCTCCGCAAGACCGCGGCCTCGATGGGCCGCTACCGTTTTGGTACGCGAAACTCAAACCGTTTTGAGTACGGATACGCGACGTTTCACCGACTCCGCATCGCCAAGAGTTCGCGGTTGATTTTGGCGTTGTGGCGAACGTCAACCGGAAACGATTTTGCAAAGAAAAACTTTTCGATTGTCGCGGTGAGCGGACTTGATTTTGCAAGTGTTCGCAGTTCCGCTTCAAAGTCGCGCACCGCAGCGGGCGTCTGCGGAAACGAGCCGTTCTGCGGCTCGATCCAGATTGCGGGCGTCTGCGTTCCGCGCTGGCCGATCCCGACTAACGCCGCGCGCGCAACACGTTTGTCTTGCAGAAAAATCGCTTCGCACGGAATCGAAAAGAGCGTCTGCGTTTGCGTGACAACGCGATGATTTTTCCGTCCGCAAAACCAAAAACGTTCGCGCTCGTCAAGCCAGCCAACATCGCCCATTCGATGCCACACGTTGCCAGAATCGTCAACGATTTTGGCGAGAGCGTTCGCGTCGGGACGTGCGACGTATTCGCGTGTGACTTGTTCACCGCAGACGACGAGTTCACCAATCTCGCCGCACGGCAACACGCGAATCTGACTCCACTCCAGCGGCGCATCGGTGATGGCGATGACGCGCCAATCGGTTCCGGCGAAGCGAGTGCCGACGCAAATGCCGTCGCCGCGTCGTGTTGCTTCGGCGGTCTCGTTCAAAACTTCGCTCGCCGAAATGACCGAGACCGGCAGTGCCTCGGTTGCGCCGTAAGGTGTGAAAATCTCGCCATCGGACGCGATGCACGGTCGCAGTTTTTCGAGAAGCGAAACTGGAATCGGTGCGCCTGCGGCAATGCAACGTCGCAGCGTCGGGATCGACGCACCGCTCTCACGACAAAACTCTGCGACGCGACGCCAAAGTGCGGGCGACGCGAACGATTGCGTGATGTGCCAGTCGTTCGCCGCCGCGACAATTTTACGCGGGTCGGCATCTGCGGGGCGAGTCGAGTCGAATTCGGGAATGATTGTCGTCGTCCCCATTGCGGCGTTGAACAGCCCGAAAAACGGGAACGCAGCGAGGTCAACGCCGCCGGGTTCGATCCCGAAGCGTGACTGTATCGCCGCGACCTGCGCCGCAAACATTTTGTGCGTGTACCGAACGCCTTTCGCTGGCCCCGTACTGCCGCTCGTGAAAATGATCGCTGCGTCTTCGGTGGTGTTGTCTTTGGTGATGCTGTTGTCACCGCGTTTGCGAATCTCTGCGAGCGACGCTCCGCCCCAGAACCAGCGACCACCGACGGTGAGATTGTACTTCGCTTGCGGAAAACGCCGCGTGAGAATTCGTACCGCGTGAACTGCCGAAACCGCAGCAAATCCATCGGGCCGCATCTCTTCGAGATTTTTTAACATTTGCCGGAAACCCATTCCGGGATCAATTAGTACGATCACCGCGCCCGATTTGAACAGCCCGAAGACAATCGAAACGAAGTCGATTGAGTATCTCACGAGAAGCGCGACGCGCATTCCGGGGACGAGTCCTTGCGAACGCATTGCGTTTGCGATGGCGTTTGAATCGGCATCGAGTTCGGCGAACGTGATCGTGCGATACCCGCCGCCGCGCCGCGCCTCGGCTATCGCAACAGCATCGGGCATTTCGCGTGCGCGGTCGGTGAGAAGAGTGGCGATGTTGTGTGGCATGGTTGGATGAGATGGTGTGAAAAACAGCACTGAACACTGAACACTGAACACTGAACACGGACACACGGACAGACACGGACGAACACGGACAGACATGGAATTTTTTACAGTTGCTTGTCCGTGTTAGTCCGTGAGAGTCCGTGTCAGTCCGTGTGTCCGTGTTATTTGTTCTTTGTTCTTTGAAAACTACCCCACATCTCCGAGGTTAAGAACTTGTCCGTAACGAGTGAGCATTTGTGAGCGGAGTAGTGCGTGGTCGGGGTTTGCCAGTCCGGGGTCGGCGGCGACGAGGGCTTGGGCGTCGCGGCGGGCTTCGATTAACGTCTCGCGGTCGTGGTGCAAGTCGGCGATGTGAAACGGCGGAAGTCCGTGCTGCGCAGTGCCGAGAATGTTGCCGCTACCGCGAAACGCAAGGTCTTTCTCGGCGAGTGCGAAACCGTCGTTCGTCGCCGCAAACGCCTCAAGTCGCGCTAACGCTTCGCGGTACGCATCCGCATCGTCCGATGGCGTTACGAAGACCGCACAAAATCCGGGGTGCTTACCGCGTCCGATACGTCCGCGAAGTTGGTGGAGCTGTGACAGACCAAATCGTTCACCGCTCTCAATCGTCATCACGTTCGCGTTCGGAACATCGACGCCGACTTCAATCACCGTCGTCGCCACGAGAACTTGAATCTCGCGGTTGCGGAACGACGCCATCTGCTGTTCCTTTTCGGCGGTCGTCATTCGTCCGTGGAGCGTGCCGACGTTGTAACCACGAAGCTCGTGCTCTCGAAGCGTTCGCGTCACTTCTTCAAGCGACCGCGCGTCGAACGCATCCGACTCCTCAATCATCGGGACGACAACATATCCTTGCTGTCCCGTGTCGAGTTTTTTGCGAACGAACTCCCACCACGCGGCGCGTTTTTCTTCCGGCGTGACGTAGGTGTGAATCGTTTGGCCACCGCGCGGTTTCTCGTCCATCACTGAAACGTCGAGGTCACCGAATAACGTCATCGCAATACTGCGCGGGATCGGCGTTGCGGTCATAACGAGGTAGTGCGGATCGGTTCCGCCCGCCGCCTGTTTGAGTGCGGCGCGTTGTCTCACTCCGAACTTGTGCTGTTCGTCAATCACGACGACACCGAGTTTGTCGAGCGGTAAATCGCCGCTGATGATCGCGTGCGTACCGACAATCACCTTCGACTCGCCTGCTAGTATCGACTGCAAAACTGACGCGCGTTCGCTTGTTGTTTGGCTTCCGAAGAGTGGTGCGATGGTGACGCTGCTTCCGTCGAGGAGGCGTGTTAGGGTGCGAAGGTGTTGCCGCGCGAGAACTTCGGTCGGTGCCATAAAGACCGCCTGATAACCGCACGCCACCGCCAGCAACATCGCGTAGACGGCGACGACAGTTTTGCCGCTACCGACATCGCCTTGCAAGAGGCGGTTCATCGGAAACGGCTCGGCCATGTCGCGGACGATCTCTTCGATCACTTTGTTTTGTGCGTGTGTGAAGTCAAACGGAAACAGCTTGCGGATGCGGAGATCGACGTCGTGTTTACGCACGAGTTGCGGGCCGCGTAAGTGCGTTCGGAGTTGGAGTCGCCGCGTTGCCAGTGCGAGTTGCAATACGAACAGTTCTTGATAAACGAAACGGCGTCGCGCCAACCTTAACTCTTCGTGTGTACGCGGAAAGTGCATCGCGGGGATCGCGTCTTGAATGCCGAGGATACCGTATTTTTCGCGGAGTGACTGCGGAAAAACTTCGGTGACGAGCGGCGTGTGTTCGGGCAAGATTTTTTTGACGATGCGGCGGAGTTGTTCGTCGCGGAGACCTTTTGTGAGGTTGTAGTGTGGCAGGAGCGGGTCGGCGAGGGCGTCGTCGGTATCGGTTGCGGGGGTGAGCATCGGGTGCATCATCGACCAGTACGGCGGATCGTCCTTCGGTTTGCCGGTGACGAAGACGCGCGAGCCGCTTGGGTGAATGCGTGCGACGATGGTTTGGTTAAACCACAAACCGCGAATGTAACCGGTACCGCAAAAGATGTTGGCGGTCATAAGCGTACCGCGACGAGTGGTGCGCGATTCCCACGACTCGATTGTACCGAGAACAGTTTGCAGTTTTCCTTCTTCGAGTGTTGCGAGAGTTCGGCGGTCGGAGACATCGAAGTGACTTCGCGGAAAGTCGAAGAGAATGTCTTTCGCGCGGAATAACTCCAGCCGCCGTAGCGGTTCGACGAGTGTCCGCGGAACGGCGGTGAGTTGTTCGATTGGAGTTTGTAAGTTTGGAGAAGTCAAGCGTGCAGTGCGGTTTGCGATTTGGTGTGAACGCTGGTAACGACATCTTCGCCCATTATACTGGGCACCGCTCTACCGGCAAGGACGCGGATAATTAGACCTGTTCGGAAACTTGCACCCGCACAGCGGTTCGGCATAGCCGAACCCTCCAAACGCCTGCGGCGTATGATAACTGGAGGGTTCGGCTATGCCGAACCAGAACTACCAAATCGCCCCAATTTAATGTTTCCGAACAAGTCTACTACACACCCGCCCTGTAACTGGTTTACTTCACGTCTCGCGTCGCAGTTCTGCGCGGAGCGTCTCTTGGATGAAGCGGTGCGCGGGGACCCAGAGATGGGCGTAGTACGCAAACTGCTCGTGACGTTTGGCCTCAAAGTTCCCTGTCGCAATTTCTGACGCGGTGAAGTCGCCGGCGGTGAGGAACCGATTTTCGTCGGCGTCGCGCACGATGTCGCCCCAGATTTTGCGTCCGATGCGCGTTCGCGGGACGCGAAAACTTCCGCAGTCACAACGCTGGTAACAGTTTACCCATCGCGTCACGCCGCCAGAACGTGTGAAGTTATACGCGCCGACTTCTTCGGGCGTAGTATCGAGACGCCATTTTCCCACCGGATCGATTGTCACGACGAGCGGGAAGATGTCGTTGCGCTGGAACCGTTCGTAGACTTGGTGTGCGACTTTGTGAGCCGCGTTTCCGCCGTAACTGTAACCGATCAGTACGATGGCCGCGTTGGGGTCGCGTTCAAAAATCGAGGAGATGCGCCGTACCGCGTGGCCGTGATGCGTCTGCGGTAAGTAGTGCGTTTCGACGTGTGAAAACTCGGCGAGAAGCGGCAAGACAAAGTTCGCCGCCTGCGCCGGTGAACCAAGTCCGAAGAGCAAATCGCGCCACGCCGTCGGGAACGCCGCCGGAACATTGTACCGCCGTAAAAGACCAAACGGATACCCGCAAAACCCTTCAAAAACAAAGGTGTAAACGCGGTCAGCATTGTGGAGAGATGTTGTCATCGTTGTCTGGAAAAATCAGAATACGAAGCGTAAGCGAGTGCCCGTGCCCGAATCAGAACACGAAGCGTAAGCGAGTGCCCGCGCCTGAATCAGAACACGAAGCGTAAGCGAGTGCCCGTGCCCGAACCAGAACACGAAGCGTAAGCGAGTGCCCAAATTACACATACAGAGCATCCGTGAAGTGCCATCAGGAATGACGATGCAAGACGCGTACAAGTTCGTCGATCTCTTCGCGTGAACGTTTTTCGGTGACGGCGATGGAGAGGAGTCCGGCGTATTTGTCGCCAAAACGCGAGAGCGGGACGCCAGCGAAAATGTTTTCGTCATAAGCGACGCTACAACAATTTTGCAAAACTTCTTCACTCGGAAACCGTATAACGACCTCTTTGAAAAACGGCATGTCAAACGCCAACTTGAGCGGCGACGGCAAACGCGACGCGAGATAGTGCGCTTTTTGCGTACATTGTTCGGCAACTTCGCGGAGGCCGTGTGGCCCGACGAGTGAAAGATATATCGCCGCACGAATCGCCATCAGTCCTTGATTAGAACAGATGTTACTCGCCGCCTTGTCGCGGCGGATATGTTGTTCGCGCGTCTGCATTGTCAGCACCCAGCAGCGTTCGCCGCGCCGGTCGCATGTTTGCCCGACGAGTCGCCCCGGAATCCGCCGAAGTAGCGACTCGCGGCACGCCATAATTCCGAGATACGGCCCGCCAAAACTCATCGGGATTCCGAGCGGCTGACCTTCCGCAACAACAATATCCGCACCGTAAGACGCCGGATTTTTCAGAACGCCAAGACTAATCGGGTCAACACACACCACGAAAAGTCCGCCCGCAGCGTGAACTTGTTCACCTATCGCAGCAACATTTTCGAGGCCGCCAAAAAAGTTTGGATGCTGAACAATCACACACGCAACACTCGAATCGAGCGAGAGTGTTTGCGGTTCGATCCGTCCGGTTGGAGTCGGCAGTGTGACGATCTCAATTCCTTGTGACGCAAGCACTGTTTCCAAAACCGCACGATATTCAAAGTGGAGCGATTCGGGCACAACGATTTTTTTTCGTTGCGTCGCCGCCGTTGCCATAAGTGCAGCTTCAACGCACGCCGTTGCAACGTCGTAGTGACTGGCGTTGGCGATGTCCATTCCGGTCAGCCGCGCGACAAGCGACTGGTACTCGAAAAAGACTTGCAAACTTCCCTGCGACGCCTCGGCCTGATACGGCGTGTAAGCGGTGACAAAACGACCGTCACTCGACAGCGCATCGACCGCAGCGGGAATGAAGTGATCGTAACTTCCGCAGCCGAGAAACGAGACCGCGCCACCGCCAGCGGCGGGCGTGTCGCCAGCGACAAGTTCACTGATGAGCCGTTCGAGTTCGAGTTCGGTCAGTCCGTCGCCGTTCGGCGTGCCAACTGGCAACGCCTCGCGGAGCCGCAGCGCATCTGGGATCGTCTCGAAGAGTGCGTCAACGCTGGCAACGCCAATTCGCTGAAGCATCGCGGCACGGTCGTTATCGGTGTGAGATTGGTAGGCGTAGGTCATGGTTGTTTCTTTTCGTCGAAAACTTCAGCAAGATCAACGGTCAGTCCGGTGAGCACGCGGCTTGTCGTGATTGTGTCGCCGCTGCCGAACATTTCCGGTCTACCGTAGGCCTTCGTGCGTGGGTTGAGTTTGAAAATCTGTACAGTGTGTTCGCTCGGCGAGATGAGCCAATACTCCTTGACGCGGTGACGTTCGTAGAGTGCGAACTTCGTCGTGATGTCTTTCTGGGCCGTGTATGGCGAGAGAATTTCCACAACCAAATCGGGGGCACCTTTTGCACCACGTTCGTCGAGCTTGGTCTCATCGCAGATGACAACAAAATCCGGTTGCACAACGGTTTCAATGCTCTCGTCACGCTGGCCATCGAAGTCGGGCAGACGCACGTCAAACGGTGCCGCAAACACCTGACACGTCTTGTCTTTGAGAAACGTTCCGATAATCACCGACAACCGTAACGAAATTGCCTGATGAGTCCTACTCGGCGCGGGTGACATGTTGAACGCTACGCCGTCGATCAGTTCCCAGCGTTCGTCGTCGTTCGTCCACGTCAGGTAGTGGCCGTAAGTGAATTCGGATTGTGTTTTGACGGCAAGATTGGAACGGGGCATAACCACTACCTTTCGTAAACCACAATATTTTGCGAGTCGATTTTTTGTTTGAACCGTTCGTCGATGATTGTTGGGTACGCAACAACATCGAAGAAAAATGGCAGGTAAGTTTCTTCTTCGATTTCAAACTTCACCGCAGCCGCAACACTAGGGGTAACTTTGTCTCCAAAGATCGCAATATCAACGTCGGACGCAGGTTTATGCGTTCCGCGTGCGCGCGAGCCGAATAACACCGCACGTTCAACGTCCGAAAAACTCGCCAACTGCTCGACGATTTCCGACAACTGTTTTTCGGTTAATCCGGTGGACATTGTTTTTGTTTCAGAGTCGCAAACAGTTTGCTGGCGAGCGGAAAAAACGTCTCTGTGATGTACGCAACCGCTTCGTCAAAAATACTTTGGTTGTAAACGTGCGTAGTGAGATTACGCTTCTTGATCGCGTCCATCCACGCTTCGGAGTCGTCAATCAAACCGTTTTGGAACGCCGCGCGTACTGTTTGTTTGCTGCCGCCAAGGTCGTGAAAACTTTCGCTTTCAAGGTAATCTTTCATCGTCTTCCAAGCCAACTCGTAAGTGAACTCAAACGCTTGCACAAGTGCCATGCAACACGCCTCGTCGGTCGGCGACTCTCGATACCGCCGCTCAAGCCGACAAAAAACTTGCCAAGCATTTTCAAAGTGCTCGAATCGCTCTTCCCAACGTTCGCGGTAGGTGGACATTTTGGTATCCGTTCACGGTTTGTTTCGTCATTCCCGCCCACGCCTCTGCTGGGGGCAGGCTACGGCGGGAATCAATCCGGCCAGCACCAGCAATTCGTTGATGCTACGTCCGCTCTCACGCTGGCACTCGCTTACGCTTCGTGTTCTTATTCTGGCATTCCCGCGAATCAAAACATTCCGCAAACAGTCACACGCAAACCTCACAGTCCAAAATCATCGAAGTAAATACTCTCGCGTTCGACGCCGAGGGAGTCGAGTAGATTGAGGACGGCGGCGGTCATCATTGGCGGGCCGCACATAAAGTATTCGCAGTCTTCGGGGGCGCGGTGGCTGCCGAGATACTCTTTTTGCAAAACCTGATGGATGAACCCAACCGGCCCCGTCCAGTTGTCTTCGGGGAGCGGTTCGGAGAGTGCGAGGTGCCAAGTGAAGTTTGGAAACTCGCGGGCAAGCTGCTCGAACTCCTCCGTATAAAACGCCTCACGCAGACTGCGTGCTCCGTACCAATACGAGATGCGTTCGCCGCGATGGAGCGTCTTGAGCATGTGAAATATGTGCGACCGCAGCGGTGCCATCCCCGCACCGCCGCCGATGTAAATCTTTTCGGCGGGCGTGTCGCGGACGAAAAACTCGCCGTAAGGGCCGCTGATCGTTACCGCGTCTCCCGGTTTGAGACTGAAGATGTACGACGACATTATCCCCGGCGGTAAATCGTCGCGTCGCGGTGGCGGCGTGGCGATTCGGATGTTGAGCATAATGATCCCCTTCTCCGCCGGATAGTTCGCCATCGAGTACGCACGCATCGTCGGCTCGGTGACGACGCTGCGATATTTCCAGATATTGAAGCGGTCCCAGTCGCCGCGATATTCTTCGCCGATTTCAAAGTCTTTGTAGTCAATCGTATGCGGCGGACACTCGATTTGAATGTAACCGCCCGCCTTGAAGTTGACCTCTTCGCCTTGCGGCAATTCGAGGACGAACTCTTTGATGAACGTCGCCACGTTTTTGTTTGACCGAACTTTGCACTCCCACTTTCGTACCGAAAAGACTTCGGGTGGAATCTCGATGGAGAGGTCTTGTTTGACAGCGACTTGGCACGCGAGCCGCGTTTTTTCGCGGACTTCGCGGCGTGTCATTGCGCTGCGTTCGGTCGGCAAAATGTCGCCGCCGCCGGAGATTACGCGACACTTACACTGCGCACACGTCCCGCCACCACCGCACGCAGACGGGATAAAAATCCCAACGTCCGCAAGCGTACCGAGCAACTTCCCGCCCGTCGGCACGGAGAGCGGCTCCGACTCGTCGCCGTTAACAACGATTCGCACGTTACCACCCGGAACGAGAAAACGTTTGGCCGCGAGAATCACCGCCACCATCAGCAATATCAATATCGTAAACGCCGCAACGCCGTAGAGAATCGGGAGAATGTCCATGTGAATAGTTGTGAAGTAGGTTGACGCGAACGAGTCCGAAAACGGTTGCGAAGTTTACCCCACATCGCCAAAAACACAAGAGCGGCGTAGTACCCGATTCGCAGGATGGATTCCCGCCTTCGCGGGAATGACGAAACAATGTCACCGCGCCAACGCAGGAAATCTAGGCGAAATTTCCCTCTTGACACCGAGCGGCGAAAATGGGTACAATCCGCGTGGTTGGTGAAAATTGTGTATAACAACAGTTTTGCCACGAGTGGGAACACTGCGTTAGACTTTCGGTTAAGTGAGTTCGGGTGGTCTTGTCGCAGTGGACGGTGTGGGTATACTACGGACGGCGCGGTGTCGTTTCGTGTGTTTGAGTAAGGAGTCGGTTTTTCAGCTAGGAGGATTTTATGGCAGTCAAGACAGTATTCACAACGGGCGAAGCGGCCAAGATTTGTCGCGTCAGTCAGCAGACGATCATCCGCTGCTTCGACTCTGGTCAGCTCAAGGGGTTCCGCGTTCCGGGGAGCCGGTTTCGCCGCATTCCACGCGACCAGTTGTTCACGTTCATGCGCGACAACGGCATCCCAACCGACGCACTCGAAAGCGGAAAACGCAAAGTGCTCGTTGTCGATGACGACCGCGATCTGGTCGAAATGATGGTCGATGTTCTCGACCGCGACGGACGTTTCGAGACACGAAGCGTCAACAACGGCTTCGACGCCGGAATGATGGTCAAGGAATATCGCCCCGACCTCATCGTCCTCGACGTGATGCTCCCCGACATCAATGGCCGCGAGGTCTGCCAGAAGATTCGCGGCGATGCGTCGATGGAAGACGTTCGCATCCTCTGCATCAGCGGGATGGTAGAAGAAGACAAAATCTACGAACTCAAGATGGCCGGTGCCAACGACTTCCTCGCAAAACCGTTCGACACCGAGGCGTTGCTTGCACGCATCGGCGTCCAGCTCGACATCGAAGCACGAGTTGCGTAGAACGTAAGCGTTCACGGAATTTGGTCGCGTTGACGAGTTACGATTCAGGGCACTCGCTTAATATTCATGGCACTCGCTTACGCTTCGTGTTCTTATTAACGCAACGCATTAAGAACACGAAGCGTAAGCGAGTGCCCGAAGCGGAGCAAACGTAGCGTCCACGAATAGCCACAGGTGGATTCCTGCCTGCGTGAGAATGACGGACGCGCGAATCAAACCGTGAACGGTTACAAAAGATCAAACCGGTTCCGGTACAATCATCTCCATCAAAAACGCCAGCCGCTCTTCGTCGCTGGCGAACGGTTCGGTGCGGTACGCGAGTTCGACGTTGCGGTCGAGTTCGCGGTGTGCCGCCGAAAGTGACGGCGGCATCGTTTGCGGATCGTACAGTTCCGCGAGCGGCTTCTTGCCGAACGTTCTGCGAATGCGAATCACGTCTCGCGCCGATGCGACAATCTCATCGTGAATCTTATCGTGCTGATTTTTCGCAACGCTCCGTGGCCACGGAAAATTGTTGTAGACAATTTTCGCCGAGTAACGCAGGTCCGACTTGAGTCGTCCGCAAACGTGTCGTGTCCACGCCATGTGCATCGCCGACGTTAGAACGCCGAAGTGAAAGTGCGTTGCACCGGCGACGATGAGACAAGCGTTGCTCGCAATCGTCGTCGCCGCGACAAAACCTATCGGTATGTAATCGCGCCGCGCCGACGAAACCGCCGGAACGAGAAGGTAACGTTGTTCGGGATGACTCACGAATGCGAACGTCGTTGCGGTCGCGGCGAGTTCGCGGGTTGCGAGTCGTTTACTTTCGAGGCGAAACGCACGCACTCGTTCGACTCGTTCTGCGATTGGCGGAATTGCACGCACCGTTTTTGCATCGACACCATCGAGCCAGAGACACCACCGCTGGCCGCCGCTCAAAAACTCGTCCGCGCCGATGTAACGCCGCAAATACTGCCGTGCGGCGGGATAATTACGCAAAAGTTCGCGTCGTTCGCTGGCCGTCAAAATAAAGTTGCCGCCGTCTATCGGTTGATTTCCAAACCGCATTGCTGGCACGTTGTCGCAACGTGGCCGACTGCGCGCGACGATCTCAACGTCCGGTCCGTCAACGAGATAACGATTGATCCGCTTGGCACGATGCGCGACGACTGTGTCGCCGTTGCTGGCGAAGATCGTTTTCGCTGGTGCTACTATACTCAAGACGGTTTGAATTTCCCGTACCAAGACGGTAGCGGCCCATCGAGGCCGCGGTCTTGCGGAGGGCGAAGCCGACAAATCGCCCCGTAACGGGGCTTCATCGCACGAAAACCCGACAATGACGCAGTGAACGTGCGCGTCGCCGCTTGTTGACGTTTCCCAAACGAACGGGCGATACGCGAAGTCGATTTCGATACCGCGCCGAAAAAGGTGCGACCAGAGCACGCCAACTTGTTCACCTTGCGTGATCGAGTTTGTCGCAACGAACGCGACGCACGCGGACGTTTTCTGAATGTACTCCGTTGCCGCGACGAACCAGCACGCGACATAATCCAAAATCGCTTGATGTTTGATGTGTGCGAGGACGTTCCGCGCGTCGTCGCGCTGAACGCGGCTCTGGTGTTTTCCGCCAACGAACGGCGGATTCCCAAAAACATACGAACACCGCGAACTCGGCAAGATGTCGTTCCAATCGACTCGCAGTGCGTTTGCGTTAACCAGCGTCGCTGGCGACGTGTTTTGCGGACGCTGCCAGTTTGGATAGCGCGACTGCATTTCGGAATCGAGTTGTTGTTCCGCTTCGCGCATCGCCGTTTCGGCGACTTTGATTGCCGCTGCGTCAAGCTCGATTCCGAAAAACTGTCCGAGATTGACAGGCGTCGTTGGCGGCGATTCGCTTGCGTCAATTTTCTGAATCGCGGCGATGATGTCGAGTTCGAGTCGTCGCAATTCTATGTACGTCAGCACGAGAAAATTTCCACAGCCACACGCTGGATCGAGAAATGTGAGACGCGACAACTTCGCGTGAAACTCGCGGAGCCGACGACACTCCGCCTCGCGGAGCCGACAACACTGTGCCGCGACCTCCGCGAACTCGCAGCGGAGTGCGTCCAGAAAGAGCGGGCGAATCAACTTCAAAATGTCTGCTTCGCTCGTGTAGTGTACGCCGTGTGTACGCCGCGTGGCGGAGTCGATTGCGTTCTGAAACTGCGAACCGAGACGAGTTGACATGTCATTGACTCGATATGCGATGGCGATATACTTTCCGCGAAACAAACACGAAACAAAATGGAGCCAACGTTGAGCACGCCCCCAAAACGTAAACAAAAACCGAAGCGTGTTAGCTTGCCGGAGGGTGTTGCGTCGATTGGCGACATTCTGCCGCAACTGATGGCACGGTACGGCGCGAGTCGCGTCGCGGGTTCGGCACGCCTCAATGAGGCGTGGCTCCGCGCCGTCGGTGACGAGGTTGCCAAAGTCACGCGACTCGGCGCGAAAAAACGCGGCGTTCTCGAAGTGTTCGTCCCACACAGCACCTACGCACAGGAACTCTCATTCCGCGTCAGCGAGTTTCTCGCATCGCTCCGCGTGAGCGTCCCCGAAGAAAACATCGTCGGGATAAAGTTTCGCGTTGGGAAGTAGCGATCTGTTCGTAAGCGTTCACGGATTTCGCGTTTACTCGCCGTTCTTTTTTCTCACACGGAGTCACAGAGGCACGGAGGAGAGTCGCATGGCTGCATACATTACGAGCGTTTCTTTGTTTCGCACAAAGGCGCAAAGAGCACAAAGGACACGAAGAGGATTGAACTTGAAAACGTCCTTTGTGTTCTTCGTGTACTTCGTGCCTTTGTGAGAAAAAAAGAAACTGCCAACAATGCGTAAAATCTGCGACAATCTGCGGATTCATCTCCTCTCCGTGCCTCTGTGTCTCCGTGTGAAAATCCTCAAAAATCCGTAAACGGTTACGTCTGTTCAAAACGGCACAATCGATCTCATCCGTTGCAAAAACGTCGGCGGTGTGGGACTCGTTGCGGTGTTCGCTGGTTGCGATGTTGTCTGATTCGGTGCCGATGTCTCCAGCGGAACGTAGTCACGCAAGTATGCGAACCAAAAACCATCGAGTGAAGTTTCAAGCGACGTTAACTTCCTCTCTTCAAGTCGCTGACTCGCAAGCGCAGAGCGTCGCATCAGTTCATTGAGTTCTGCGACGGTGAACGCAACGCTGTACGTCGCCAAGTCGTCGATCCAAACGGTTGCGTTTTGTGCCGAACTGTGTATTGGCTCGATCACCAGCCTCGCGTCGTCTGCACCGTTTAGCGGCAACAGATCAATCGGCACAACGACGCGACGCCACCGCACGCCGTCTTTCACCGTTTCGTCGCCCTGCGGAACGACTGTTTGCGACGCGCGACAAAACGTTTCGTGCGAACCACGCTTACAACCAACAACAACGAATCGCAGCGGAATCGCAGCAGCAGAATCGACCAAACCTGAAGCAGTGTCTTCAATGCCAACTTGAGCCAGCACGAACAGTCGCCCCGTCGGTGGCAGCGCGAACGGTGTACTCACAACGCCAGCACCAACAGCACCACGCGGCGAGTGAAGCACCAAACTCTTCTGGCCCGATGCGGCGTGCGACTGGTCGAGCGTCGCAACAAAACTCTCGTCACCAAACGCCTGCCAGCCATTGAGCGTACCCGACACAAGCGGACTCTCAAAATCGGCGTTCACAAGCAAGTCGCTGCGGACGCCGCGTTTTGCAGAGCGAACGAGCGTCGCCATTGTCGTCACGCGATCTTTGAGCGTGGCCTCGGCGGGTGTTGTTTGTGAAAGTTTTTCGAGGACGATTTCTGTCACCTTAACGTTGTCGCCGAGCTGCACTGCGCGAATCGAATACGGGCCGAGCGCGAGACGCCACGAGTGCGTTGCCGCCGCGCCCGCCGTTGCAAGTCGCGTAACGCCGCCACTCAATGTAACGTCGCTGGCGAGTGACTTTCCCGCCGGTGCCGAAAGCATCACTTCCGCCGTGATCGGAACCGACGAAGCGTTGACCGCATACGCCCACGTCGTCCCGCCGACACTTGCGGTGCGAAAGACGAGCGGCTGCGGCGGTGACGGGTCGAGCGATGTAAACGCGACACGCGGCAACTTCTGCCACTCCATTAAAAAATTGCGCAAAGACCGGTCGAAACACGGCGGAAAAACGTCGCCGCCACTCAAAAAATCTTGAACGTCCGCAACCGCCAAATGACGCGCATACCGCGCCGCCGCAGGCACACCAAACTCGACAACAGCAATCGGAACATTGTCACTCGCTTCAGGCGAAGTTGCGTGATGCACAAACAGCGAACTGGTCGTCGTGCTGAAGAACGTATCGCTGTTAATATCGGACTCGACTTCACGCTGCGTCGCCGACTCGGCAAGCGGCGCGAGCGGCGAAATCGAGTGAACGCATCGCGGCAAGACGATTCGCGGGTCCCACGCATCACGAAAGTCAAAACCAACGCGACGCATCGCGGATTGTGTTGTCGTGCGGCGTGGTAACGACGGCGTAAGCGACTGCTGCGACACTTCGCCGGTTAACATTTCGTCGCCGATGAGAAACAGTCGCGCCGTCGGTACGCGCGACGCAACGACCGCAGCGGCACGACCATAAAAATCACGAACGCGATCACACCGCCACTTCGTCCACGCTTCTTTGTTTTGCGTCAACACGATTTCCGAACGTTGCTTGAGTGTGAGAGAAGGATCGATTACGATCCCCGTTACATCTGCGAACGCGGAGATCGTTGCCGCGTCGCATCCCCACGATTCGTCGGGGAGAACGGCGTAACCGTCGCCCGAAAGCAGAACCGCGACTCCGCTGCGTTGACCGCTGCGTTCAACCGTCTGCGCAAGTTCGTCGATTGCGGCCAGTACAACGTCTTGCACACGCGGCGACAGTATGTTGTAGTGCGGCATGCGAGTTTTTGGCGGAAGTTGTTGTCGCAAAATTTCGCCAGTGCTGTTCGTCAAGAGAACCGACGGCGCGAGTGACGGATCGCGTGCGATCATCTCTTCGAGTGGTGGAAGTGGCGTGGCGAGATCGAGCATCGGAATGAATCCGATCCCGTCGCGTGCGAAGAGTTGTGAGAGCAGCGCGAGTACATCGCCGGTTGTTGAAAAATCCCAAAACCGGCTCGGATAGAGCGACTCCCCCGCGTGGGCAACGCTTACAACCGCCGCATCGTAACGGCCACGCCGCAACCGCGCGAAGAGCGATTCGATGTCGCCACGCGCAATCAATGCGAAGTCGGAGAGATACGCAATATACTGCCGCTGCGAAACTTGCGGCGCAGTCGGAATCGTATTCGGAACCGCGTGCGGTGGAGCTTCCATCAAACGAACTCGGCGCGGCGTTGCGGTTGATGTGCTCGTGAGATTCGTCGCAGAGACGACAAGTTTTGGCGTTGCGTCGTCGCGTGCTACACCGAGCCGCGGCGTGAGTCGCCGCAGAGATTCCGTCGCCGCGTGCCACCGCGCAGCGATGTCACGCGACTCGTTACCAGCAACAATGTACGTCGTGCGCGGCGGAACCACAAACGTCAGTCGCGCCGTCTCAACCGTCTCGCCGTCGTGGTACGGCGAAGTCGTTACAACAACAGCGGCCAGCGGCGGCGAATACGAATTGTCGTCGTCTGATTCGGTCGAGAGATCGACGCGAATTTCCATTACGGTTCCGGCCTGCATGGTGCAATCGAGTTCGACGACGTACTCGCCACCAACAACGAGCCGCGACGCAAGAATCCGCGACGTTGGGAACGGTTCGGGCGTTCGCCCGCGCACCGCTGGCGGTTCCCACTCGACCGACTCGATGACATCAACGACGTTCCCAATCGCGCAAAGCGGCCACGCAGCAACAATCGCCAGCAGGAAGAGGCGAGAGGCTAGAAGCGAGAAGCGAGTGAGTTGGTGAGTGGTGTACATCATCCCTGCGGTACACGAAAAAAGGTGTCGGTATCGTATACGTTCACGGATTTTGCCATGTTGACGTTGCCGTATTTGCCCCGACGGGGCAGTATCTCAATAACCGGCGGTAAGTGCAGCCGCGATAGCGGCAAACGTAACCGCCGGTGACACGAACGAAAACTCTGTGCGTCTGTAGGACGCTACCAAACATTTGAGTCCACCGTGCGGTCGGTGGCGTCCTACAGACGCTCGATTTTTGTGGTGTCGCTACCGTAAGCTGCGCGGAGTACCGCTTGCATACGGTTATTGAAATTGCTGCCCCGTTGGGGCAAAAACACGCCGCGTTCACAACAAACAGCAAAACAAACAGTGAACCCTAACCCCTCTTCTTCACGCCCCGAACTTTCCGAGTCGCGCGGCGTGGGCCATTGCGAGTGGCATGATGTCGAGGGCTTGGAAGTGGCCGAGTCCGCCGGTAATTGCTTGCGTCTCGCCGTAAGCCGTACAGGCGTCGGTGCGGGCGAGGTCGGAGACGATCATCGTCGGAACCGGATGAAAACTGTGTCCCGACATCTTCGCGGGTGTACTGTGGTCGCCCGTCACGACGAGGCACGCCGGATTTAGTTTTTGCACGCGAGGAATAATCGAATCAAACTCCTCAACCATTTTCACCTTCGCATTGAAGTCGCCGTCTTCGCCGCGACTGTCGGTGTACTTGAAGTGAACGAAGAAGAAATCGTAGTCGTCCCACGCCTTTTCCAAAACGTCGATCTCCTCGGCGAGAGTGTGGGCGTGGCCGACAAGTTCCATCCCGACGAGACTCGCAAGACCTTTGTACATCGGGTAGACCGCGATGCACGCCGCCTTGAGTTTGTAAAGTTGTTCGTAACTCGGCAGTGCCGGTTTTTTGGCGAAGCCGCGCATCGTCAGCGAGTTCGCTTTCGGCTGCGCCGCAATCAGTTTGCTGGCTTGCGCGAAAAAGTCGGCGGCGATTTGTGCGGTCTTTTTGGAGGCGTCGTCGAGCGGTTTCGGCGCGAGCGGCGGAACGCCAGTCTTTTGCGGGTCGGTGTCGGCAACGTTCCCGCCGAGTCCTTCGCCGCGAAAGACGACGCAAAATCTGTGTTCCTGAACGGGTTCAACGAAAACCTCAACACCAGCAATCTTGATTTGTTTCAAAATGTCAACGACCTTCGCTGATTCGTCTGACGGAATCCGTCCTGCGCGGCGGTCGGTGATGTTTCCGTTTGCATCGACGGTGCAGAAGTTGCAGCGAATCGCAACGTCTTTGTCGGTGAGAACGAATCCGATCCCCGCCGCTTCGAGAACGCCGCGACCGATGACGTATTCAAGCGGATCGTACCCGAATAGTCCGAGGTGTCCGGGGCCGCTACCCGGCGTGATACCGGGACGAATCGGCGTCGATAGACCCGAAACGCCGACCTTGGCGAGTGCATCGAGGTTTGGTGTTTTCGCGGTTTCGAGTTCGGTCGGTCCTCCCGGCTTGAGCGGCAAACCGCCGATCCCGTCGGCGACGAGCATCACGATTTTGTTCGACGACTTTTCCGCCAGCTCCGTAATCAGTTTGTGAATGTGCATTGCCAGTCTTTCCTTTCGTGTTTGTTTAACGTGTGAAGTTACAAAACGCATAACCGTTCACGGTTGATTCGCGTGTCAGTCATCTCCATCCTGACGCCTATTCGTGTACGCTACGTCTGCTCCAATTCGGGCACTCGCTTACGCTTCGTGTTCTTATTAACGTAACGCATTAAGAACACGAAGCGTAAGCGAGTGCCCTGAATCATAACACATAAGCGACAGCGTGACCAAATTCCGTGAACGCTTCCCAAAACGCAAGTAGGCATTTTATACGAAATGATGCGGTGTGCGAGGGGCGGGGCGAGTAGAGTTTGCCGTGTTCCATAGGACAAATAAGACCAATGGGACGTATAGGTCATATCGGTCTTATACGTCCTATTGAAGGCGTGTTACATCTCACTTTCTCCGCAGCACCAGCAGTGTCACGTCGTCGTGGCGGGCGTTTACGCTGTACTCGGCAACGTCGTCTACGATTACGCGACACATCTCGGCAGGCGTTGCGCCAACGTGATTTTTGATCAACTCTTCGAGTCGCGTTTCGCCGTAGAGAGTGAGGTCGTCGTCGCGGTGCGCCTCGGTAACGCCGTCGGTGAACGCGACAAGCATGTCGTTCGGTGAAAGCTGCACCTCCGCCGACGTATACTGCGAATCCTCCATCGCCGCGACGAAAATCCCCGTCGATGGGAGCGGTTCGCAACTCCTGTCTGGACGCAAAATGTACGGCGGATTGTGACCAGCGTTAACGTATCGCATCTTGCCAGTTGTCACGTCGTAGTGTGCGTAGAAAAGCGTGACAAACATGTTGCTGTCGTTGTCAACGCAAAGGTCGTTATTGAGTTCGGTGACGATTCGTTCGGGCGAACGTCCGGCACGCGCGGCACTTCGCAACATCGTCCGCGAGACCGCCATAAACATCGCCGCCGCTGGCCCTTTCCCCGAAACGTCCGCGATGACAAGTGCGAGCGTTTTGTCGTCGAGAAAAAAGTAGTCGTAAAAGTCACCCGCCATTAATCGCGCCGGTTCGTTGACGGCGTGCAACTCGAACTCCGTTCGATCAGGGAACGGCGGGAAATGGTTCGGCAACAGCGAGACCTGAATCTTACGCGCGAAGACAAGCTCCCGCTCTATCGCACGCGACGCCGCCTCTTCACGAATCTGCGTCTCAACACTCGTCTCCAGCGACTCGATAGTTGCATCGAGCGTAGTGGCGAGTTCGGCGATCTCGTCGCGCGTATTGACCTTCCCAACACGCAGCGACAAATCGCCCGACGCCGCCAACTTTCGCGCAAACGCCGCCAGCGACTCCAGCGGACGTGTTATCTGCACCGAAACGACAAACGTAAACACGACGATAATCACCATTCCAACAACGAGCACAACAACGTCAAACCACAACTCGTCGTAGACCGACTTTAGCATCGCACGTTCGGGGACGTACCCAACGAGTGACCAATCGGTGTGCGGCAGATGGGCCGCGAAAAACCAGTGCGTCTCGTTTTTGTCGTTCCCATCGGCGACGAACGTGCCGTATTTTCCCGCCGCGATTTGCTGGGCGATGTGGAGAAGTTGCGGCGCGTTTTGCTGCGTCGCGTAGTCGGTGAACGTCTCTTTCGTCATCTCGGCGTCGGCCACCGACATCAGTCGCCCGTTCGCACTCATCATAAAAAACTCGATCCCCTGACTCTTGAAGTTAAACGGCGAACGCTCTTGCTCCTCTTCGAGACAACGCCGAATCAGATCGACCGAGACATCTATCGTAACGACACCGATGAACTCGTCGTTGCGAAATATCGGCGACGAATAAGTGCATACGATTTGTTCACTTCCGCCAGCGTCAACGTAAGGATCAGTCCAGCCCGCACGCCGCGATTCTTTGACGACGCGATACCAGTCCCAGTATGCGTAACCGTATTCGCCATCGAGTGGACGCGAGACAAGTTTGCCGGTGGTGGTGTCACGATAGAAAAACGGTGCGAACTGCTCAACGTCTGGATAGACGGCGTAAGGTTCAAACGCGGCACACGAACCGATCACTTCAGGATAGATTGTGAGATTGGCCCGCAGACAGTCTTCGATGACCTCTTTATCCAAGACAGGTTCAACCTCAAGCAGATACCGCACCGCTTCGAGCGTCTGCGCAACGCCGGTGAACTGCCGGTCGAGAAACGCTGCGTAACCGCCAACAGCGTTACTCACCGCCTCGCTCTTGGAACGGATCGCCTCGTCGCGGTTGTTCAGAAACGTCCAACCCATCATCACAAGATAGACCAGCAAGATCGGTAGACCGATGAACACGTTCAGTTTTCTGCGAATCGACATTGGAGATCACTTTTTGGGGTGGTGTTTAAGTTTCTCATGCCTATAGGACATATAGGCCCTATATGTCCTATAGGCCAAGGACTTTCACTCGCTTACGCTTCGTGCTCTGATTCGCGTGCTCTGATTACGCGATCCACGCCATTCCGATGGCGATCCAGAACGGTGCTGTGACAACCGATGCAAGAGTGTTGCTGGTAACGGTGTCAAACGCGATTTCGGGACTGTTCCCAGTATACCGCGCAAGAACCGTTGTGAATATAGCCGACGCCATCGCCGCGTGAATCACCAGCACTCGCTTCATCTCCACCGAACACGGCAAGTACACCGCAACAAGCAAAAAGAGCGGCGGCAAGACAATCATTCGCAAAACTATCGACCAAAACGCAACCCGCGTCACACGCCGCCACTCGCGCCGCAGACGCGGGCCGTTGAACATGTCAGCCATCGTCGTACCAACCAGCACCACCGAAATCGGAATCGACGCACCCGCCAAGTAGTGAATCGTCATTCGTACAAACTCAAGGTTCGGCAGGATCGTCTCGGTCACGAGCGGTGGGAGAAGTCCGCGGCGGTAAATCAAGTTGAGCACAACGCCAACGACAATCGCCAGCGTCGGCCCGTTGATCACCTTCCGCCACGCCCCGCGCTGCCAGCCACCAGCCAGCAGAACAATACCGACCGTCCAGATCGAAAGTTCGACACCGAGGTTTTGTACGAAGAGAACCGCCAGCATCGACGACCGCTCCACACCATCGGTGAACATCGTTTGCACTATCGGTACGGGGACGAAACCGTAGTTGAAAATGCCGATGGCAACAGCGAACGTTCGCGCCGCGTCGGGCGTGTTGATTCCAGTCAGGATTGGCGGCAGACTTCGCACCACCACATACGCCAGCCCCATCCCGATCAATACCATCGCAAACGAAACGAGCGGTGGCAGATAGAGGTTTTGTGGATTGTCGAAGGCGTGTGTGTAGAGAATGTTGTCGAGAATCAGACTCGGCATCAAAACGTTGATGCACAGCCGCAACACTACGGCATCTGTTTCGGGCGGGATATGACCGATGCGTCGCAGCAACACGCCTATAGCAATCATCGCCACACACGCCATCACCGCAGTAAAACAGATAAATGCAACAGACATAATCAAATCGTAGCGGGAAGCGTAAGCAAGGCAACGTGACGTTGCATCCGATAGCCTCCCGGCAACTCCGTTGCGGTCGGCAAAACAAACAAGAACACGAAGCGTAAGCGAGGCAACGTGACGTTGCATCCGATAGCCTCCCGGCAACTCCGTTGCGGTCGGCAAAACAAACAAGAACACGAAGCGTAAGCGAGTGAATCAGGATGGATTCCCCGCATGCGTGGGAATGACGTTATGTTTGTGAACGACGCGATCCGCGACGAACGACAAACGCCATCAGAACAACGCCAACCGCGAACATCATCACCGCGACGTTTTGCGAAATTGTCATCGGCGTAATCCAAAACGACTTCTCGTCGGCACGGAAAATTTCCAAAACGAATCGCATCGGCGGTTCGAGAAGCAGAAACGCTGCGAGGACGATTCCGGCGTAACGGTTTGCGAATTGTTTGTTGACTGCGAAGTTGACAACAAAGTCGAGCGCGAGGAGAATCGCTCCGAGTATGGCGAGTCCCGCCGCGCTGTAGAGCTGCGTCGGGTAGACCGGCAAAACTTGTCCAGAGTTTGCGTCTACGAGTCCGCGTGCGACCTGTTCGTAGTGCGCCGGACTGCCGACCGGAAAGACGATCCCGTATTCCGGCGAACAGACTTCACCGTAACAACAGCCGTTCATCAAACAACCGAGCCTGCCAATCGCCATTCCGAACGCAACCGCCGGAATCACCCAGTCACACACTTTCAAAACTGGAAGCCGCCGCATCAGCGTCATCGTTATCACTGTCGCCGCACCGCCGATGAGCGAGCCGTAAACGACGAGTCCGCCTTCAGTGAGGTTGACCATCTTCCACGTTGTCGCGGGGAAATCGAGCGAACCTGTCGGCGCGACGACGAGGAGCGTTTGCCAATACTGTGCGATGTAAAAAATGCGTGCGCCAGCGATACCGCCGACAACTCCCCAGAGAACAAACGCCATCACATCGTCAACGGAGAGGCCGACATTTTCGCGGCGGCAAACCAGAAGCCCGAACGACGTGACAATTGCAATCAGCAGAAAAAATCCGTAACCGCGAACCGGAAAACCGGCGTCGCCAACGAGATTCGGCACGACGAAGACAACAAACGCCGACGCAATTCCGCCGAAGATAAGCGTGCTGGTTGCTTCACCGTCGAACCCGACTCGCGCTACGCGGCTCCAAACCGCAAACGCCGTCCACAAGACGATCACCGCCAACACAACTCCCACACCGAAAATCGGTACGCCAAAAATCGTTGTTGGGATTGAGAAGAGTGTTTGGAGCATGGGCGAGGGGGTGAGTTTGAGCGAGTCCGATAAGCCCTATAGGACATATATGTCCTATAGGGCCTATTGGGTTTACAAGGTAGATTCCACTCTCGCCCGTCTGCGTCGGATGTTGGCTTGCACGATGAACCAGTCGATCAGTGGTGCGGTCATGTTTCCGAAGAGGATTGCCAGCATCGCACCTTCCGGGTACGCCGGATTCATGACGCGAACGATCATCACCATCGTACCGACCAGCACACCGTAAATTATCTTGCCTAGCCCCGTCATCGACGCCGTTACCGGATCGGTCGCCATGAAGACCGCCGCAAACGCTAGTCCGCCGAGTACGAGGTGCCAGTGCGCGGGTACTTGCATCGCCAGCGACGTTTCACCAGCGAACGAGTTGAAGAGACACGCTACCACCGCAGCACTCAAAAGCATCGAGAACGTAATTCGCAGCGACGCGACTCCAAAATACCACAGCATCAGAAGCCCAACGATGCACGCGAGCGTTGAAGTTTCGCCCATCGAGCCGGGGATGCGTCCGATGAACGCTTCAAAAAAACTGGCGGAAATCGCAGACGTTCCGCCAGACATCGCTTGCGTTAGCGGCGTCGCGTGAGAGAATCCGTCGCACGCCACCCAAACGCTGTTCCCCGAAATCCCCGCCGCGTGTGCGAAGAAGAGGTACGCACGCCCGACGAGTGCGGGGTTCAAGAAGTTGCGGCCCGTTCCGCCGAAAACTTCCTTGCCGATGACAACGCCAAACGAAATCCCGACCGCGACTTGCCACAGCGGAATCGTCGGCGGTAACGTGAGCGGAAAGAGAAGCCCCGTCACGAAAAATCCTTCGTTAACATCGTGACCGCGGATCGCCGCAAACGCCATCTCCCACATCCCGCCGACTACCATCGTTGTAATGTAGACCGGCAAGAAGTAAATCGCGCCGTGGACGAAACAATCGACGATGTTGTTCGGATCGAATCCGAGCGGAATGACTTTTCCGATGAGCGAGAAGAGCATCCCGTAGAGACCGTTGAGTTGCGTCAATCCGACTTCGCGCATCGCCACGTTCGCCTGATAACCGACGTTGTACATCGCCATCAGCGTACAAGGGATGAGCGAGTAGACGACCGCCATCATGATCCGTTTGTAGTCAACGGCGTCGCGCAAGTGTACGCTGCCGCGCGTCGTCACTCGTTCGACGAATACGAACGTCTCGGTCGCTTCGTAAAACGAGTGAAGCCGCCACAGCTTCCCGCCAGCTTCTTTGTCGAAGTGCGGATGAAGCCACTCAAAAATCTTGTGGAGAAACTGCATTGGTGAGAATGTTTGTTGGTGGGATGTGGTTATTTGATTAGCTCGCGGTGTTTTTTTCTCGCGGCCATGTCTTCTGGTTGCGTGCGTATGTCAGTCCCCATTGTTCCAGCACGAACCATAGCTGCGCGATGAGAAACAGCGGGAATGGACTGTTACGCCTCGCCATCAGATACTTGGTGTGTTCGCGGATGAAGTCGGTTCCCTCGTCGGTGTTGAGCAGCGGGACCAGAAACGTCTCGGTGTGGAAGTGATTGGTGGGGGTGTCGAACCGCGATTCGGGATAATACATCTCGTTCCAGCGCGATAGGAACTCGATTCCAAAGAGAAAGGCGAACTCGACGTTCAGTCGCCACACACCGTTATCAGTACATTTCGCCGCGTCCTTGTACCGGAGAGGCTGTCGCTGGAGAATCACACTTTGTGTCAGCGCGATGATTTTGTGTCGGTCCACGCGACCTTCGCTGCTCTTCATGAACCGTTCTCGAAGATTAACCAAACTGTCCCTATAAAAGTTATTGACGAGTCGTTCTGCTGGCAGCCCTACTCCAAGGTTGTCAACGTTCCATTCGAACTCACCTTGAGAGTGTTCGTTGTGTAATTTCCGAACGACGTGCTCAATGAAGGCGACCCGTTCCGGTTTGGACCAGTCATTTGGTAACGGGCTCACGGTTTACCTCACCACTTCGTCCATGATTTTCTGAAATCGCTTAAACAGAGCCGTCACCGCTGGCGACTCGCTGAGTGAATCGACGCGCGACGAGTCTTCTTCGTGATTCTCAAAACGTTCCGTGCGAAACCCAGTGATCTCAAATTCGTCTGACGGTAGACACACATCAGACGCAACGCCACCAAGCAGCCGCTCTGTTGCGTCAATTGATTGTGTTGAACTAGAAAGGATTGTCATGACTTGGCTCCATTGGTACGTTGTCTCAACTACGCGCGTGGATTGTATCTAACTTGCAATTTCTGTGAAGGCGGGCCGTCTATCGTTCACTTTCGCTCTGCGAACGTGGTTTTGATTTGTGGCAACTTTGCGTTTTGCGGGAGACCGAAAAACCAGTACGCACCGTTTTGGATGCAGTCAACGTTTGTGGTGCCGCGTCCGGTTGGGAGTGGTTGGCGGAGGCCGCGTGTTAGGACGACGCAGCGGTCGGTGATCTGGCCGAAGTGTTTCGGTGTCGTGCCGCGTCCCAAGTCGGCGGTAACGTCGGCGGGAATCCAGTGGCCGCCAAGCCAAAACTCGGCCCAAACGTGGCAGCTTCCGTCTGGGCGACGGCAAACAACGTGACGCGCCGGAATCGACTCGCTCCGCAAAATCGAAATCCAAATCGACGACAAATTCCCGCAATCAGCACCGCCATCGTCGAGAATCTTTGCAAGCGGGTGAATGCCGGTGTTGGGGTTCAAATACTTGAAATTGTCGGCGACGTAGGCGTAAGCGTTTCGCGCAAACGAAAGCCTGTCACGCGACTCGCTCCGCAGTCGCTTCGCAATCTCAACGATTCGCGGCTCCGTGGGGTCGATCAGGTCGCCGACTCGATGCGTCAACTCGGTGAGCGTTTTGTCGTTCGCGTCAACGTTTTCGATGCGTGACCAATCGGTGTCGATGTTGTAGAGCGTAACGTCAAAACACATCTCGATTTTCGGCGGAGGGTCTCCGGCGTGAGACGTGACCGTCACAAACTTCCCGCCATCGTTTGGCCACTGCGAACTCGTTTGTGTCGGCGGCAACGTTGCAACGTCTTGGTACTCGCAACTGACCGGCAGCGGCAACGACACCGTGACAAGTTCAGGCGCGACTCCGCCCGCATCGACTTCAGCAGTCGCGCGGATGTGGTACGTCGCCGGTTCGCTGCGAACGAGTACCGCAGATGCACCGTCCGTCACGCCGCAGCAGAGAAGTATGATGAGTGGGAACATTTGTGCGACTCGCAACCGCTTACCGTATTGGTGCCCCAGTTGGTTGTGCTGGCATGCCGGGCATTGCGGGTGGCATTCCGCCGGTTGGTTGCGTCGGCATACCCGGCATTGCGGGCGGCATTCCGCCAGTTGGTTGCGTCGGCATTCCGGGCATTGCGGGCGGCATTCCGCCGGTTGGTTGCGTCGGCATACCGGGCATTGCGGGCGGCATTCCGCCGGTTGGTTGCGTCGGCATACCGGGCATTGCGGGCGGCATTCCGCCGCCGTCCATTCCGGGCATTGTTGGCATTCCGGGCGTTCCTATTCCGCCAGCGGGCGGAACTACGCCACCACCCATACCGCCGGTGCCATCCATTCCGGGCATCGTTGGCATTCCGGGTGTTCCCATTCCGCCGGTTCCCATTCCGCCACCCTGCATTTGGGCGGCGTTTTGACGTTGCACCGCGTCACGCTGCACCGCCACGGGGTCCCAGTTGCGGATGTCGTCGGCGGTGCCGTCTTGACCGTCGGGGCCAGCCGACCAGATCGCTGGTTTGTCTTCGCCCGTAATCGGATTGATTCCGGCGACAACAATGTAGATGTAACGGAACGGCTTCTTGAACGGGTCGGTTGCGATGTCGTCGTTGACAGCCTTGACGAGCGGATCGGGCCGCTTGACGAGATTCGTGTAATACTGCGGACTCGGAAACGGCTGGATTCCCTGCGGCACGACACCGGGTTGATACGTCCCCGTCATTCCGCCCATTCCCATTCCAGCCATCGACGTGTCGCCGCCGACGGTTCCCATTCCCATCGTCGTTCCCGTTCCTGCCGCGCCGGGCATTCCAGCACCGCCCACCATCGACGGGTCGTTCGGCATTCCGCCCATCGTCGGTGCGCCGGGCATTCCGCCGGTTGGTGCTGCACCCATTCCGCCGCCCATTGTTGGTGCGCCGGGCATTCCACCGTTCGGCATTCCGCCCATCGGCGTTGTTCCCATTCCAGCGTTCGGCATTCCGCCCATCATCGACGGGTCGTTTCCGCCGACAACGCCTGCACCCATATTCGTCCCACCTGCGGTGGCGAGTCCGGGTTGCTGCGTCATTCCGCCCATCTGCTCGTCGAGCGGGATGTAGAGCAGGGCCTTAAGTCCCTGTTCGGTTGACGGGAACGTGCCTCGTTCGCTCTTGAGCATGCCGAGGGCTTTTTCGAGGTCGTCGATCTGGATTTTCGCTGCGTTGACCTGCGAACGCCGCTGGTAAGTGAAGACCATCGGTGCGAGGATCGCCATCAACATGACGACGATGACCAGAACGATCATCAGTTCGATCAGTGTGAAGGCGTGACGTGTTGACTTCGCTGTCATAGTTTTTGTCTCCTGTTTTCGGATTTGTGGTGAACTGGGCACTTCCACCCCAGCACAAGTGGCAAACCATTGTACCCGTCGATTTTCGCTTGGCAAGGCGGCACGGTGCTCCCGTGACAAAGGTGCGTCGGGGGGGCTTGTCGCGCGGCGAAACTCTGCCACAATGCCGCCCGATGCGCGACATCGTTTCGCTTCACGAATCGTAGAAAGGGTGCCAGATGAACACTATCACTGCCCAAACAGCACAATGCAGTCTGTCGAGACTTTTGCGAGAAGTAACTGAGTCGAGTGTTCCCGTTGAGATCGTAGATACCGACTATTCGGTCGTAGTGATTTCGTCGGCGGACTGGCGAGCCGTGCAGGAAACGCTTTACCTCTCCACCATTCCCGGTATGCGAGAATCAATCGTAGAAGGACTCCGAACCCCAATCGCCGAGTGCGTGGAGGCGGTTTGGTGACTTGGAAAGTCGTTTTCACAAAACAGGCGGAGAAAGACGCCGACAAGATTGCCAGAGCCGGTCTGAAGGAGAAAGTCCAGACGCTCCTCAACCGCCTGAAAAAGAATCCGTTCCAAACACCTCCACCGTTTGAAAAACTGGTTGGCGATATGGCCGGAGCGTATTCTCGCCGAATCAACATCCAACATCGTTTGGTCTATCAAGTTTGTGAAAACGAGCAGACCGTCAAAGTAATCAGAATGTACACGCACTACGAATGAACGTCCCGATTCACCAACTACTCCCTCCCCCAGAAAAGGAAGCCACAACAATGACGACCTCCTTCGACCTGTCCCGTTACGGCATCACTGCCAAGAATGTCGTTCGCAACGCTGTGCCGTCGCGGCTTTACGAGGAAGCGATCCTCCGCGAAAAGGCGACGATAGATTCGCACGGTGCGCTCATTAATCTTTCGGGGGCGAAGACGGGACGCAGCCCCAAAGACAAACGCATCGTCGATAATCCCGCAAGTAGCGGCGATATTTGGTGGGGTGCGGTCAACGTCAAACTCCCCGAAGAACTGTTTGCACAAAATCGCAAAATCGCCATCGACTTTATTAACTCGCGCGACATCGTTTACGTCGTCGATGGCTACGCCGGTTGGGACACGAAAAATCGGCTCAAAATCCGAATCATCTGTTGCCGCGCATACCACGCACTTTTCATGAGAAATATGCTAGTGCGTCCGACCGCAGAAGAATTGAAAAACTTCGGCGAACCAGATTTCGTCGTCTTCAACGGCGGCGAAACTCCCGCAGTCGTAACGCCGCCGCACATCCCGAACACGACTTGCGTCGCGCTGTCGTTTGAGCGGAAAGAGTTCGTGATTCTCGGTACGCAATACGCGGGCGAGATGAAGAAGGGCGTCTTTACGATTATGAATTATCTGATGCCGAAAAAGGGGATGGTGTCGATGCACTGCTCCGCAAACGAAGGCGAAGACGGCGACGTGTCGCTCTTCTTCGGACTTTCGGGAACCGGCAAAACGACGCTCTCAACCGAGCCGCATCGCAAACTCGTCGGCGACGACGAACACTTCTGGACTGATGAAGGAATCGTCAACATCGAAGGCGGCTGCTACGCGAAGTGCATCAATCTTTCGCCCGAAAGCGAGCCGGAGATTTATAACGCGATTCGGTTCGGTACGGTGCTTGAAAACGTCGTCTACGACGCCGACACGCGCGAGGTCGATTTTGCGGACATGTCGATAACGGAGAACACGCGGTCGTCGTATCCGATAGAGTTCATTCCGAATATCAAGATGCCGTGTGTCGGTACGCATCCGAAGAACATTGTCTTCTTGTCGTGCGACGCATTTGGAGTTTTGCCGCCGGTTGCGCGGCTCACGCCGGAGCAAGCGATGTACCATTTTATGAGTGGCTACACCGCGAAAGTTGCGGGAACAGAAATGGGCGTGACGGAGCCGCAGGCGACATTTTCGGCGTGTTTCGGTGCGGCGTTTCTCGTGTGGCATCCGGCGAAGTACGCGGAGATTCTCGCCGCACAGATGAAGAAACACGGCGCGACCGCGTGGCTCGTCAACACCGGTTGGAGCGGCGGAAAATACGGCGTCGGAAAACGTCTGTCGATCAAACACACCCGCGCGATCATCGACGGTATTCACAGCGGCGGACTCGTCAAGAGTAAGATGACCAAGACTCCGATTTTCGGTCTTGAAGTTCCGTCGCAGTGTACCGGCGTTCCGGTGGAGATTTTGACGCCGCGTGGACTCTGGAAAGACCCTGCCGAATACGACAAGACCGCGTTACACCTCGCCGGACTCTTCAAACTAAACTTCGCCAAGTTTGAAGACGTTGCGTCTGACGCAGTGAAAAACGCGGGGCCGCTACAGTTTGAAGACCTGTCGAAATCGGGAATCCAATTCGACGCACTCGGCGGATGACGTGAAGACGAATTTTCGGCGATACGTTACATAGACCTATTCGGAAACTTGCACTCGCACATCGGTTCGGCATAGCCGAACCCTCCAAACGCCTGCGGCGTTGATAACTGGAGGGTTCGGCTATGCCGAACCTGAACTCACAACACACATGCACATTCTCATCATCGGAAGCGGCGGGCGTGAACACGCTCTCGCTTGGAAGTTGGCCCAGAGTCAACATGTTACAAAAGTCTTCGTCGCACGCGGGAACGCGGGGACGGCTACTGAGTCGCTCAAGACACCAATCGAAAACGTTAACATCGACGAGACCGACTTCGTGCGACTCGTTGCGTTCGCACGCGAAAACCGTGTCGGGCTTGTCGTCGTTGGGCCGGAAGTTCCGCTCTCACTCGGCGTTGTCGATGCGTTTGAAGCCGCGAAGATTCCGGTCTTCGGCCCAAACAAAGTCGCTGCGCAGATCGAGTCGAGCAAAGTCTTTTGCAAGTCGGTGCTCAAACGCGGCAACGTCCCGACCGCCGCATCGACCGAGTTCGACCATGCATCCGACGCGATTCAATTTCTCGAAGGACGCGACGATCTGCCGTGTGTCATCAAGGCCGATGGACTCGCCGCTGGAAAAGGTGTCGTCGTTGCCGCTACACGCGCCGAAGCGATTGGCGCGGTAAAACGAATCGCCGAGACTCGAGAGTTCGGCGACGCCGGAAGACGCCTCCTGATCGAAGAGCGACTCGAAGGCGAAGAAGTTAGCGTACTTGCGATCACCGACGGAACGACGCTGCTCACACTCCCGCCCGCTCAAGACCACAAGGCGGCGTTCGATGGCGACCTCGGCCCAAACACCGGCGGAATGGGAGCGTACTCACCAGTCCCCGCGATGACGCCCGAACTGTTGCAACGTATCGAAGAGACCGTCTTCGTCCCGACACTTCACGCACTTCGGCAGATGAACGTCACGTTTCGCGGCGTGCTCTACGCGGGCTTGATGCTAACGCAACAAGGGCCGAAGGTGCTAGAATACAACGCGCGTTTCGGCGACCCAGAATGTCAACCGATCCTGATGCGACTTCAGAGCGACCTGTTTGAAATCTTGTACGCAACCGCGACGGGAAAACTCGACACGATCACAATGCCGCAGTGGGACAAACGGAGTTCGGTCTGCGTTGTGATGGCGAGTGCGGGATACCCCGGCGCAATCGAGAAGGGGTTCCCAATCACTGGACTGGCGGAAGCGGCAGGGTGCGGCGATGACGTTAAGGTCTTCCACGCCGGAACGATTTTGCGTGGCGGCGTGGACGTTGTAACTTCTGGCGGGCGCGTTCTCGGCGTCACCGCGCTCGGCGACACACCGCGCGACGCCTGCCAAAAAGCATACGAGGCCGCCGACAAAATCTCGTGGCGCGGCCACTGGATGCGACACGACATCGCACACAGAGTTGTGAACAGATAACGGATAGAGCAGAAACTAAACGTCCAGTCGTGTGTAGTAGAGTTCTCTTGCACGCGAGCATCGGTTCGCGGATTTTTGCCCCAACGGGGCGACAGAACTTAGCCGTGGGTGAGCGGTATTCCGCGAACCCACGGTCACAGGCCCCAAAAAATCCGCAGCCCCAACGGGGCGTAAGAATTGTGTGCGTGATTCAATTCTTGCGCCCCGTTGGGGCTTTCTGATATTTGGGGTTCCGTACCGTGGGTTCGCTTCGCTCACCCACGGCTAAGCTCTTGCTGCCCCGTTGGGGCTTTCTGGTGTTTGGGTTTCGCGTACCGTGGGTT
>JBOFSQ010000075.1:0-30820 GCA_051651625.1 Thermoguttaceae bacterium | reverse complement strand
TAGCCCAAGGCAAGCGGTATTCCGCGCAGCCTTGGGTTGACGTCCACCACAGAATTCCTAGCTCCGTAGGAGCGGCCTAACCGACGCTTCAATTAGGCCGCTCCTACGGAGCTTCCGACTTTGTTGGGGCCGCTAACCGTGGACGCGATGGACGTTATGGACTGTGTGAACGTCCATAACGTCCATCGTGCCCACCAACGAAAACTCACGCTCCCCCTTCGCACGCGACTTGAAACGTGTAAGATGCGCACCATCGTTTGTTTTGGCAGTCGTTTTCGATTCGCGCTCTGCGGCGAAAAAACGACGCGTTGCGTTACGAAAATTATTGGAGAACTATGAATTGAGATTTCACCGGCTCATCGCCGGTTTTACAATTAGATAATCGCAAGTATTAGTCGTCGAAACCGTCTTTTTGACGGGGACTTCTTCCTTACATTACCCGGCTTGCCGGTTGGAAGAAAAAAAATTGCCGTTAGATCACATGCGTTCCCGTATGGGAATGTCATGCTAACGGCTTGCGAAGTGTTCCGTGCGAACAATATCCAAATTGTTCGCATTGGTTTGTGCGCGAGCGCAAGCTGCCCTAGTAATGTGGGGGGAATGTTTCGTACTTTCGACGACTCATGGCGTTCCCTCTTCTTCTCGAAGACGGCTCTCGTCTCTTATTTGTCGATTCTCGACAGGTTCCTTTTTCCGCAATGGTTCACACGCTTGATAGCGTCGTGAAATTTCACCGCTTCCACGCTTTTGCAACAAGGAGAATGAGTTATGACAGTCGCCAATCGTTCGATGGGAAATGCGCAAGTCCGAATCAGTACACAATCGCAGCGGGGCGTCATATGGGCGTGCGTCTTGGTGCTTGCCGTCTTCGCAGGCGCGTGTGTGCTGTCGCCGTGTGCGATGGCACAAGTGAGTGCCGAAGAGCAAGCGGAAATTGATAAGTTCTGCGAGGATTATGGAACAGGTGTGAAAATAACGGATGGCAATGGCGACACGCTCCTTCACATTGCGACAAGACAAGCAAAGGTTGCTGTTATTAGATTTCTCATCGACAAGGGAGCAGACGTAAACGCAAAGGATAAGGGCGGCGATATGCCGATCCACATTGCCGCCAGAGGCAAGGAAAATCCCGAAGTCATCAAGGTGCTCGTCGAAAAAGGAGCAGACGTAAATGCAAAGGATAAGGGCGGGGATATGCCGATCCACATTGCCGCCTATAGCAACGAAAATCCCGAAGTCATCAAGGTGCTCGTCGAAAAAGGAGCAGACGTAAACGCAAAGGATAAGGACGGTGATACGCCGCTCCACAGTGCCGCCTATAGCAGCAAAAATCCCGAAGTCATCAAGGTGCTCGTCGAAAATGGAGCAGACGTAAACGCAAAGGATAAAGACGGCGATACGGCACTCTACAATGCCATCATATTAAACAAAAATCCCGAAGTCATCAAGATGCTCGTCGAAAATGGAGCAGACGTAAACGCAAAGGATAAGGACGGTAATACGCCGCTCCACAGTGCCGCCTATAGCAGCAAAAATCCCGAAGTCATCAAGGCACTCATCGAAAAGGGAGCAGACATAAACGCAAAGAATAACAACGGTGAAACGCCGCTCCACAGTGCCGCAAGTCACAACAAAAATCCCGAATTCATCAAGGTGCTCGTCGAAAAGGGAGCAGACATAAACGCAAAGGATAAGGACGGTAATACGCCGCTCTACTACGCCGCCATGTGCAACGAAAATCCCAAAGTCATCAAGGCACTCCTCGAAAATGGAGCAGACGTAAACGCAGAGAATAACAACGTTTCTACGCTGCTCATCAACGCCAAATACAACAAAAATCCCGCCGAAGTCGTCGAATTGTTTACTCCAATTTCGGCTAGACAGTCGAGAGCGCAAGAAGGAAGTAGAATTGCCACACTAACCAGTGCAATTGACTGGATGAAGAACATAAACACTGTCAAAAACTTGGCAGAAGAACCTGATAAAAGTGGTCACTACAGTGTTGCCAAATATGTTAGATGCGGTTCAGACGAAATCGCTCGCACCGAATTTGTTGACATATATCCCTATGCTATATCCAACGTGATAGAGGAAAAAGATGGTGAGGTTAGTGCTACCATTACGGTTGACACAGAGTTTTCCGCCACAAAGATAGGCGAGTTTGCATCTCCATTCCCGGATATTCGATGCCCCGTTCGTGATTTGCAAACATCAGAAGATCGGACCGTCGAGTATGCCTTTTTGACGAAGGATGATACACTCAAGACGTTTCCTCGATCAGACAGTCACAAAATGATCGCTGCTGTGTCCAAAGCTGGCGGATTTTTGTATGCCCGATTCCAAAAACACAACTATGTGACGTTTACAATTCGTGGCGGAAAGAAAAGCATGGAAGAGCTTCTGCAGAACACATTCTATAATCGAGTTGTCGTATTGCTGTCTGGCTTGACATACTCACGCAAGACGACACCCATTTCCTACCACCTCATCAGTGACAACGGAACCACCAGTACGAGTGGCGATTCTGTCCCAAATCCGTTCATCACCGATGAAAGCGAGGAGGTCGAAGAAGTCTCTACCGGCGTGATAAAGATAGCGATTGTCAAATATTATAACCCTAATGGGCGTTTATATGAACCCTAACGGGCGTTTTGATGTCTCCACCAATGTGCTAAAGACAGCGATTGTCAAGTGGCAATAGAACGATTCCGTTATAGTGTTTTGCTTTGGCGAGTTGTTTAGATTCCCGCTTTCGCGGGAATCTACGAAACGTAAACAATCGGTGAATGTTTCACCGAATCCACACTTTTCAACAAGGAGAATGCACAATGACCGACCAACACACACCCAACGGACAAAACGGCTCGTCACCATGTCCAGCAAACGCGGGGCAAGTCAGTATTAGCAAAGAGGAAATGACGCAAGCCCGAAAGATTGCCAAAGCCGTTTTTGGCAAACATTTCGAGGAAAAAGGAATTTCTGCTGATAAGATACTGATAAATGGGGTTCATCGAGAGAATTTCCTTGCCAAGTGTTGGGAAGAACTTGGCACGTCATCGCTTAGTGATGCTTTTTTATCAGAGCTACTCAAGTTGCGTAAAAATGCTGAAGTGAAAATCGGAAAGCGTCAAAAGAAAAAGGTTGCCAAACAGGCAAAGAAGTCGTGAGTGATTACCAGACAATCACTATCCACGAAGTTTGACCGTTAGCCTGAACCAAACGCGATTCATCGGTGGACTTGAACAACACGATTCTTACACCAAAACGAAGTGACTGCGATACTCAACCGAGGCCGCAGTCTTGTTGATGGTGAAGGCCTACACGTCGTCCGCAACGTGGCTGGTTTACAGCCGTATCCAGCCGATTCCAACCAAGAACGCGATAGCGACAAGAATCGGTGCTACAAATCGGATAGCGATTCCCCAGAGTACAGCGATAGTGAGAAGTGAACGTCGCCCTTCGGTGTAGTTTGGATCGTGCTGTAATCCTGCTAGAACGATACCGATGTTTGTGTCGATGAATCGTTCGGGCATACCGCGACGCATCTCGGCGATGGCGTGATGAACTCCCCAAATCCAACCGGTAAAGATTGAGATCGTCACCCCACCAAGCGGCAACAGCCAAAGACGCGAAAGTTCGTCACACATTGCGAAAAAACTCGCGGGCAATTTCTCGCCAAATGCAAATCGAAGCGAATCGTAAACAGCGGGAATGTTGTCCCAGTTTGCGACACTCACCGCGCACACAACACCAATGGCACTGCAAATAGTCGTCGCAACAACGACTGCCAGCGGTCGCTTCCACTTGAGTTGGTCGATAAAGAACGACGCCACCACTTCGAGAATACTGATCCCGCTGGTGAGAGCAGCGATGAAGAGGACGCAGAAAAAGAGTCCGCTCCAGAGCCAACCGTTTCCGCCAAAAATCGCGTTGAACGCGGCGGGCAAGATTTGAAACGCAAGACCCGTACCGCCATCGGGAGCGAATCCCATCGAGAAAACGGCTGGAAAAATCGCCAGCCCAGCCATAAGTGCGATGAGTGTGTCTAGCCCGACAATCGCCATCACCGAAGAGACAATGTTGCGATTCCTGTCGAGATAACTGCCGTAAGTTACCATCACGCCCATACCAAGACTGAGCGAAAAAAACGCTGTTCCCATCGCTTGCAGCACCGCTCCCATCGTCAGTTTACTGATGTCGGGCGACAAAAAAAACTTCACACCTTCGGCGGCACCGGGGAGCGTTAGACTTCGCAAGATGAGTACAATAATGAGAACGAAGAGAATCGGCATCAAAATCTTCGACCACCGCTCGATCCCGCGACGAATACCGCCAATGATCGCCGCCGCACAAAGCGTCATAAACAACAGTTGACACCCAACAGCGGTGTACACATTCAAAGTAACGGAGTCGAAAATAGTTTTCGCCTCGTCTGGAGTTGTGAACGACAGTTTGCCCGCTATCGCCTGCGCGATGTACGCGATTGTCCATCCGCCGACGACACCGTAAAACGATAGAATGACCGTGCCCGAAACGACGCCGATAATCCCGACAATTCCCCAGCCGAATATGAACGACAGAACACTGGCGATGCCAACCAAAACCGCAACAGCATAACACTGAAACATCACCAGCATCACCGCGACAACCGCGAGCAGAATTGCGACGAAGTTTGACGCGCGGCGACCGTGGACGTGCAACTGCTGAAACGCCCCGACCGGACTCTGCTGCGTCGCGCGACCGATCACAATCTCGCAAAGCATGATCGGCATTCCGATCAGCAGCACACACATCAGATAGACGAGCACAAACGCGCCGCCGCCATTCGTTCCGGCAACGTATGGAAACATCCAGATGTTACCGAGTCCGATTGCCGAACCAGCCGCCGCCAAAATGAATCCGAGCGACCCGCTCCAGTGTTCACGCTGTTCCATTGTTTTCGCCTGTTATCGTCGTGTCTCTGTGGTGAAGCTGTTTGTGGATTCAGGAGGAGTCTCACACGAAGGCACAAAGGCACGAAGGGGTTTTCCAATTTCATTCCTCTTCGTGCCTCCGTGCCTTTGTGTGAGAAAAAAGAATTGCCAACCAATGATGGCGGAAATGTGCTACGACGAAACTCCCATCGCGTCTTTGACGCGGCCAAGGACTTCGTTTGCTTTGGCGCGTGCGGTCGCTGCGCCGTCGCCCAAAACTTCGCGGACACGGTTCGGCGACGCTTCGAGTTCGCGCCGACGTTCGCGTGCTTCGGCGAAATACTCGTCAGCGAGACGTGCAAGTTCTTTTTTGATCGTCCCGTAACCGAATCCGCCGCGGCGATAGAGTGCTGCGATGTCCGCAGATTGTTCAGTTGACGCGAAGAGTGAAAAGAGAGCGAAGAGATGGTCAGTGTCGGGGTCTTTCGGCTCTTCGAGTGGGCGCGAGTCGGTCTTGATCGACATTATCTTCTTGCGCTGTTTTGCTGGTTCCTCGAAAATCTCAATCGTGTTGCCGTAACTCTTCGACATTTTTTCGCCATCAGTACCGACGATTCGCGCGGAGCCTGCAACAACTTTACCGCGTGGGAGCGTCAAAACTTCGCCGTAACGATGGTTGAACGAACCGGCAATGTCGCGGCAAACCTCTATGTGCTGCATCTGGTCTTCACCGACAGGGACGAGATCGGCGTCGTAGAGCAGAATGTCGGCGGCCATCAAAACTGGGTACATCAGCAGCCCCGCATCGGCGGTGAGACCGCGTGCTTTCTTGTCTTTGAAGGCGTGACACCGTTCTAACAGTCCGAGTGGAGTGTGGGCCATGAGCAGCCACGTTAACTCTGAAACTTGCGGCACATCAGACTGGACGAACAGCGTTGCGCGGTCGGGGTCGAGACCGAGTGCGAGCAAGTCGATTGCGGCGTCGAGTGTGAGCGAGCGAAGCAGATTTGGGTCGGTGAGCGTTGTTAGTGCGTGAAGATTGGCGATGAAATAATACGCCGAATCGCGGCCATTCTGGAGGTCAATGTACTGCCGAATGGCACCAAAATAGTTGCCCCAGTGAAAACGCCCCGTCGGCTGAATACCTGATAGAATGCGTGGTGGCTTTGTCATGTTTTTTGGTGATTGTTAGTTTGCAGTTTTGGCAGGCCGAATCGTGTCTGATACGATTATGCGATCAAACGCTTGCGGCGTGCGCCTTCTTCGTTGAGAACGACGACCGAGTTTGGCCCAAAAGCCCAAGTTTTGACTGTTGGTCGAAGTGCAACGTTCAACATGTCTTGGAGTGGCGGCAACCACGATTCTTGAAAGTCGCGCACAACCAAAACAAACTGTACCTTCATTCTTGCGGTGTCAAACGTCTTGAAAGAATCTGGAAGTTCTGCTTCCGCAAGTGGGTGTCGTCCCAAACGAGACGCCAAACACAGAGAGAAGGCATTAACCAATTTGTCACGAATTTTGGTGACGAATTCTGAAGGATTACGCGGTGCGCTCGGTTTTGCCTCAACGATCCAAATGACGGACTCACCAGCATCGTTGTTTCGCAGCAACAGAAACTCCACCATCTTGACGTGTTCCTGAATCGCCGCGTAAGTGTTGCTGCATTCAACATGGAAACAGTGGTATCCGTCCGGGTACGGCCCGAACTGCATCCCCGATTCGATGATAGGTTGCGTGGTCATACGATCACCATTCCTGCCTCTTCTTCGTAGAGCCGAATTGATTCATTAATGATGGCGTTATCGGGCATTCCATTCAAAAGATCGTCAGTGCTCCACTCGCTATCATGCGATGAGATAATCGGTATCGACAATTTTTTTGCTTGCGCAATCAAGAACAGTTTCTTGATGACGAAGTACGAATGGCTGGCGAGAAAAAACTGAATGCCGCACGAAGCGAGTGTCTCAACAATGTCGAGCAATTTGGAAACAGCCACCGGATGTAACGCCGCTTCTGGTTCGTCGATGAATACAATCGAGTTTGTGTCGAGATAACGGTTCCCAAGCAGTGTGTCGAGAATGGCGATCTTTTTGACTCCCTCCGCAGTCACACCGATAGGAAACTTTTGGTTCCCTTTTTTGAAGTACCAGCATCCCGAAGTTTCGTCGTATTCCACTCGCCCACCGATTATGTCGTCGAGGTGCTGGCGTGAACTGGCAAACTCGGAATAGTTTTTTCCCTTCGTGGTTGGTCGGAGTGCGCGGGCGAGGTCGAGATAGGTGTCATCAAAACCGAAAGACTTGTCTTGCTCGCGCGACTTAAGAATGATCTGGTGGAGAGACAACACCTCCTTGGCGGGGAGAAAAATCGAGTTGCTACTCCTCGGAGCAACTTGATTTTCTGGCGACGAAATCTGTCGCGTTGTCTCTTTGCCGAAGCTGTAACAGAACCGCTCTTGACCAAATTGCACCGCACAAGACAACGGCTTGTGCGCTCCCTTCGTCACCAAATCACCGATCTTGTCCAACTGAAAAGTCCAGTACAGCTTGTCGGCGAGTATCTCCGACACCGTTCGATTTTCGTTGCCGCGTTTGTATTCCTCAATCGTTCGCGCAGTACAATACAGGGTCTTCAAAAGGAAGGTCTTCCCCGCACCATTGTCGCCGATCACCAAATTGATCTTGCCGAGTTTCTGCCACGTCAAATGAGCGAGTGGACCAAAGTTTTTGAGTTCAACACTATTGATCATGGTTCACCTTTTGTGCGAAGACGAAAACGGTAACGGGTCTACTTCGCTGGTGCCGATGCCAGCAAAAACCGTTCGGCTTCGGCGCACCACATGTTACCGTTTGCGGAGCAAATCTCGGCGAGGCGGGCGAAGAGTGGGTCGGTTTTGCCTTTGGCGGCGAAGTCGTCGATGGCGGTGAGCGGCATCGAGATGTGTGTGTAGAGAAGTTTCTTGCCGCCCGGAATCTTCGGGAGTGAAAGCGTCGTCTCTATCGCCGTGTCGAGACCACCAACGTGCGTTATCATCACCGACGGATTGAGCCGTCCCTGACGAATCATCTCCAGCGACTCTTTGAGGTCGTCGGCGTTTCCGCCTGATACGCCCGCGACGTGCGTCCCTGCATAGTGGACGCGATAATAGTTTAGCTTCGCCGTAAAGTCGGGCGATGTCGGGCCAGCAAATAGATTGAGACAACCATCGCGCCCGAGGAGAAGGTCGGCCTGTTCGAGAACCGAATCAACCGGCGCACAAACAAGAATGTCGTCGAACCCGTCGCCGTTTGTTAACGCCGTGAGCGACGCAACGACGTCGGTCATTCCGCTGGTGTTGACGTAGTGAATCTCAACGCCACAACGTTTCGCCTCTTCTTTGGTGTAGAGCGATTCAGCACGAGCAAGTTTTACAGCGTCAAGATCGGTAACGACGAGAACACTCGGTCTCAAGTCGTTGTGAAGTGCGTAGTCGATTGCACCGAGTCCCATCGGTCCGGCACCAGCGAGGATCGCCATTTTGCCGCCGCGACGAATTCCCATGTCGTGAGTGTACGACCCCGGCGGAATATGATACGAAGCGTGGTACGCACCAACGATGCACGAAATCGGTTCGCCGAGCGAACCGTGAAAATAGGCGTCGCCGTTGAACGGAAGCAGACAACCCATATCCATAACTTCGTGCGGCATAATCGCATACGTCGCATTGCCGCCAAGAAATTCAAACGAGTAACCCGGCGCGTCAAGTTTTCCCTGATAGTTGAGCGCAGGCTGAATCGCAAACCGTTGACCGGGTGCGAACTGATTCTGCCACTTCTTGCCGACTTCAACAATGTCGCCGCAAAATTCGTGACCAAGAATTACTGGATTCGTCGCAATGTTCGACGGAACTCGCTTGTGATCGCTCCCCTGCATCGCCGCTTTGTACGACGACATGCAAAGACTGTCGGAGACAATCTTCACCAAAATCTCGTCTTCGCGGATCGGCGGCAACTCAAACTCTTCGAGGCGCAGGTCGCTCTTCCCATACATTCGCACAGCTCGTGTCTTCATCACTTGTCTCCTCAATCGGTTCGGTCAGGGCAAAAAAAAGCCGCAAGCACCGTCTGTGTTTGACAGTACTCGCGGCGTTGCACTCCAAAGGCGCCGCCCGGACTCGAACCGGGATATAACGGATTTGCAATCCGCTGCCTTAGCCATTTGGCTACGGCGCCAAAACGAGCGGGGATTATACCGATTCCTCTTTCGATGACAAGGACGTGGGTTCGGGAGTTTTGATCGCTGCGACAGATTCCGGCTCGATGATTGATTTGGTCGTCGTGTCTTCTGTCGTTTCGGTTTCAGCCATTGCGGTTTCGATGGTTTCGCTGAGCGATGCGGCAAGTTTGTCGAAGTCGAAATCTTTTCCCAAGACGAGACTCGCTAGGTCTTCACCGATGGCGTCGCGCGGCTCTACCGCTGGAGGTGACGGCTCCGGCGTGGATTCTTGGATCGCGGCTGGTGTACGCTCTAGCAATGTTTCGAGCGGGTCGTGAATCTCTTGCTCTTTTGCCTTCGCCTCAAAAAATCGGAGCGGGTCGTTGTCAACCAGTTCGGCTTCGGCGGTACGGATATGGCCCGGTGGCAGTTCGGGTTGTTCGGCGGTCCCCGTCAAAATATCATCGAGCAACTCTTGATTGACCGATTCGGGTTTCTCACTGTCGTTTGACGTTGTTTTCGTAGGCTGGTCGTGGTCTGGTTGATACGACTCGTCGCTCGGTGAAGTTTCTATGTTGTCGTCCGGCGCGACGTTCGTTTCTGCGAGCGGTTCCTGATCGGTTGATTCGGCATCGGCGGTGGCGTCGTTTTCGCTGCTGTCTGTTTCCAGTGGTTCGAAAAGCTGTTCCTGTTGACGGCGGTAGTAGGCAAACTGTAAATAGCACGCACACGCAAGCCCTGCGATGGCAGGCAAAACGATATAGTAAGTGACTCCGGGAAGATACGTTTCAATGAGCCAGATCAAAAGAACTTCTCCGCAGCGTTTGTCGTCGGCGGCGTACTATGGTTTAGGCCGGTTTCGATGTTTTCGTTGTCTTCGCACCGACGATGGCAGCGTACCACAGGATTCCTACGATTGTTTTGGCATCGCGTATTTGACCTTGGAATACCATGTCAACCGCTTCGGCGAGTGGTACTTGAAAAACTTCAATCTCTTCACCGTCTTCGAGGTCGGTCGGACCGGCGATGAGTCCAGTGGCGAGAAAGAGGTGCATTGTCTCTTGGAGTATTCCGGGCGACGGATAAAACGTCGTCAAGAGTTCAAGTTCTGTTGCGGTGTACCCGGTTTCTTCACGCAGTTCGCGGCGTGCTGTCGTTGCTGGCGGTTCATCGGGTTCGAGTGTTCCGGCAGGAATCTCGATCAGATTCGCACCGACCGCAACGCGAAACTGCCGCTCCAGCAAAATACTTCCGTCGTCAAGTATCGGCACAATCGCTATCGCCCCCGGATGGACAACAACGTGCCGCTCCAGCTTGCTCCCCGTTCGCCCAGTGACGAAACGTTTTACAACCTTGAAGATTTTGCTGGTGAAAATTGTGTCCATTGTTACCGTTCACGGTTTGATGTTTGGTAAGCGTTCACGGATATTACGTTTACGAGCAGTTCTTTTTTTCACACGGAGGCACAGAGGCACGGAGAGGGCTTTGCATGACCGCATACTTTTCGAGCGGCTCTTTTGTTTCGCACAAAGGCGCAAAGAGCACAAAGGACACGAAGAAGATTGAAATTGAAAACGTCCTTTGTGTTCTTCGTGTACTTCGTGCCGTCGTGCGCAAAAAAAGAACTACCAATAAAGTAAAGAATTCATCTTCTCCTCTCTGTGCCTCCGTGCCTTTGTGTGAGAAAAAAAGAGCCGCTCATCGAGTACGAATTCATGCAAACCGCGATCGCCATTTCACGCAAACTCTGGTCGTCGCTGGACAAGCTGCGTTTGCAGGCGTTCGACGACGCTGCTGTGCATTTGGCTGACGCGGCTCTCGCTCAACCCCAGCGTCATACCGACCTCTTTCATCGTCAGCTCTTCGTAGTAGTAGAGGATGATGATGAGGCGTTCGTTGCGACTCATACCGCGCGTGACGAGTTTCATCAAGTCGGTTTTTTGGATTGTTTTCGTCGGGTCTTCGCCTTTGCGGTCTTCTATCATGTCGATTTCGCTTACGTCTTTGGCACCATCGGTCTCGAACCATTTTTTGTTGAGACTGATGAGGTTAACGGCGTTGGCGTCGAGCATCATACGTTCGAGTTCTGCGGCGGAGACGTTTAGGTACTCTGCTAGTTCGACGGTTGTTGGAGTACGTCCCAGCTTGTCGGCTAGTTCTTTGTTGGCGTCGCCGATTTTTCGTGCGCGTGACCGAACGAGTCGTGGCACCCAGTCCATACTTCGGAGTTCATCGAGCATTGCACCGCGTATTCGCGGAACGCAGTACGTCTCAAACTTTACACCGCGTTCGAGGTCGTAGGCATCAATGGCGTCCATCAGCCCGAAGACGCCAGCGGATACGAGGTCGTCAAGTTCAACTTCGTCGGGGAGTCGTGCCCACACTCGCTCACCGTGAAATCTCACAAGTGGCATGTACTGCTCGATGAGAACGTTGCGAAGCGATTGATCAGTGCGGTCGCCGATGAACCGCTCCCAAACAGCCCCCACGTCTTCTGGCGCAAGCTGTGTGTACATCATAGAAAATCCTCCGTGAAATTGTGTAGTCGGTGCCGTTAGCGATTTCGTTTTCGGCGGAAACATTCATACTCAAGACGATTTGAATTTCGCGTACCAAAGCGGTAGCAACCCATCGAGGCGTCATTGCCGCCTGTGGAGGGCGAAGCCTACAAATCGACCCGTAACGGGCCTAACCGGTTTTGAGTGCAAGAGCATCCATGCCCGTTCCAGTGTATCGACTGCCACTTGAACAGAATTGAACTTTACCGACCACTTTTCGAGATTCCAGTTCGGGAAACGCGGGTTGCGTAAAATAGGTCAACCAGTGAGAATGTTGGGGCGGTATCACGTTGTCGCAAGTTAACTTGGTTTCGCCATTTTGCGCAAATGTTTTTTGCGGCGTCGCGTGGTGTGAACATTGCACAATGTTTGCGGTCAATGGTGGACGTTGCGGCGACTATGTGTTATACCCGTTACGGGTAGATTTGTAGGCTTCGCCCTCCACAGGACCGCGGCTCGCGGCAATGACGCCTCGATGGGCCGCTACCGTTTTGGTACGGGAAATTCAAACCGTCTTGAGTATACTCGTTGTTGTCGCTTGGAAACTTTCTGGAGGTGTTCGATGTTTTATCGTTTTGCGTTGGTGTTGTTTGTGGTGGCTGCGTTCGGCGCGAATGTTTGGCGTTATCCGGTTGTCAGCGCGATGGTGAACGGCGACGTGGCGACGGAGGTTCGTTATCTCTGCGACGATTTGCCGAAGTCGTCGCCGCGGATGATGTCGCTATTACAAGGTTGGGGCGAAAAGATTGGTGCGCTAGTGAAGAAGAAACCGAGCGACGATGACAGCACCAACGCCAGTGGCAACGACGACAAAACGTCGTCGCCCGCGCCAGCGGACGGCGCAAAGAAGTCGGTGAAGTCGAGCGACAACAGTTTGCTACCACCGCTTCCGCAAGGTGATATGCCGATACCAAATTCGGCGTCAACGTGGGGTTCGGTTTCTGATGCGTCGCCTGCGGCACCAGTGGAATCGAGCGGGTCGCACTCACTGGCCGAGAGCGACGCGACGCCGCTTCTTGCGAGTCGGTTTGTCGAGCCATCGCCACCGACCATTCCACCACCGGTGACGGCCCCACCATCATCTGACGCCCCGCCACCTCTTGTCGTCGCCCCTCCCGCACCGCTGGCCGGCGGCGTCTGGATGCCGCCAGCACTTTGACGTGTGTAGTAGACCTGTTCAGAAACTCACGCTCACTGCGGTTCGGCTATGCCGAACGGGTGTGGTAAAGTGGCTGCAAGGGGATCGTGTGTGTTTTGCGCTGGATTCCGTCATTTCTGTGTACTCAACGGGAATCCAGAGGGAAGGTGTTGCCAAAGCAATTGCACAAATCGCACCGAATCCCGGCGTAGACGAATTACGCTATCGCGTCTGCTTGGGCCGCTTTCTCTGGGCCCCCGCCGAGTACATGGAAATGATGGAATATGGTGTGAACACTATCCCGTTTCTTTGTCAGACATTGCCGTCTGAATGAGCGATTCCACGATGCTACCGAGACGGCTGATTTGCGTTAACTCTACTTCAAAGAGCGACCGGTGCTTGAGCCCTTCAAACATTGCCAGGAGACAGTCGGCGTTCGTTTGTGGCGAGGCGATTTTGGCCTCGCCATGCAACGCGACTTCTTCGAGTAACTGCGTGAAAAACCTGCGTGTACGTTCTAAAAACAGCCTCCAACTTTGGCGAACGTCTTCGTCTTGGATTGCCAAGGCAAAGACTTCGGATGTGAAGAGTCGGTTGCCAGCATCGAAGAGACATTGCTCCGCACTGATCAATAAAACCTGTCGCAAGCGATTAATGGGATTACAATCGACTGTACCCAACCCTTGCAGGCGTCGCTCGTAGCGTTGATAATAGAGATCACAGGCGGCCAGAATCAAATCTTTTTTCGATTCATAGTGGCTGTAAAATGCACCTTTGGTCACGCCAACCTTAGCACAAACCATATCAAGGTTAACGTTTTGAAGCCCTACAGTTGAAAACAGTTCCAGCGCAGCTTGCACCAATCGCTCACGCATTGGCAGAGATTCTGACTGTTGTGGAGATTTTTTTGGACGTGCCATCTGGTTGATGAATTGTGTTCGAGATTGGTACGGCTGGCAAGACATATTGACATACCGTCCAGTATTTGCGATACTTGCCCGCCGCGATGCGAAACTGTCGCACATTATATCCGCAGACGCCCCTATTGCTAGGCGGGACAAGCGACATAGATTTTTTTATTTTCTCGAAAACCTTGGGGGACGCTTGACAGTTTGCTGAGGCGGCGTAAAATCCCACGCGACATTGGCGAGCGAAAAATAGTGTGTGAACGCTTGTTGATGCGACAAGTTTGCGAGATGCTGCCCAGTATGTTTTGTGTTCTTTTTAAGCCGCAATAGATGCTCAGTAGTATGGACGGTGCGGCGGTATTTTCGTTGGTAAAGAAGCAGTTCGCAAGAGTGGGGATGTTTTAACTTGGCATAGCATGTAACAAACGGCGTGGTGCTGTTTGAGTTTCCAGTTTTCCGTGAGAAGAAAAGAGGGTACCGAAATGACAAGTGACCTGCTGAATCGTCTCGTCGTGTTGACCGAATATATTTGTGTTAAGTTGGGGGGGGGGGGGCAGGCTGCGTCGTTCGCGGTTTGGTCGAGGCTTTACTCTGGTGGAGCTGCTGGTTGTGATTGCGATCATCGGCGTGCTCGTTGCGTTGCTCTTGCCAGCCGTGCAAGCCGCGCGCGAAGCAGCGCGGCGAATGCAGTGTACCAATAACGTCAAGCAAATCATGCTTGGCTGGCACAACTACTTTGATATTGCGTCCGGAAACTTTTTAGGAGTGACACATGAGGCTGGGGGGACTTCTCAACCACTGGGGGTAAATGGGTTTAAGAGTCATACTTGGGTCCCGCGATTGTGGAGTTATACTGAACAACAAGCACTAGCCGACAAATATGCGTGGAATACCGAATGGTACCTCGACGCTAATGGCGCGCTTTTTATGGAACCACTTGCCGCGAAAGTCGATTGGTATTATTGCCCAAGTGACCGCAGAGGAGCAATCTATGCTGCCGATGCGAATATTCGCGCTCGGGGAAACTATCTTGTCAATTATGGCAACGACTGGGTTTGGGAACCCACTAAAACCTCTTTTCCGTTCAAACACGATACTTTTCGCGGTGCCCCATTTGTTATGAATCTGATTCAAAACATTAGCTCCGTTACCGATGGGCTCTCTAACACGATGTTTGTTTCTGAAGGAATTGTCACTAGCAGTGATTCTGACTTTGGTGCATGGGGTGCTTTCCTTGATCCACGTGATGCTACCAATATGTATATGACACTTTTAACACCCAACTGTTCGTCACCCGACTCTCTATTCGATGGGACGTGTTGCGGCGGCAAGGTTTGCCAAGGGGCAATCGCCGGAAAGTGTGTTACGGCTGGGGGAAACGATCAGTATCGTGCCGCCAGGTCACGCCATCCTGGTGGTGTCACCGTTGGAATGGGAGATGGTTCTGTCCGTTTCTTTCCCAATACTATTGCGTCTGATGTTTGGATAGCGGTTGGCTCCACAAAAGGGAACGAAACAACCACGATGCCCTGATGTTGTGTCGTCCATATCGAGTATAACGTATAAGGAGGCGATCAATGAAAGTTAAGGCATACTTTGCTTTTTGCGTTGGATTGTTTGCTGTTTTGGGCTGTTCCACTGAGTCTTTAATCCCCGTTTCGGGAACGGTTTGCGTTGATGGTCAGCCGGTCGAAGCGGGGATCATCTCCTTCGAAGCCCTTGATGGAGCCACTGCGGTTGCGGGGGCAGAGATCAAGTCGGGTAAGTACTCCACCGAAGTTCCCCCGGGCGAGAAAATTGTGAAAATTCGCGGTTCTCGCCTTGAAGCTCACACAATGACCGACGACCTGAGCAAGAAAACTTTTGATGTACAACGCCCGATCCGCATCACCCATCAAGACTATGAGTTGAATAGTCCCTTGCGAGCCTCCATAACCAAGTCGGGGGCTCCGGTCAACTTCGACCTTCCGGGATTGGCCCCATCGTCGGCAGGGAAAAACAAACAATGACCAGTGAAATTGATCGACGCAGCGTAACCGTTTACACTTGTAGTGTCGGTGTTTGATGATTGTAGTGGGTGTGGTTTTTAGCAAACAGAAAGGAAGCGTGCGATGAATACAGTAAACATATTGCTTGCTCATTGTTTCGGACACGAGTTGTTGACGTGGACGGCGGCATTGGTTTGTGGCGTGGTGTGTTGTTGGGCAACGGTTCTGCTGCGGGCGGCATGGCGGCGGCGCGGTAAAACAATGCGCAACACTGCATCCAAACGCAGCGACGAATCGTGACCGTGTGCGGTATTACGCACCAGTAATTTCCGGTTTCAAATTGTTTGGCGGTTTCACTATCCACTATTCGGAGGACTTTAAGATGAATCGGCGTAACTTTGTCAAGTCAACGGTGTTAGGAGCAACCATGGCGGCGGCGGCGGGGATGCCCGCGTTATCCGCCAGCAGAGCGTTTGCCGACGAAAAAGCAATCGTCGCCAAACAGCAGATTCCCAGCGGTGAGATCGCGGGAATGAAAATCGGGCGTATGCTGCTCGGCGGAAACTTGTTGACGCACTACACGCACTCACGCGACTTGCAGTACGTCTACAATCTGGCGGCCCACTACAACACCCCTGAAAAGATTTTTGAGACGATGCGAGTCGCCGAAGCGCACGGCGTTAACGCCGTTGTGATTCACACCGCGAACGGTGTCATCGACGGGATGCGCGAATATAAAAAACAGGGCGGAAAGATGCAATGGATCATCTGTCCCACCGCGCCGATCAACGAAGAGATGGCGGAATACACGCAGGCATGCCAGCAGTGCATCGACGCCGGAGTCGATTCGCTTTATCTCTGGGGCGTTCACGCCGACGGATTAGTTGGGCATCCCAATCTCATCAAAAAAGCGGTGAACACGATGCGGTCGTTTGGCGTACCGGTCGGCGTGGCGGCGCACGAAGTTGAAGTCGTTGAGGTCTGCGAGCGTGAAAAGGTCAAGTGCGATTTCTATCTCAAGACGTTCCATCACCACAATTATCCGAGCGCGAAACTGAATCACGACTCGTCTTGGTGTGCCGATCCCGACAAAGTCATCGACGTTATGTCGCGCGTGGAGAAGCCGTGGATTTCGTACAAAATCATGGCGGCAGGCGCGATCCCGCCGCGCAACGCACTCGAATACGCATTCGCAAACGGTGCCGACTTCACCGTGTTCGGAATGTTCGACTACGAAATCGACGAAGACACGCGATTGCTCAACGAAGTGCTCGCACTCGATAACGTCAAGAACAGAACTCGTAAATGGTTTGCCTAATGAAACGACGCGATTTTCTATCAGCGGGGGTCGCTGGAATTGTGGCGGCACCGATTCTCTCTGCCGCCGATCCCGAACCGCTCGCAGACAACAGCGATGCCGACGTTGTTCGCGTTGCGATTGTTGGTTGTGGCAGACAGGGGCGTGCGATCATCAATGCGGGACTCAAGATCGAGTCGCTGCGTTTTGTAGCCGTCTGCGATATTCAGCCGACTGCGGTGAACTCCGCGCGACTCTATCTTGAGTCCGAAGACATCGACGTTGCCGCCTACGCCGATTGCTACGAGATGATCGAAAAAGAACGCGGACGAATCGACGCCGTAATCGTCGCCTCTCCCGATTTTTGTCACTGCGATCACACCGTCGCCGCTTTGCAAGCAGGACTTCACGTCTACTGCGATGCCCCGATGGCGACCGATGCTGAAAGTGCTCGCGCGATGATCGCAGCAGCGCGATTGGCAGATCGACTTCTGCAAATTGGCTTTGAACGGCGAAGCGATCCGCGTTACATCCACGCGGCGGAAAATTTGGTTTGCCCCGATGCGCGAGAACTGCTTCTCGGCACAACCACACACTTCGAGACGCAAGCAAATCGCCGCGTTCACACCGAACTTGCGTGGCCCGAGCGTGATACGCTCTCCGCTGATGTCTTGAACCGTTTCGGTTACGAATCTATGCGAGAATACCGAAACTGGAAACAGTTTTCGCAATACGGACACGGTTCCTGCGCCGTTTATCTCGCGCAGCAGCTTGATGTAATGCAGTGGTTTTTCGGTGTTCGTCCTTCAAGCGTACAAGCGATTGGCGGGCACGATTACTACAAGTACGGCGATTGCATCGACAACGTTTCGGCACTGCTTTCGTACCCATTCCCCGATGCAACCGTTCGCGGTATCAGTCGTGTTTGGACGACAACGAGCGGCGGCGGGCGAACACCGTTTGAACACTTCTTCGGCGATCTTGGCTCGCTGCAAACGTCATTGAGCGAAGGCGACTTTCGTCTGCACGCCGAACCCGGACTTGCAAAGTGGAACGAGTTCATCCGACGTGGTGACATCAAAAAAGAAAACGTCGCCGCCAAAGATGAAGACCCGAATCTGATCAAAGTCCGCGAGACGGGAAACGTCGTTCCGTATCTTCTGCCGATTACGCGCCCCGACTCCGTGATTCGGCTTCACATCGAAAACTTCGTCCGCGCCGCCCAAGGAAAAGAGACATTGCAATGCTCCGGCGAAGATGCGTTCCCAGCACACGTCATCGCTTGGACAATCTGCGAATCTGCCAAAACGGGGCGTCCCACCGAACTGGACGACGCGATGTTTGTTGTGTAGCATTCGTTCACGGTTTGCAAGTAGCGTGGTCGATTGGCAGTTCTTTTTTCTCACACGAAGGCACGGAGCACACGAAGAGGAGAGAACGCGGAACTCGCAGAAAAACGGAACACGCGGAATTCAGAACTTCTGCGTCTTTCCGTCCTTCCGCGATTTCCGCGTTAAAATTCTTCTTCGTGCCTTTGTGTGAGACTCCTCAAAAAATTCGTGAACGCTTACCCCACGTCAAAAAACCATGAAAACCAAGTTGATTCTCTCGTTCGTGACTTTGCTGCTCGTTCTTTTGGTTTGCAAAAACGTCTCTGGTGCGGAGCCGCGATTTGAATTCTTTGCGCTCTGTATGGACACACACGACGCGAAGAAGCGGTCGGTCGATGATCAGCACCAGATGCTTTCGTCGCTCGGATACGATGGCGTTGCGCATCTTTGGCTGGAAGGTTTGCCGGAGCGAGTACAGTCTGCCAAGAAACACGGACTCAAGGTTGCGCAGGTTTATTTTCGCGTCGATCTCTCGCAAGAGCCGCCGTTTGATCCCGCTCTCGCCGCAGCGATTCCGTGTTTGAAGGGCGAGGGTACGCAACTCGCCCTACTCATTTACGGGGCACCACCTTCGGACGAAACAGCCGACGCCAAAGCGGTTGCTACGATCCAGCAGATACTCGATGTGACTGAGCCGCTCGGCGTGCAAGTGGTTCTCTATCCGCATCAAGGTGCGTGGAACGAAAAGGTCGCTGACTGCGTTCGGATCGCAAAACGATTTCCCGATGGCAAGGTCGGCGTGATGTTCAATCTGTGTCACTGGGTCGCGGTTGACAAAATTGAAAACCTCGAAACTGTTCTCCGCGCGGCACGACCGTACTTGAAAGCGATCACGATCAACGGCACCGACACGCCTGAAGAAGTGCAAGCGAAGAAAGGGAACTGGCTCCAACCGCTCGACTGCGGTTCTTTTGACCTGTCGGCTTTGCTGGCGATTCTGGACAAGCTCGATTATCGCGGACTCGTTGGCTTGCAGTGTTACGGCATTCAGGGCGACGCGCAGATTCATCTTGAGCGGTCGATGAAGAAGTGGCGAACACTCGTCAAATGACGCGAGGTTTTCCGTGCAACACGAGCACAGTGACGAGATAATGCACGCACGGTTTTCGGTTCGTATTGCTGCTCCCGAATCGGAGGTGGCACGCATCCGTTCCGTTGCGGAAGAAATTTTTGACGAGATACGTCGCCTCGAATCGCTGTTGAGTCGTTTCGTCGAAGACAGCGACATCGCACGTTGCAACCGGTTGCGAAGAGGTGAATCGACGATAGTTTCGGCGGAGACGTACCGGTGTCTCGTCGCCGCACTCGAAGCACATCGGTTAACCAGCGGACATTTTGACGTTGCGTATCTCTCGCAACAACCTGCGTCGGTTGAGGCGTTTCGTCTACTGACGCGACCGTTTCGCGTACAATCGCTCGTCGAGTCGCTCCGTCTCGACCTCGGCGGGATCGGAAAAGGTTTCGCGTTGGATGTTGTCGCAGCAATTTTGCACGACTACGGTTATTCGCGTGCCATTCTCGGTGCCGACACCAGTACATTCTTGGCACTCGATCCGCCGGACGATGCCGAAGGCTGGTCTGTTGTCATTGAACGCGGCGACGCGCAAGAAACGTACTTATTGAGTAATTCCGCCATCAGTTGTTCTGGCAAGTCGTTTCGCGGCGAACACATCTTCAGCGTTTCGCGCCAAGACTACGCGACGGAATCGGATCGCGCGTATGTGACCGCTCCAACCGCCACCCTCGCCGACGCCCTCTCCACCGCTGCAATGACGATGAACGCCGAAAATTGGCGAGGTTGCCGCCAATTTTTCCCTCTGTTATCGGACTGCAAAATCGTGTAGACTTCCCGACTGGGTTCTCTACATTCTGACTGATTTTGTACGTCATGCGTCACTGGATCGTTTTCATCTTTGCGATATTTGTTGCGGTTTTCGCTCTCGATTTGAGAGCGGCGGAGAGTACCCCTGCGCCGATTTCGCCTGCACAAATTTCACCCGCGCCGCGCGAGGTGACGGTTGCAAACAACAACAGCGGCAACGTCCCAATCGCAACGTCGCTCCTCGCACCAACAGCAGACGCAATTTCGCAGCGTCCCACAGTGAGAATGGTCGGCACGACGCTCCTCGTCGATGGTGTGCCAACAGGAATGCGTGCGATAGAATATCGCGGCGAACCACTTGTAGAGCTGAAAAAACTCGGATTCAACGCGGTTGCAATGTCAACGCGCCCGACGCCGAGTGTTCTCCAAGAGGCTCGCGTTTGCGGCCTCTGGATCATCGCCTCGCCACCATCGCCCGCCGAACTGTCAAACCCGCGCGGTAGCGGATTCGACGCCGTTCCGCTAACCGATCCGCTCTATGATCGTGTCTTGTTTTGGAATCTTGGCGAAGGGCTTGTCAAAGGCGACCTCGCAACATACGCGCAGTGGTCGGCGCAGCTTCGAAGCGTCTGCCCCGACCGGTTTCTGATGGGACAGCCAGAGAGCGGCATTTGGGATTTTAGCCGTCTCGTCGATGTAGTTTTGATTGGCCGCGCACCGATTCTCACAACGCAATCGCTCGAAAACTACAGTCGTTGGCAGCAGGAAGTCCCGCGACTCGTTCGCCCCGATACGCCGATTTGGGGGACGATTCAAACGCAACCCGATCCACACCTCATTTCGCAGTGGCAACTTTTTGGAGTACCCGCCAGCGAAACTGCGGCACTAACTTACGAACAAGTTCAGCTTCTTGTTCACCTTGCGATAGGTGCGGGGTGTCACGGTCTTGTCTTCCAGTCGAACACGCCGCTCTTGGGGAGCGACCCCGATACCGAATACCGTCGCCGCGTTTTGGAACTGGTCAATCACGAGTTGATGTTGGTTGAGGAATGGTTCAGTCGCGGCGATCCCGTTGACACAATTTCGCCGACCACGTCTGGAACGCAAATGGCGATTGTCAAGACGCCGCGTTCGCGTCTTCTCATTCCGACGACTGCACCGCTCGAAACGCAGTACGATCTCGGCCCCGCACCGCCGGGAGAGGCGCGTTACATCGTGCCGGGCGTCCCCGATACATACTCGGCGTATCAGCTTCTCCCCGGCGACATCGGCGGTTTGCGAACGCAGCGAATCGCCGGTGGAATGGAGATCGTGCTTGAGGAGAGTACGTCGCAGTCGCTCGTCTTTTTTACTGAAGACCCAACCGTGCTTACGACCGCGACGCAGCGGTCACGACAACTCGGTCAGCGAATGGCACAGCTTGCGTATGAACTTGCAACGCGGCGTGTCGATTCATTTGAAAAGACTTACGAACAACTGCGGCAGATGCAGGTTTCGCGGGCGATCCCGACGGTCGGGCAGATTCCGATTTTGACGTTACCGGAACAGGAATCGCTCATCGCGTCAACGCGCCGCTGGGCCGAACTTTGCGCAGAGTTTTATGCGTCGCGTCAAAACGCATCGGCGTACACGCAGGCAGAACGAGCGACGCGCGGTGTGCGACTTGTCGAGCGCGACATCCGACGCGAAGCAACGCGGTATGACCTCAACAATTCGATGCTACCGACATCGGTCAGTTTTGGCACGATGCCAGCGTATCTTGCGTGGCGTAACCGTGCGCAAGGCGGCGCGCGCGAAGCCAATCGTCTACCAAGCGGCGACGCCGAATCCGCAGTCGCGTGGCAACAGAACGGCTGGAGCGTCGAGGAACACAAGACCGCAGGTGTGGCAACGTTTGCGCAGATTGTTCCGCGTGCGGCGCATTCGGGACGCGGCGGCGTTGAACTTCTCGTTCACGAAACTGAACCGAAGTCGATGCCCGCACTTTTCGAGACTGCGCCGATGTGGATTACTTCACCGCCTGTGCCGGTGAGGCTTGGTGAAGTGCTCTGCATTTCGTTTTGGGCGAACATCCCTGAACCGCTGCATGGCACGCAAGACGGTCTCATCGTGATGGACACGCTCGGCGGCGAGGCACTTGCGGTGCGTGTTGGTGCGACGAACGGCTGGCAAGAGTTTGCGGTGTACCGCGTTCCGCCGTTCAACGGACACTGCAAGTTAATCATCGCTGTTGGCGGCGGCGGACGAGTTTGGATCGACGACATCGCCATCACCGGCGTTAGCTACCTCACCCCACCGACACCGCAAACGCCGTCACCGTCGCAGCCGAACCCGTGGCAACGTCTTAACCCGCTCCAATATCTTCCAGCAATGCCGAACATGCCAAACATCCCAACACCGTGGCGCGGCGGAAACAGTAGCGAAACGAAGTGACCAAAATCGGAGCGGCATTCGTCATCATCATTTCCACGTTGACGTTGGCGTCGGGGGAAAAACGCACACGATCCCCAGCCAGCAGATTTTACTGCAACCCGTTTCCCAGCTTTTCCCAGATACGGACTACACCAAAACGCAGACCGTGGTATACTCCGCACCCAGTTTTTATTTTGGTCTTGGTCTTGGCAAATGGGTGTGGCGATGAAAACTTATGAATTGTGGAAGTGTCGCGTACTTGGCTTTCTGTGGGCGATTGTGCTCGCGGTGCCGGCGGATGTCGTACTAGCGGCGGGTAAAGAAGAAGAAAAGAAAATGGAGTGGTTGCTCTCCTATTTCTGCATCCTGCTATTCCTCATTCTTGGAACGCTCGTACTAATGCGTCCAACGAAACGAAGTGACACAGTGCTAACGTCAGAAGAACAGTTTGCCGAGCGACAAGAGCGTCTCAAGGCGGCGCACTGATTTGGAGTTCCCCGCGTTCTGTATACTCAAGACGATTTGAATTTCTCGCACCAAAACGGTAGCGGCCCATCGAGGCCGCGGTACGACGGAGGGCGAAGCCTACAAATTGACCCGTAACGGGTCTATCGCGGCCATCCGCGACGAGGATCAAACGACGGCCTCGATGGCGGGACAAAGTTTTGAGGCGCGAGCGGGTACATCGGGAACGTCGTAGTCCACTGGTAATTGTAGACGACCGGTTGCGGCGGCTGCGGTGGCAGAAACCAAATTATGACAGGTGCGCCGCACTCCACCGGTACGCAATACGGTTGACACGGATTCGGCACCTGCGGCGCAAGCGGTACGCTCGGCATCGGCACAGCCGTCGAAACCGAATCGGTCACGACAGGAGCAGGCGGCGGCGTGACTACCGGTGCAATAGGCGTTTGAGACGCGACCACCGGCGGCTCTGGCTGCGGATCAGTCGCTTGAACTGTCGGCTGAATAACCGTTGGCGGCAACACTATCATTGGCTCCGTCGTCGGTGACGGTGCTGTTGTTGTCGGCACTGCTGGCGAAGGTGAAACTGTTTCAACATCGACAACTATGGTTGGCGATTCGGTCGGTGTGGCCGCCGTTGCTGGTGGTATGACACTCGGCACAATCGCTGGCGACACCGCCGGAACAACGCTCGGAACCTCAAGATCGACTCGTCGCACAACCGCAGGACTTTCGGCAACCGGTGGAGGCGTTTCCAACTCAACACGTCGCACGACAACCGCCTCGGCGGGTGGCGGCGTCTCTTGCGGTTCGGTGGTGCTTTGGCCAGACGAAGAACCTTGCCAGCAGCCAGCCACCGCCAGAAGAAGACCAAGACCGACCGAGCACGCCGTTACGACGAGACGCCGTTGTTCAGTGTGTTTTTCAGAACGAATTGTACGCATTTCCCACTTGTCGCCAGAAACGGCCTCACGAGTCTTGCAGAAACGCAGCATTGATGTCATAAAAATCGCCTTCGCTTGTAAATGGTGACAACTGGTCAAAAGAGAAAAACTTGAGCACATGAAAACCGACACAACTTCTACACCTTCGCCGGAACTCCCAAACCATCACACGTTGCCACTCACGAGCGACGAAGCGTTGGCGACGAATCTCAACTTGCGTAACACGACGTTCGCTGCGCTTTTGGCGTGGCTTATTCCGGGTGCGGGTCACTTCTATCAGCGACGCTTTGCGAAGGCGACAATCTTTTTCATCTGCATCATTTCGATTTGGGTGATTGGTATTGTGCTTGGAAGCAGCCACGAAGTCGGCATCGCGCGAACGGTTTACTGTTCGTGGCGCGATGGTGATAGACGACTCTACTTCATCCCGCAAGCTGGCCTCGGACTCTCGGCTGTTCCCGCTGTGATTCAGTCGTACTTGTGCGACAACGCTAATATGCCGTCTCCGCTCGGACGCTTTATGGCACCGCCTCTGCTTGGGCGTTCAGGGGCGGCTCCAACGGGTGACGAAATCGTGCGAAAACTAAACATTTGGTACGACTTGGGGACACTCTTCACTGTCGTAGCCGGTCTTATGAATCTGCTCGCTGTCTTCGACGCAATGGCAGGACCAGTTTTTGTCGTGACGACGAAAAGGAAGTAGACTTGTTCGGAAACATGGAGTTGGGGCGATTTGGTAGTTCTGGTTCGGCATAGCCGAACCCTCCATTTATCAACGCCGCAGGCGTTTGGAGGGTTCGGCTATGCCGAACCGATGTGCGAGTGCAAGTTTCCGAACAAATCGAGTGAATCACCCGCCGCCGACGAGCGAGACGACTTCGCACACGTCGCCTTCGGCGAGCGTTGTTTCCGGCCACATCGCACGCGGAATGACGCAGCGATTTCGTTCGACCGCAACGTACTGTCCTGCGAGGTCTAGCTGTGCGACCAAGTCGGCTACTGTGGCGTTGTCGCCGAGTTCTACAGTTTCGCCATTGACGTTGATTTTCATCTGGGAGTTTTCGTGTTATGGAATCGATTCGGGTAATTTTTCGTTCTGGTCGTGGCCCTTCGAGCAGTCACACGATGGGGCCGGCGCGTGCGGCACGGCTCTTCGCCGAGCGTGCGACGGGGGCGACATCGTTTCGCGTCACGCTCTACGGCAGTCTTGCGGCGACCGGACGCGGCCACTTGACGGACGTTGCGATCACTGAAGCGTTCGCTCCTGTTCCGGTCGATATACGCTGGGAGCCAGCGACGTTTCTGACGCCGCACCCAAACGGACTCGTCTTCGAAGCATTCGGGCGTGACTCATCGCTGCTCGCTTCGTGGGAAGTTTACAGTGTTGGCGGTGGTGAACTGGCGGAGCGTGTTGACGACCGACTCGTTCGTATTCCGTTTGAGTTTGAACGCGGGCGGAGTGACGTTTATCCGCATTCGAGCATCACGGCGATTCTTCGTCACCTCGAAACAACGGGCGGCGGTTTTTGGGACTACATTCTCGCACACGAAGGCGAAGGCATCGTCGATTCGCTCTCGGAAGTTTGGGAGACTATGCAACGGTCGATTTCGCGTGGTTTGGAGGCGGAAGGCATTCTCCCCGGCGACTTGAAACTCGCACGAAAAAGTGGGACGTATCACGCACGAGCGGTGATGAGTGGCCACGCCTTTTCTGCGAACATTCTGTTGTTTGCTTACGCACTTGCGTCTGCCGAGGAAAACGCTGCTGGTGGCGAGGTCGTTACCGCGCCGACTTGCGGTTCGTGTGGCGTACTACCTGCGATATTGTTGGTTATGAAACAGCAGTTCGGACTCAACGACAAACAAATTGTCTCGGCACTCGCGGTGGCTGGACTCTTCGGACTTGTCGTGAAGGCCAACGCTTCGATTTCTGGTGCCGAAGTTGGGTGTCAGGGCGAGATTGGCGTGGCTGCTGCGATGGGTGCTGCCGCAGCGGCAAAGTTGATGGGGTGTTCGTCTCGACAAATCGAATACGCCGCCGAAATCGGACTCGAACATCATCTCGGACTAACTTGTGATCCCGTCCGCGGTTTGGTACAAGTCCCGTGTATCGAACGAAATGCGCTCTCGGCTGTAAAGGCACTGGCCTGCGCACAGTATGCGGTACTATCTGACGGCACACACCGTATCACGTTCGACGAAACTGTAGCGACGATGCTTCAAACCGGACGTGATATGAACGTCAAATATCGTGAAACTTCTCTCGGCGGACTAGCGGCACTGAATATCATCTCGTGATCGCACGTTTTATTTGCAATCAGCGAGAACAATCAGAACGTATCCGGTAACGAGGTTTGGGTCACCTTCGAGCCAGCGGGTTTCGGGGTTACTCCACGAACCGTCGCTGTTTTGTTTCTCGGCGAGAACGGCGATGAGGTCGTTTCGCCAAAGGTGTTTGGTGCCGTCGGCGGAAATGAGTTCGGGCGAACCGATTGCGCCGAGCGACTTTGCCATCACTTGGTAATAGTAGAATAGTCCACTCTGTCCCATTCCGGGATTGGTTGTAACGTCGTAGTGTTTGGCGATCCATTCGCGGGCGGCGCGGACACGGCGGTCGTCTTTTGTGACTCCAGCGTAGAGTAGACTTTTGAGTCCGGCGTAGGTCATTGAAGCGTAACTTCGTAGTCCGCCTTCGGACGTTTCGCCTGCTTTGCTCGTCTCGTCTGCACAGGAGTAGATGAATCCGCCATCAGGATTTTTGGTGGCGAACGAAAGAGTATTGTGTTCACTCTCAAGGTTTTGGCACCGCGAAACGAAGACGAGTGCCTTCTGAATTGCCGGATCGTCACCGCCGCGACCGACGCTGCGAAGTGCTTCGATGAAGAAGTGGGTGTTTGAGAGGTCGGGTCGTTTGTGTTCGCCGTACCCTGCCCCGCCGCGAAACTGTTCCGTCTCTTTTGTGAGATTCTCGTTCTCGTCGGTGAACTGGTTTTTGCGAACATACGTCTCGGCTCGTGACAGCGTCTCTTTGTATTTGTTGCCGTTCGGCGACTTTGCCGCGATCTCGTCGGCGGCTGCGAGACACATCATTGCCAAACACGTTTCGTAGTTTTGGTACGAACCGCCAGCAGTGTAGATTCCGCCGTCGGCTTGAACCGACTTCGTTAAGAACGCCAGCCCCTTTGCCAGCATCGGATCGTCTGTGGCAACGCCGCTGTCGAGAAGTCCTTTGACGACGACAGCAGTCGGGCCGATCCCGACCTGCGGAGACCACGCACCATCCGGCGTTTGCGCGTCGCGCAAGAACGCAACACCACGCTCGACAAGACGCTCGCGCGTCTTCTCAACGTCGTTCGGAATTGGTGCCGCAAGTGCGACGCCGCAGATTGTAGACGCAAACAATATCGCAAAGTTTTTGAGCATTGGTGAAATTTCCTTTCGTGGTCGGTGATTCTGGGCACTCGCTTACGCTTCGTGTTCTTGTTCGGTGGCTTACGCTTCACGACCTTGGCGCAGTTTCTCGACAACACATAAAACAACCCCAACGAAACAAAGCCAGGCGTTGTGTGAGTATACCGGCGACGCCCCAGCTTCAAAGGGGCAGGGGAAAGTTTCGCCCAAACGCGATAACAGAACGTCGCGGCTGGTGAGAATGGATTCAACGCAACGCAATAAGAACACGAAGCGTAAGCGAGTGCCCGAATCCAGAATCAGAACGCGAAGCGTAAGCGAGTGCTCGAATCCAGAATCAGAACGCGAAGCGTGCGCGAGTGGCAGAATCCAGAATCGGAGCGGGAAGCGTAAGCGAGTGGTTTACCCCAATGCGGCTTCCAGCTCCGCCAGTGACTTGCACGTCGCCGCTGTGACGGCCCAAGAGTCGAGTGCGGTTGGGTCGGTCATTGCGCGAATCGTGTTTCGAGTTTGCGTGGTACCCTCTTGAACCGCGCGCGAATCACCGCCAACAAGATGTCAATCTTACCGCGTGCTTCGCCGCGTGCTTCGCCAAGGGCTTGACCGCGCGCGACGCCGCGTAATTCAGCTTCTTCGAAAACTGTGAGCATCATGTTTTTGTCTCCTTTGTCAATCACTGTTTGTACAGCCACTTCCGCTTTTTCGGTTTCCCACTTCCGATTGTGCGCCGCGAAGACCTTCGCCACAAACGGAATGGCCTCCTTGAACCACGCCATCTGCTCGTTGATAGTCTTGAACTCACGAATCGGAAGGAGGGCTTCGATGAACTCGTCTTCAAGCCCCTCGGTCATCTTCTTGAGCAGGCCGACAACGAGACGCAATTCCGGTTTGCCGATGAGCTCGTCGAAGTCTAGCGTGGGCAAATCAACCACGTCATACACAACCACCGGCACCGTGCCGATACTCTCGCCGTTAGCGTCTTTCGGTAGCAAATCCGCAAGCGACGGATACGGTTTGCGATGCGGCTTCTTTCCGGTACGCAGCACAATGAAATATGGTGCCGAGAGCGGTTTCTTCGCCTTCGACTCTGTCTCCCAAATCGCGCTGATATACTTGAGCAACTTCTGCGGAATCTTACGCAGCGAACCCGTTTGATGCTCGAACAGAATCACCGCCAGCAGCGACCCGCTTCCATGTTTGAGTGGACACCGAAACACCAAATCGACGATCCGCTCGGTTCCCTCTTTGCCAAAGAGGTTTGTTGGTGCGGGCATTATTCCAGCCAAATCGATCTGCGAAACGAACTTCGGGTTGGCGTAGTTTTTGAGGAAGTCCGCAAAGAGAACGACACGGGCGAACATATTCCGCGCAAAGGCGTCGAAGATGTTTCCCGATTTGGCGGAGTCCGGCCTGACTGACGCCGGAGCAACGGCGACTTGTTTGTACGGTTTTCGTCTCACTAACATGGCGAAAGATTGTACCCGAAATCAAAACCGTGGGAAGTAGGCAGAACTTCGGAGCGCGAAGCGTAAGCGAGTGCCAGAATCGCCATTGGGCACAGGGTTTCGTCATTCGGCGCGTACTCGGCGGGAATCTATCCGTTATAATTCGTGTTGACGTCGTGCGGTGAATCAGAGCGGGAAGCGTAAGCGAGTGATGAATCGCCATCCGATACAAAGCCCGTCATTCCCGCGACGGAAGCGGGAATCTAAAGAACACGCTTTGAGCAGACTCGCTACGTTGATAACCTTTGTTGCTGGTTGACAATAACTCTATGTATTTCAGCGGGATTTGCAACATAGCACTTATACTGTGCGCCTGAAGCGTGTACGATTATTGCTGATTTGGTCGTGTCTACTGTTATCTTGTCGTATGTAAGCTGAAAACTGTGCAGGTCAAAATTGACATCGAAATACTTACCGCAACCGATCCCAGTAATCCCGTTTTCGTAGACTGTAATTTCTGTCTTTACAAGTCCCTGCACATGGAACACCGTGTAGAGTGTTAAACCAACAGACGATATAACGCCCCAAAAAAACAGCCCCCCAGCCTTGCTGGACGTTTCTCCAGAAGCCCTAGCAGCGACGACAGGTATAAGTCCGCTGGTAGCTTCTCTTCCTTCTTGTAGCACCATAATTGGTAGAATGACGCAAAGCAGAACAAAGGTAGATACGGTAATTGGCAGCGATTTAGCCCAGGTAGTGGAAGCAATTGAACTCTCTTTCGCGTTGCCTGATGCTAAAACTCTGCCAAACTGTCCGGTCTCTGCTTGTGCTGTCACACCGGGCGAAGGAGCGGTGAACGGCTCCGGCTCGACTGGCTGCGGAGCGGCAACGATTGTTTGAAATGCTGACGTTAATTTTGCCATCCAATCACCGCCCATTGCAGAACTGCCAGCGACGGTCGCTCCACACTTCACACAGACAACCTGTTCAGGATTTAGGGCAACGCCGCACTGGCGACAGAACTTTTTATATCCGGTGGGCTTAGCACCACACGCCATGCAGACGACTGCTTGTTCGGAAACGGCGTTGCTGCAATTCGTGCAATACAACTGCTTCGGCGCAGACTGCGGAACCGGAACTACTCGTGCCGTTTGAGACGCGACAGACGTTGGCGGGACGGCAACATTGCCCGGAAAAACAATCCCCTTGAGTCTCGCCGCAACGATTTTCTTGTCGTTGACCACAACTTCCGTGTCTGGCCGGATCACGCCACGCGCAACCAGTTCGAGAAGCTCCTGCTTCGAGACTTTCTGCCATGTTCCATTGCGTTGAATCTGAATACTCATAGTGTGTGCCCTTTCAAAGAAGTGAGGATGGAGAGACGGAAACCGCAAACCTCACGATCAAGCACACCCAGAAACGAAAACGGGGCAACCTGACCGTGTCGCCTCTACTACCCCTACCAAAGGGCAAACATCACAACATCGACCAAACGCCCCTTTCGGGACGCGGCAACGACATTGTTGATGTACCTAACGCTTGGTAGTATTTGTAGAGGTCCAACAATCGCTTACGCGAAAACTAATTGTACGAAACTAAACGAACTCTTCGATAAAAAATCTCCGTGTGGTGATTTGAAAAATGACAAACGAGGATGGGGACTATATCGCGGTCTAAACGGGCGTCAATCGGGGGCGAGGAAGTTCTTTGCCGTTGCGTTCTCTGGATGTGTGCGAGAATGACGAACTTTGTGTCCAATGGCGATTCGGGCACTCGCTTACGCTTCGTGTTCTTCTTCGGACGCTTCCCGCTCCGATTCTAACTTTCGCTCGCGTGGTGCAGCTTGCGTTCACAAGGCTTTCTGGAACTCTTTCAACGTTTTGCAATCGAACGCCAAGTCGAAGAGGGCGTCAAGTTTGTTGAGGTCGTCAATC
>JBOFSQ010000074.1:0-14282 GCA_051651625.1 Thermoguttaceae bacterium | reverse complement strand
GCAAAAAACGGTGCGATAGTGGAAAAAATGGATAGCATCAGCGACAAGGAAAAAACCGCGACGCAGGACAACACGACACTTGCGCCAATGCCGCGCACGGTAGAACAAGACCAAAAAGGCCCACACGTCCCAACGGGGCGCAAGAATCTGGGGCCGCATCGTCTCTTTCGCCCCGTTGGGGCTACGGATTTTGTTGTGGCCTGTGACCGTGGGTTCGTGGAGTACCACTCACCCACGGCTAAGTTCTTACGCCCCGTTGGGGCGAAAACACCATCGCAAACCGCGAACCGATTGTCCACTTGCAAGTAAACTTTACTACACCCGCGAAACGAGCGGACTCGACTGACCCACTGGAGCATAACAGATTAGAGTGTAAAATTGTCCCTCGGTCGGACTGTGGTTACGCCTTTGCTGTTCCCGACTACTCGCGGGAAGTTTCAATCGGCTACAAATATATTATGCTCTCCAAACCTGTTCTAATCTCGTGTCACTGCGGCAACACCGTTCCAGCGGTTGGTGATCCGCTCCCCAAGTCGGTTCAGTGCGAACGCTGCGGGAGACAGATAACAGTCCCGAACGTGCCTCCAGAAATGAGTCACGACGATTCGATGCCGTTTCTCACGGCCACCGTTGCAGGTAATGTCGCGGCGGCGGATGAGACGATTTTCGACACGCGACGGGCGAACTACACGCCGACTCAATCGAGTCGGCCATCGCGAGGAACACCTCCATCGTCGTCACCGGAAGACTCCGCGAGTCACTCGCAGGTTCAAGGCGCACTCGCGGTAGGCGGTGCGATGGCTGCCATTGCGAGTCTTGACCAAGAAGGGTCATCGGGTTTACCTAAATCGAAGTCTCGGTCACGCGGGAGCGGTGGCGGTGGCGGTGGTGGTTATGGTAGTATCGGGATGTCGCGGCTTTCTGGGATCGATCTTGCACAGCGATTCACACCAGCTTCCGGTGCCACGTCGCCACAGGTTGATGACCCACACAATGCAGCGATCTACGGTATTCACCTGATCATTCGCAAACACGCCAAAGGCGGAATGGGTCAGATCGCCGTCGCCTACGACCAGTTTCTCAAACGCGAAGTCGCACTCAAAGAACTGCGTCCCGAAGTGCTCGACGACCTCTCGGTCATACACCGTTTCGTCAGCGAAGCGGAGATCACGGCGCAACTTGAACATCCGGGGATCGTCCCCGTTCACGTCTTGGGACTCGACGCCGAGGGACACCCATACTACACGATGAAGCTCATTCGTGGCCGGACGCTTCAGGAAGCGATCAAGGATTATCACAAAAATCCCGATCACGCTACGCTACTTTGGCTCGTTCGGCGTCTCGTTGCGGCGAGTCAGCCGATCTCGTTCGCCCACGCACGCGGCGTGATCCATCGTGACATCAAACCCGCCAACATAATGTTCGGCGAACACAACGAGACGTTGGTGATGGACTGGGGACTTGCAAAAGTTTATCGTTCGGATCAATCCGATGCGTCAAAGGCTGCATCGACTTCGCATTCTGGCGATGAACCCAGTACGTTCGGTTTCAAAGTGAAAGGTAGTCTCAATCAACACGGCGAAGACGAAACAAGCATAGTGAACAGTAGCGATCCATTCGCTGGCCAGCTAGTAACCCAACAGATGGATTGGCCCGACATTCTCGACGCCGTTGACCAAATCACCGTGGTCGGCACTGTCGTTGGCACACCAGCGTTTATGTCGCCCGAACAGGCTACTCCCGGTTCGACCCAAGTTGGGCCGCAAACCGACGTTTACGGGATGGGAGCCGTCCTCTACACAATCCTCACTGGGCGACCACCGTTCACGGGCAAGAGTGGTAACGAAGTCCTTGAAAAAGTTCGACACCAAACACCACCGCCAGCAAAAAATATCAAAAAGGGAATTCCTTCCGATCTGTCAGCGATTTGCGAAAAGGCGATGGTACGCGACCTGACCGAACGATACGCATCCATCGACGAATTCTCAAAAGACATCTGCCGCTGGCTCGACGATGAGCCGGTCACAGCCGTGCGCTGGACGTTCTGGCGACGATTTCTATTTTGGGAACGACGTTGGCGTGCGTTCATTGTCGGGACCGTCTTGACGATTGCGTGTGTTGCGGCTACAGCGGAGTTCTTCTGGAGTTACGTTGCGGAGATCACGCGAGACACTAAAAAGATCGTCACCGAGATGCGAGAGCCGCACAATCTTCTGTCGGAATCGCGTGCGAGAATGAGTATCATCGGGAGTGGACTACCGTGCCGACTCGAACGTGTAAAAACACGCGACGGCGACACGCTCCAGCTCGAAGCTGCCGGTACCGGCGAGGCGACAGTCTTGCTCACGTCTCCCGCCGCCGACGGCACAATGTGGGACTTTTCGCGACGGCGAATGGTGCTTCTCTCACTGTTCCCGCACAAAAGTGCGACGGGTAAACTCACCAATTTTGAGGTTCGCTTGGGGTGTGGCGGGAACTACTTCCGCTATTCTCTGCCGCCTGAACATGTGCTCGTCTTCGGCAGTGACGTGTGGAACCAAATAACAATACCGCTCGAACCGACACTCGACGAAGGAGCTTGGTGCCGCGACACCATCGGCACGCCAACATTCACCCACATCGATTGGATCGAACTTGTCTTCGATACAACTGGCGACATCGTTGTTGATGTTAAAGATGTTGTGGTGGAAGATTGAGATGTTTGCAACCGTTCGCGGTTGCTTCAGAATCCAGAATTCGTCACCCCCGCGTACTCGGCGGGGGCCTAGAGCTAACGCTTCGGGGGTTCGCTTGCGCGATCCATCGCTATCGCGTCTGCTTGCAGTGTTGTTCTCTGGATGCCCGCCGAGTACGCGGGCATGACGAAACATGGCGTGAACGGTTCCCCGCATCGCCTACCTTCAACCCACAGGAGACCTTTCAATGAAACATACAGTATTGAACGGAATGATCGCGCTAATGTTTGTCGCGTTTACGTTACAGATTGATGCCGCCCAGTGGTATCGCGGCAATTTGCACATGCACTCATTCTGGAGCGACGGCAACGTGTTCCCAGAAGAAGCGGTTGCGTGGTACCGTGATCACGGTTACGACTTCGTTACGCTCACTGACCACTCGTATTTGCAGTTGCGTCCCGACACGTTCCGCGAAGTCGGCAAGGGAGCGGTGACTGCCGAACGTCTCGATGCCTATAAAAAACTTTGTGGCGACGACTGGGTTGAGACGAAAACCGACGGTGAGAAGATGCTCGTTCGGCTCAAGAATTGTCTTGAGTTTGTCCCGAAGATGAGTGTGCCGGACAAGTTTCTGATCATTCCCGGTCACGAGCAGAACGCGACGATTGCGGGCGTACAGCTTCACGGCAACGTCATCAACGTTGCGGGGACGGTTCCGTTCCAGCACGACGCTAAAGTTGCTGGCTCGATTCGCCGCAACGTCGCCGCGATGACGCAACACGCCGCCGCAAACGGGATCACGTCGCTCTACATTTCCAATCACAACTGCTGGGCCTACTTCGACATCTTCCCGCAAGACTTGATCGACGTACCCGAAGTTCGTTTCTTCGAGTTTCTCAACTGCAATCCAAATCAGAAACCGACCGAAGGCATTCCGTTCTGGACGCCCGAAAAGTTTTGGGACATTGTTAACTCATTCCGTCTCGAAGCGAAAATGCTGCCGCTCTATGGCGTCGCCACCGACGATACTCACGACTATTTGCAAACCGGCGAGAAGACGCGCGACCTCGGCAATTACTGGACTGTCGTGCGTGCCGACTCGCTGACAACCGAAAACATTTTGAAGGCGATGTATCGTGGCGACTTCTACTGTTCGTCCGGCGTGACGCTCGATGACGTGAAGTTTGATCGCGGTACGAAAACGCTTTCGGTTAAGGTACGCCCCGAAGAAGGAGTGAAATACACTATCCGTTTTAACGGTACGAAAAAGGGGTTCAACCAAGAGACAAAAATCGTAGAAGACGCCGCCGAAGGAAAGAAACCTGCGCGGAGCGTTCCGGTTTACTCAGACGCGATTGGCGAAGTCTTTGCGGAAAGCGAAGCGACCGAGGCGAGCTACACACTCGCCGACGACGATCTCTACGTTCGTGCAACGGTCGTTTCGAGCCGCGAAACGAACTACGACGACGAGACCGGCTACCTCCCAACACACCAATCCGCGTGGACACAACCATACACAATGGTGATCGCGGAATGACATTTTTGTCGTGAACGCGGCTTGTATTTACCCCGACAATCAGAACACGAAGCGTAAGCGAGTGCCCGAATCAGAACGAATCGTGAACAACCCAATTCCCCCAACACGCATTGCCCCATGAACGACCTCAAAGTATTTTCTGGCCGCGCGAACATTACGCTGGCCAAACGGATTTGTGAATATCTTGCATTGCCGCTCGGAGCGATGATGGTGACAGATTTTCCTGATGGCGAGACGCACTGCAAGATCGAGCAGGACGTTCGCGGTCAAGACATTTTTGTCGTGCAGCCGACGTGTCCGCCGGTCAACGACAACTTGATGGAACTTCTCATCATGATTGAGAGTCTCAAGCGGGCGAGTGCGGAACGGGTGACGGCGGTGATTCCGTACTTCGGTTACGCGCGGCAAGACCGCAAAGACGAAGGCCGCGTACCGATTACGGCGAAACTCGTCGCCAACATATTGACGCGGGCTGGTGCGGATCGGATTCTCACGATAGACCTTCACGCCGCACAGATTCAAGGTTTTTTTGACATTCCGGTCGATCATCTTTCGGCGGGGCCGGTGCTTGACGACTATTTTCGCCGTCTGCTTCCGGCGAGTGAAGAGCTTGTCGTTGTGAGTCCTGATGAAGGGAGTATCAAGCGAGCGAGTGCGCACGCCAAGATTTTGAATGCGTCGCTGGCGATTATCGACAAGCGACGTTTTGGGAACCGTGTCGAACAGGCCAACATTATCGGGTGCCCACTGGAAGGGAAGACCGCGCTCCTCTTCGACGACATGATCAGCACGGCGGGTTCGATCAGCGGTGCGGCGCACCTTGCGAAGCGTCACGGTGCGGCGAAGATTTTCATCGCGGCGACGCACGGCGTTCTCTGCGGCAACGCGGTGGAACTGTTGCGGCAAACGCCCGCCGATTCGATCATTCTCACCGACTCGATCCCGCAGAGCGACGACATTCTTCCGAACGTCCACATCTTGAGTATCGCGCCGCTGCTTGGTGAGGCGATTCGTCGCATCCACTGCCACGAGTCGGTCAGCCGCCTCTTCCGCGAAATTTTGTCGTGGACAGGACGCTAAACACAAACGGAAAATCTCAAACCAAGGAGACAGAGCCATGCATCCAGAAACTATAACAGTCCGTGAAGGGTTTCACCACGATCCGCAAAACGGGGCGTGCATCCCGCCGATTTATTTGACCAATGCGTACCAGTTTAACGACTGCGCGCACGCCGAACGACTCTTTGAACTCAAAGAACTTGGCTGGATTTACACGCGGCTTCAAAACCCGACGACCGACATTCTCGAACGCCGAATGGCCGCACTCGAAGGCGGAATCGGCGCGGTGGCGACGAGCAGCGGTGCACACGCAATCGCGGTGGCGATATTAAATCTCGTCCACAGCGGCGACCACCTCATCGCATCGCAAGCTCTCTACGGCGGTACGCTATCGCAACTCAAATACACGCTCAAACGTATCGGCGTTGAAACAACATTCGTTGATCTCCACGATCCGAACGAGATCAAGAAACATGTTCGTCCGCGAACGAAAGCGGTGTTCTACGAGTCGCTTGCCAATCCGAAAAACGAAGTTTTTGAATACGAGAAAATCGCGGAAGTCGCGCACGAGTGCGGGCTTCCGGTCATCTGCGACAACACCGTTTTGACGCCGTTCCTGTTTCGTCCGTTTGATCACGGTGCCGACATTACCGTCTATAGTACGACGAAGATGATCGGCGGACACGGCGCGACGATGGGCGGGATGATCATCGACAGCGGACGGTTCGACTGGAGCCGCGAACCGGAAAAGTGGCCGCAGTTCACGCAGCCCGATCCGGCGTATCACGGGACAAACTTTTTCGCCGCGCTTGGCGACCTCTGTTACATCATCACTTGCCGGACGCACTGGCTCCGCGACTTCGGCGGGTGTGCAAGTCCGATGAACTCGTTCTTCACGCTGCAAGGACTCGAAACGCTCCACCTCCGCGCGCCGCGACACAGTGAGAGCGCGCTCAAAGTTGCGACGTGGCTTGAGTCGCATCCGAAAGTTCGTTGGGTTAATTATCCGCATCTTGCGTCTCACAAACAGCACTCGCTTGCGAAGCGGTATTTCCCGAAAGGTTGCGGCGCGATTCTCGGATTCGGAATCGAAGGCGGTCGCGCGGCGGGCGAACGGTTCATCGGTAACGTCGAACTTGCTTTGCACGTTGCGAACATCTGCGACGCGCGAACGCTCGTCATTCATCCGGCGACGACGACACACAGTCAACTCGGCCCCGAAGAACTCGCCGCTGCGGGCGTTGGCGAAGACTACATCCGCGTCAGCGTCGGCCTCGAATCGCCCGACGACATCATCGCCGACCTCAAACAAGCAATCGACAAAGCGTGCGGTTAATCAGAACACGAAGCGTAAGCGAGTGCCCGAATCAGAACACGAAGCGTAAGCGAGTGTCAGAATCAGAACACGAAGCGTAAGCGAGTGCCCGAAGTGAGACACACCCAAATAGGACATATAGGCCCTATAGGCCCTATATGTCCTATCGAACATGCAACGCCACACGCCACACCACGCTGCCACTCGCTTACGCTTCGTGCTCTGATTTTCTGCGTGCTCTGATTTTCAGCCACTCACCCCAAACACAAAAACTATGCCCACCGATCTGCGTCAGCAAATTTTGGATTGCGTTCAGGCGCAGCACTATCGCCCGATGAAGCCGAAAGACTTCGTTCGCACTCTTGGTCTTCACGAAGACGACAAGTCGCTCGTTCGCAAGACGATTCGCAAACTCGTCGCCGAAGGAGTCGTCGCGTATGGTGAACGTCACCTCGTCTACGCCGCGACAAAACGTCCCGTCACCGCTAACGACTACGCCGCAAACGACGACGCCGACAACAAATTCACCAGCACCGAACGCGAAGGAAAACGGTTCTCAAAACGTCAACAAGAACGGCACGCACACCGCGAACACGCTGCGAACGACGCAGGTTCCGCGCTCGTTGGTCGTTTCACGCGAAAGGTGTCGGGGATCGGATTTGTGCGGCTCAAATCGACCGACCCGTTCGCCGAATCTCCAGACGTTTATATCCCCGAACACGCCACGCTCGACGCCGCCACCGGCGACACCGTCGCAGTCGAAATCGTTAACGAACGCGGCGAACCGAAACACGAACCGAAGTGGAAAAAGTTCGCCAAAAATCGCCGCAGCACTCACGCTGAAGACGACGCACCACGCAGACGCGGACGCATCGTGAAAATTTTGGAACGGGCCGCCGACAGATTCGTCGGCACATATTTCACCGACCGCAACGAAGGTTTCGTGAACGTCGATGCGAATAAGTTTTCCGAGCCGCTTCACGTCGGCGATCCGAGTGCGTCGCCCGCGCGAGACGGCGACAAAGTTGTCGTCGAGTTAACTGCGTACCCGACGGCGCGTCGGCGGGGCGAGGCGGTGATCGTGGAAGTGCTCGGCGAACACGGCGTCCCCGGTGTTGACACTCTTCTGGTCATACGGCAGTATAATTTGCCCGAACACTTTTCGGAACCCGCTCTCAAAGCCGCACGCGACGCCGCGCAGAACTATTTCAAAATGTTTCCCGACGACGCGGAGAATCCGAAAATCCCACAAGATCGATTCGATGCAACAAACGAAGTAATTCTCACCATCGATCCGTTCGACGCACGCGACTTCGACGACGCCGTTTCGATAACGAAGAACGACGACGGTTCGTGGCGACTCGGTGTTCACATTGCGGACGTGGCGTTTTTCGTCCCGCAAGGCGGCGAGATCGACCGCGATGCACGCGACCGTTCGACGAGCGTCTACTTGCCCGACCGCGTAATTCCGATGCTTCCAGAAGTCCTCTCCAATTCGCTTGCGAGTTTGCAGCCGGGTAAACTGCGGCTCGCCAAATCGGTCTACATCGACTTCACTCCAGACGGAATCCGCACGAACATCGAAATCAAACGCAGCGTCATCAAGAGCAAAAAACGTCTCAACTACGACGAGGCGCAAGAGTTTTTGGAGACGCAGAGTTCCGAGACGCGGCGTGAGTGGGGCGACGACGTTGCAGACTTACTGTTAAACATGGCGGAGCTTGCGCGACTTCTCAAGTCGCGTCGCATCCGGCGGGGTGCTATCGAACTTGCGATGCCCGAAGTCAAACTCGATCTCGACGACGATGGTCAAGTTACCGGTGCGCACGTCTATCCGATCCGCGAGGCGAACAGCGTCATCGAAGAGTGTATGCTCGCGGCGAACGAAGCGGTCGCAACGTTCCTTGAAGACAACAAAGTTGTGTTCTTGCGGCGGGTGCATCCGGTGCCGTCGCTCAAGAAGATGAAGTCCTTTGGCGACTTCGTGCGTTCGCTCAATCTTGGAAAGTTCACCGCTGAAGAGCTTGCTGAAAATCGTTTCACGATTCAAAAACTTTTGAACCGCGTGAAGGGAACGCCGGAAGAATACGCGGTTAGTTATGCGCTTTTGCGGTCGATGCCGCGGGCTGTTTACGTCAACAGCGACGACGGCCACTACGCACTTGCGAGCGACTGTTACACGCATTTCACATCGCCGATTCGGCGTTATCCCGACCTCACGATTCATCGTCTCGTCGATCAAGTTTTGGCGGGCGAGAAGCCGCGTGGCGACGCCAAAGAATTGTTTCGTCTTGGCGAACATTGTTCCGACCGCGAAGACCGTGCGGAAAATGCGGAGCGTGATCTCGTGCAGTTAAAGTTGATTGGTTATTTGAGCGAGAGAATCGGTATGCGACTTGCGGCGACGATTTCCGGCGTTGAGCGGTACGGGATTTTCGCACGCGGCACCGACCTCCCCGCCGAAGGACTCATCCGAATCGAGACACTCACCGGCGACCGCTACCGCTACGACCGCACAACGCATTCGCTAATCGGCCTCCGCGAAGAAAATTCGCTGCGACTCGGTAACACCGTGACGGTTGAAGTCGTCTCTGTAGACTTCGATCAGAGACAGATTAATTTCAGACTTGTTGAGACGGCGAAGAATGCTAACCCTTCACGCTCGACGGTAAACAAATAGACCTGTTCGGAAACTTGCACCCGCACAGCGGTTCGGCATAGCCGAACCCTCCACGCCTGCGGCGTATGACAACTGGAGGGTTCGGCTATGCCGAACCGCGAACTACCCAATCGCCCCAACTCCATGTTTCCGAACAAGTCTAATGATGTAACTGTTCACGGTTTATTCCGTTTTGAGGAGGAGTTTCACACAAAGGCACGAAGGCACGGAGAAGAATTTTAACGCGGAAAACGCGGAAGTTCAGAATTCCGCGTCTTCCGTTTTTCCGCGTGTTCCGTGTTCTCTCCTCGTCCTCTCCTCTTCGTGCCTTTGTGCCTTCGTGTGAGAAACAAGAGCCGCTCGTAAACGCAAAATCCTTGAACGCTTACGAAGGACGAATCCAATCATTAACTGTTCACCAACCACCAACACGGAGACCCAAGAGATGATGTACACGAAACAGCACGAAATGTTTAGCCGCAGCGTCGCGGCGATTGCGCAGGTAATCGCGGTACTCGCGACACCGATGGTGTTTCCACAAGATTCAGCAAACGACGCCCGCGTCGCCGAGCTGGCCGCGACGCTCAAGAAAATTGCGAGCGTTATCACGACCGAACCCGAAGAGGGAATGTGTCACGTCCTCACAGTTTCTAGCGAGAACATCGCGCCGGAAGTTCTCGCCCAAGTCGCCGACTTCGCAAGCGGCGACAAGAAAATCGAGTTCGCTCTCGTCCGCGGAAGACGTGGCGAGTTTCAACTTCGTGTCTCCTCCGAGTTAACAGGCGAAATCGCACTCGGTCAGAACGACGTGCCGTGGATTTTCACGTCGCAAGGCGTCGTCTTTGTCGGCGACACCCCAACACGCGACATCGCAAACGCACCGTTCCTCCGCGACGACGTTCGCCAGAAACTCCTCGCACTTCAAGCGATGGTGCAACTGGCGACGGCAACGAAAAAGTTGCCAGTCCAAATATCCGAGAACGACTGGAAGATGATCGACGCATTAAAAAGTGCCATCGTGACACTGCAACTCAACGTGCCCGTTTTAGACGATGTGTTTACGATTCCAACAAAGTCGGAGAATCACGCGGAGAAGCAAAAGATCGTTCCGAGTGTTGACTTGCTCCGTCAATTCTACGCACTTGCGAACTTTGCGTGTGACCGATTCGTTCCACGTTTTGGGAAGTCGAAACCCGCCGAGGACGACGCGACGTTCAAGGTGTTAGCGAAGACGGATCACGGTCTTCTCGCCGAGCGAGGCGGTTACAAGGTGATGATCGTCGAAGGGACTCCAACCGAGATGGGAACGGCGCAAGGAAAACTCCTTCGTCCCGCAGTCAACCGGATTGTTGATCGCATTCTCTACGGCGTTGGCACGGCAACGGGCGTCGCATCGGGCGAATGGTTTATCGACGAACTCGCCGAGATTGAACGTCGCGCGACGCCGTTCATTCCGCCGCGATATTTTGAGGAGATCGACGCACTCGCAGACGCAACCGGCATCTCGCGCCGCGACGGACATTGCGTGATTTTCTTTCCCGAACGGTTCCACTGTAGCGGCGTTGCGGTTCGCGGCAAGGCGAGTCGTGATGGTCGCGTCTACCACGCCCGCGTCCTCGATTATATGAGCGACATACTTCTGCAAGACGAAGCGGTTTTGCAAGTCTTCATGCCGACGGGATTCAACAAGTGGGTGAGTCATGGCTACGCCGGTTTCGTCGGTACGGTGACGGCGATGAACGAAAAGGGACTTGCGATGGGCGAGATGGGCGGACGCGGCGAAGGTGCGTGGGACGGACTGCCGATGAGCCTGCTGATGCGGCAAGTTATGGAGGAGTGCGACAACGTTGAAGAGGCACTCGCACTGATCAAGAAGACGAAACTGACGTGCGAATACTACTACGTCTTGAGCGACACTTCCGGCGCGATGGTCGGTCTCAAGTGTACGCCCGACGAGGTTCTCGTTCTCCAGCCGGGAGAACAGCACGAGATGCTTCCACCAGTTCCTGAAGACACGATTTTGATGTCTGCTGGTGATCGCGTTATAGAACTCTCGAAACGTCTCCACGACAACTTCGGCAAGATCGACGCCGACGTGATGATCGAGATCATCAAGCGTCCGGTGGCGATGCGGTCGAACTTGCACAATGCGATCTTCATTCCAGAAGCCCGTGAGATTCGCGTCTCGAACGCTGGCAGCGGCCTCCGCGTCACACCGGCGTGCGATGAACCGTATCACACATTCAATCTCGACGAACTGATCAGGTTGTACCAGCAGCCGTGAACGTAAGCTGTCACTCCACCGGAGTGACGGTTACGCATAAAGGTTGCTTGCAAGTTGCGAATCGGTTGGCAGTTTACACTGGTGTGTCCGTCGCCCCAACGGGGCGACGGAACTTAGCCGTGGGTGAGTGGTACTCCGCGAACCCACGGTACGCATCCACACCAAAATCGGTAGCCCCAATGGGGCGTAAGAACCGTTGGGGATGGCACAACTCTTGCGCCCCGTTGGGGCTTTCTGATATTTGGGGTTCCGTACCGTGGGTTCGCTTCGCTCACCCACGGCTAAGCTCTTGCTGCCCCGTTGGGGCAAAATACGCCATTCAGAGCTGCAACTAAACTTTACTACGTCCCCTCTTGCGCCGCTCCTGCCTACCGCCCTTCACGGCGACGTGCTCTCTGGTAGAATACTCCGCTACGCGGGTTGGTTTCCTCTCCCATTTATTCTTACGAGGTTTGTTATGGTCACTCAAAATCAAAACAGTGTTGAAGCAGTTGTCGAAACTCGAAACCTCACCAAAGTCTACCGCGACTTTTGGGGACGACAAAAGGTGCGTGCGCTCAAGTCGCTCGACCTTGAAGTTCGTCGCGGTGAAGTCTTCGGTCTGCTCGGTCCAAACGGCAGCGGCAAGACGACAACAATGAAGCTCCTGCTCGGTCTGCTCTTCCCAACCAGCGGCGACATCTCGATTCTCGGCAAGTCCGCAACCGACGTTACCAAAAACGAAAAGATCGGCTACCTCCCCGAAGAGTCGTATCTCTACCGGTTTCTCAACGCCGAAGAAACCCTCGACTTCTACGCACGACTCTTCCAGATGACCCCGACGGTTCGTCGTCAGCGAGTTGCGCAGCTTATCAGTATGGTCGGGCTGGAGTCGGCGAAAAAGCGTCAGTTGCGGGAATACTCAAAAGGGATGTCGCGGCGACTCGGCCTCGCACAGGCCCTCATCAACGACCCCGAACTGATCCTGCTCGACGAGCCGACCAGCGGACTCGATCCCATCGGCACTCGCAACATGAAAGACCTCATCCTCGAACTCAAGTCGCGCGGCAAGACGGTTATCATGTCGAGTCACCTTCTCGCCGACGTTCAAGACGTGTGCGACCGAATCGGTATCTTACACCAAGGCGAACTCAAAGAACTTGGCAAGGTTTCTGACCTGCTGCAAATCTCCGACGAAGTTGAGTTTCGCGTCAAGGGACTTTCGAGCGAAGCACGAAAACGTGTCGAGGAAACGATTGTTGCCGCTGGTGGCGAGATGGTCTACGCTGGTCATCCGACGACATCGCTGGAACAACTCTTCCTGCGAATCATCGAAGAGAGCGAAGCCCGCCCGGGACGCAGAGTGAGAACGGGGAAAGGGTAGTAGACCTTTTCGGAAACTTGCACTCGCACATCGGTTCGGCATAGCCGAACCCTCCAAATGCCTGCGGCGTTAATAAATGGAGGGTTCGGCTATGCCGAACCGGAACTAGGCCGGAGCTACTCACGTTCGCCATTCGTTGAGCGCATCAATGACGGATAACATATCTGCTGGCAGCGGCGCGATGATTTCGATGTCGCGGCCTGTCGATGGGTGTTCGCAGGTGATACGGTGTGCGTGTAGTGCATGACGCGAAAGAAGGACTTGCGAATCGTCGCCTGCGGCGTGGCGTGTTTCGGCGATTTCGTCGCGAGTGATTTGTGCCCGCGACGAATAGAGCGGGTCGCAGAGAACGGGGTGTCCGCGATGTAGAAGGTGAACGCGAATCTGGTGCGTTCTACCCGTCAGCGGAAACGCGCGAACAACGGTGAAACCACGATAACGCCGTTCGTACTCAAACCGAGTTTGCGCCGTCTTCGCCTCGGCGTCGCCGGGGCGCGCGATGCACATCTTTTCGCGGTGATGCGGGTGGTGTGCGATGGCGGCATCAACGAAGTCGCGGTCAAGACTCGGTTCGCCAACGACAATGGCGCGGTATTCTTTCTGAACTCGTTTTTCTTGAAAGAGCGTTGCGAGTCGCGCGTGGGCGACATCGTGTTTTGCAACTAGGATCGCGCCGCTGGTGTCGCGGTCAAGCCGGTGAACAATCCCCGGACGCGCAGGGCCGCGAACTGTGCTCAACTTTCCGGCGAAGTGAAATGCGAGTGCGGAAACGAGCGTCCCCGACCAGTGGCCGCGCGACGGGTGAACGACCATCCCTGCCGGTTTGTTGACGACGGCGATGTCGTCGTCTTCGTAAAGGATGTCGAGCGGGATGTCTTCGGGGACGACCGACTCGCGCGGAAGTTCGGGGAGCGTGACGCGAACAACTTGTCCGGGTTTGAGTCTGTACGATGGTCGTCCGAGAGTGGCGTGGTCGGAGTCAGGGTCGATGACGACGCCGCCAGCGGTGATCGCTTTACGCAGGAGCGTCCGGCTGTACGGCGGAAAGGCGTCGGCGAGAAAGAGATCGAGCCGCCATAGCGACTGCTCTTCGGTTACGGCGAGAAGCGTCGCTTCGGCACTCTGCGTGAAGTCGGACATTGTGTACTCTCTAAACGATGCGGACAAAAGATGCGGGCGGATTATACCGCATCTTTCATCGGGCGAACCCCACCCTGCCGGAAAACTTATCAGTCCGCTAACAAGTTTTACGGCGGATAGTTTTTTGTCCGCAGATTGCGCAGATTTTCGTCTTTCATTAGACCTGTTCGGAAACTTGCACCCGCACAGCGGTTCGGCATAGCCGAACCCTCCACGCCTGCGGCGTATGACAACTGGAGGGTTCGGCTAT
>JBOFSQ010000073.1:0-80266 GCA_051651625.1 Thermoguttaceae bacterium | reverse complement strand
GCGGTTCGGATATGCCTAACCGCAACTACTAAACGTTTCGTGCCGTCGCCACTTCTGCGACGGCACGAGCGAGCGCATCTGAAGCAACTATCGCACGCTCCTTCATCGCGTAGAGCGACGAAAACGCGGTTGGTTTCGTAAACAGAATGCGTGCCAGCGACCCGACCAGCCTCGCCGTACTCTTTTGCGAGGCGTTCATCAGATTGACTGTCTCATCGCTGATCTCTTCGCCAGCGGTGTCGAAAAGAATTCGCACCGCAATCAGCGGAACACAGCGATCACGGCACCACGCCGCAACGGCAAACGTCTCCATATCGACAAGATCGGCGGCGTAACGTTCAGCAAGCGACGCCTTCTCTTGCGGCGTCTTGACAACACGCGACACTGTCAAAAGCGTCGCCTGCGGAAGAGTTGTGTTCGCCGACACGAGTTCAATAACACTCGCAGTCTCACTCGACGCTTCATCGCGTCCGTCAACGACGCGATTGATACTGTAGACACCAGCATCAATCGTCCGAAGTCCGCCCGCGAAGCCAGCAACGATGACGCACTGCGGACGGAACGTCTCAACGAGAAGCTGCGTCGCCTCTACCGCTGCCGCCGCGCCGACACCGCCAACGGCAACGACACATCGTTTCGATTCTTCTTCCGTCACAGCGAGTTTCCCACAATGAAACACAACTCGCCCGCTCTGAACCATCGAGCGTTCGCGCATCGCATCGACGAGACCACCAGCCTCCGAAGACGTTGCTACAACAACGCCAATACTTGCTTCTACTACTGCGGAAGAATCTGAACTCAAGTTTTGTTTTCCACTGGCGCGTTGCTATTTGCGTTGCGGCGGATGAGGTCAATCGCACGCAAAACCTCTGTGCGATGGGTCGGGTTTGAGAGTTTCGCTGCCACCGTGGACGCCGTTTCGCAGTCGTTCATCGCAAGCCGTTCGTAGACCACAAGTTGATAAAGCCGGTCACGAATTACCCGTTCAGAAATTGTCCCGATAGTTTCAACGGCGTCGCCGAGAACCGCGAGACGAATCTGTCCGCGTACAACCGTTTCGAGTGACGCATCGCGCAAGCGACGTGTAGCGACATCCGCGACCCATCCCTGTTCAAGACCGACTCGCGATGCCGCCGCGACAGCATCGTTCAACACACGACTGGTAAGCTCAATATCACCAAGCGGCACAATCGACTCGGCCATCTGGATTCGCAGCCGTGCTTGTTCCGCAGGCGGAATCGCGTTGAGATAAGGCGTCGCTTGCTCTATCCACTGGCTTGCACGTTCGGTGTTTTGGCACCGTGCGGCCACCGCGACCGCAGTAGCCAAAATATGCGCACTCGGTGCCATCTCTAAATGTCCAAGTGGAATGAGCGACTCTTGAACCAAAACCATAGCGAGCGGCGATTCAACGTCCGACGATGTTTCTTCGCAAACGACCGCAAGGCGTCCCAACAACTCGCTTCGCAATCTCCCCGCAGGCAGACTTCGGACACGGGCCAGCACCGTATCGAACAAAGACGTTGGCACAAGCGATGGCGTCCACGCGCCACGCCCTTTGATGGCGTGAAACAGTTCTGTAAGAGCGACACCAACTCGCGCCGCTTCGGTGTCGTCGGCGTACTTAAGCGACTTCCAGAGAGTAGCGATCTTCGCGGCGGCGTTTGCTTGAAGCGTGGGAGACAAGAGTGCCACACGCCACGTCGGAAGAAATGTTTCAATCGTTTCGCCGTTTGGTGAACGTGACACCAACACCACGTCAAACTGCGCAGCGACACGGTTCGCGTCGTCGTCTCTATCAATGTGTTGATAACCGACTATCAGTTGCTGCGCGGTGGGCAAACGCAGTGTTTGACTCCGAATGTGTGTGAGCGATTCTTCGGCTTCTTGCCACAATCCGAGACGCCACTGGAGCGTCGAGAGTGATAGCCAAACAGCATCACGCGCCGCGTCGCTCCACGAATCGAGACCGTCGGCACAGCGTGTCGCAATGAGAGTTTGGGTGGCGTTGGCTGCGTCAATATCGTCTGCGGTCACTTGCCACGACGCTATCCGCAAGAGATATGTAAGCTGTCGCTGTTTGTCGCCGGAGAGAAGTTCGGCGTCGGCGACGGCTTGACGCAATATCGGACGCGCTTCTGCAAACTCGTTGACTGCAAGGAGCGACTGCGCCATCGCCAGTCGCACTGGAAGCATAAGCCCCGCTGCTGCTGACGATGCTACGGAAGTTGCCGACACGTCTTGCTGTGATTTCCGTACCGCAGTCGTCCGAACAATTACTGGCACAACTTCAATCGGAGTGAACGTTGGTGACGCTGGCGTCGGCGAACCACCGGTGTGGACAGCGGGGCCTAACACGAAGACAGAAAACGTTGACCATGCGATCATCACCAAAAGCGCAACCGCCAAAACGGTCACACAGACTCGAAAAACAGCCACCAACCGATACTGCCACCGCGATGGAACGACTTCGTGTTCGTGACCGCTCAAGAAACGCCGCGATTGCTGCAAAAACGCCTCGGTCGAGTGAGTACCGCTGCGGTAAGTGCCGCTACCGTGCGTGCCACTGCGGTAAGTACCGCTACCATGTGTGCCACTTCCGTGAACACCGCTATCGTGCGAAGGCAAATCGTTCGCCGCCACATCGTGATCGGAAAACGACCGACGCGAATGATCATCGTGAGATGTGTTTGTGTGTGGAGACGGCATCGTCTTTTCTTTGGGTCTCGCTTACCGAAGATTTTAACGCCTTGAGTATACCACCTAACACACATTGGGCAAGGGAATGACAGGCTGTCGTTTGCCGTTATTTACGGCACATCCGGCAACGTCGAATCGTCAATCCACCAGTATTTGAGGATTGTCCAGATCGCCTGAACGCCATCTCGCCAACCGATCTTTTTCCCTTCGGCGTAGTTTCTGCCGTGGTAACTGATCGGAACTTCATAGAATACCGCACCGCGTCTGGCCAGCTTCGCGGTGATTTCGGGTTCGATTCCGAACCGGTCGGAGCGAAGCGGAATCGTCTTGACAAGATCGCTACGAAACGCCTTGTAACACGTTTCCATGTCGGTCAGGTCGAGGCCAGTCAAAAAGTTGGAGAGGTGCGTGAGGAAGAGGTTCCCAAGTTTGTGATGATAGTGAACGATCCGCCGCATCTCTCGCGTTGCAAACCGCGATCCGTAAACAACATCAGCCAAACCGAGAAGCAGCGGTTTCAAGACGACCTGATAATCGTTGGGATCGTACTCAAGATCGGCGTCTTGAATGATCGCATAACGCCCCGTCATTTCTTGGATAGCTCGCCGAATTGCCGCACCCTTTCCACGATTGACGGGCTGTTCAAAACTGCGAATTTCTTTGTGACGCTCACACAACTCTCGCAAAACCTGCGCGGTGTTGTCGCGCGACGCATCGTTCACAATCACCAGTTCTCTTTGCAGCCCGTCCGGCAGCGGCGCGGCCAAAACCCGCTCCACAACCTCCGCGAGATAACGTTCCTCGTTATAAACCGGAATCAAAATTGAAAGTGTTTCGGACATTTTGTGAACAGTTACAATGCGATGGACAAAATGGACGTGATGGACACCAAACGCAAACCACTCATCACTCGCTTACGCTCGGCATTCTGATTCGGGCACTCGCTTACGCTTCGTGTTCTGATTCGGACACTCGCTTACGCTTCGCGTTCTGATTCGGGCACTCGCTTACGCTTCGCGTTCTGATTCGGACACTCGCTTACGCTTCGTGTTCTGATTCGGACACTCGCTTACGCTTCGTGTTCTGATTCGGTCACTCGCTTACGCTTCGTGCTCCGATTGATTCGTCGGCGGTCTTCACGATTTCTGCGGCCCACGGTTTTTGGCCGTAGAGTTCGACAATCGCGAGTCGTATCGCACGGGCACCTTCAGGGTCGGACGCTTCGCGTGCCTTCGCCTCGTCGAGCCGCTGACGGAGAAATGTTAGCGTCGCCTCCTGAATCGCTTTTTGCGATACGTCCCACGTTTGGAGCTGCGCCGTAACGCGGTCGATGACTTGATCGTGCCGCGACGTGATCGCCTTCGGACGGCCTTGTTCTTGAGCCGTTGACGCACTGTCACTGCGATAGAGTAACAATATCGCTCGCATCCGTTCTGCGGCAAGTTCTGGGTCGCTCTGGCGGATCGACCACGTCTCCAAATACACTCGCTCTATCGGAAGAAGTTGACGCGGATCGAGTCGCAGCAGCCGCGTTTCCAAATGCTTTTGACGCTCCGCAACTTTTAATTCGTCGAGATAACCTTGCAACGTCGCGCTGGAAGCGTGATCGGGAAAGCGTCGCAGAAATGCGTTTATGTCGTGTTCGGCCATTGACAGTGCGGCGATACGGTCGCTGTCGTCGTCGCCAGCGGCGTCGGTGATCGTGGCGTTGATGCGACGCAGCAAATCGTCGGCTGGGAGCGGCTGAAGAAGATAGAACATCGCCGCCGCAATCGCCGCAAGACAGACGACAATCGAAACCGTTTTGAGCACAAACATCGGACGGACGACACGAGCAGGCGGCGTCTCGTATTGACCAAGTTCTTCCTCGCGGACAACAACGAAGTGCGATGGCGTCACCGACGATGTCACCGATTGCACTCGCAAACTGTTGTCGTTGCGTGCGACTGGCTCAGCAACCTGATAAGTGTCGAGGCTGTCGGCACTGTTTGCGTCTTCGCCAGAGGTGCGCGTGGCTGCACGCGGATCGGCTGGCGAACAAGTTTCACCGACCGGAACCGAGATTGGCGTTGGTTGGTCGGACTGCGCGTGCGGTTGCAACGCCAGTGTGACTTGGTTTGGCGACGAACCGGACGTGAGATTGTCAGCAGGCGGTTGACCGCGTGAAGTGTCTGTCGGTGTGAGGAGTATTTTGTCGGGGTCGCCGACGAGTGCGCGGAGCGTCGCTTGGAAACGTCGCACGACCATCTGCGCACCGATGGGGCGTTTCTGCGGATCGACGTTTAGAAGTTCGTCGATGAGAAAAGTTATGTCTGGCGGTACGTCGCGCCGTAGAGATGAGATCGGAACTATCGTTTCGTTTTGGTGTTTTTCGCGTATCTCGTTTAGCGACTTTCCTGTATGCGGCGGACGCCTTGCAAGCAGTGTGTAGACGACTGCACCAACGGCGTAGAGATCAGCTTTCGGTCCGACGGGGCGACCGAGTGCCTGTTCTGGTGCCATATATTCCAGCGTCCCGATGATGCTGTAGAGATCGCTTGTTTGGTCGGCACCGAAGAAGTGTGCGATCCCGAAGTCGGAGAGTTTGATCACTCCGGTTTGGCTGTCGAGCATTATGTTGGCGGGTTTGATGTCGCGGTGGATTATCCCGCGGTCGCCAGCATACTTGAGTGCGCTGCACAAATCCAGCCCGATCTTCGCCGCTTCGATCCACTCGAAACGTCGTTGCCACTTAAGCTCTGCACTCAAACTCAAACCATCAACAAGCTCCATCACATAATACGGATGGCCATCGTCGGCACCGAACCCGTAGAGACGGACGATGTTTGGGTGGCGCAGGTGTTTGAGCGTGTTGATCTCGGAGACGAAACGCTGCCGCAGTTCGTCGTCGCTCTCGCTGTCGTGGTGCGACAGGAGCATCTTGATCGCCACCCGTTCGGGGATGTCGATCTCGGCGGCTGTGATGGGGACGCCTTCGTAGACCGCCCCCATCCCTCCGCGACCGAGTGTGCGAACAATCCGAAAATCACCGATCCGTTGTCGTTCCATGGAGACCCTCTTCTTCAGCCCCCTGCGCGACGCGCAACTTAAAATCAACGAAACCACTCTGTTGACACATCTCGATCACTCGCTGAATTTTTTCTGTCGGGCACGCAGCGTCGCCCCGCAAAATCACGGTGATTGTTCGCATGTCGGTGTCCATCGCTTTGTAGACTCGTTCTTCCTGCGCGAGGAGTGCGGCGAACGCATCGGGCGTGTATTCGCGTCCGCCGTAGATGACGTTTCCATCCCCAAGCACTTGCAGAACGAGCGGCTCGCGTGGCTGTACTTCTGGCGGCTGCGCCAGTTCACTTCGCGGGAGTCGAATTCGCTCGTTCTGATCGGCCTCGCTAAAGTTGATCAGCACCATGAAAAATGCGATCAACAAAAACGCGATGTCGATCATCGGCGTCATGTCAAACCCACGCGGCGTTAACTCTGAACGTATTCGCATTTGGGAAATCCTCAAGAACGCCAACGTAACTGACCTACAGCGGTTGTTGTGGCAGGTCGCGGAAGTAGGGTGAAACTTGTTTGTCGGGGAGTGGTTGGTGGTAGGCGTCTGACCACGCCATGCGTTCTTCGTCCGTGGCGTAGTAGGTGAGCCACGGGTACGGGTCGCCGCCGGAGTATGAACAGTCCCAGTGAATATAATGGCTCCGCGACGGAAGGTACTTTTCGTGCGACGGCAGAATGCTGACGGCAATGAGCGAGTAGAGTTCGCGGTCGGTCAAGTGGTCGGTGAAGTCGAGAACTATCCGTTTTTCGTAGAGCTTCCAGATCAACTCATTGAGTATAGTTGCTATGTCGGCGTCGGTGAGTCGCTCGGCCCGCGGGACGCGGAGTTCCGGTTCAAACCAGCGGTAGATCGGTAGCACCGGTGCCGTCTCCCACGCCAGCATTGAAGCGAGAAAGTCGTTCTCGTGTTGAATCGTCCAGAAACGGCGGTCAACGCGCGAAATCGCTTCGTCGTAATACGGTTCTAACTCGCTCTGCAACTCGGCGTTGCGAAGCATCTCGTCAACCGATGGAAATGGCGAAACGTGGTGTGACATGAAGTGTGACATGGATCAATATGGTATACCGAAATGTCGGTTGGAGTTGTTGTCATTCATTGAACAGTGCGTCTACGTCACGACGCCGTCCGATTGGTGGAAAGAATCTAACACTTTTTCACGCTTCTTCAAGAGACACACGCGACTCCCGCCGCAGAATCCCAAGGCACCGCACTCCGCCACGCAAACATATTCCGTACAGTCGTTACATTCTACTACCTACTACCATAATTCAACGCCTAACGGCGTTGGCCTCCAATCCCGTAGGGATTGAATTATGGTAGAACTTTGTACCGTGCGATTTATACAGTGCTACGTTTCCAGCCGTCTTCGATTGCCGTAATTTTGTCAACGCGGCGTGCGTGACGCCCGCCATCGAACGGTGTTTCGAGCCAAACTTTGATGATCCGTTGCGCCACGCCTTCAGACATCATGTCTGCCGAGAGACACAACACGTTGAGATCGTTGTGACGCCGACAAAGGTCGGCGGTGAACTCGTCCCAAATCGCCGCCGCGCGAACGCGCGGAAACTTGTTGGCAACGATACTCATGCCGAGTCCGGTACCACAGATAAGAATGCCGCGCTCGGCCTCGCCGCGACTGACCAGCGACGCCACCTCCGCAGCAATGTCGGGATAATCGACCGGCTCGTTGTCGGTCACAGACGGCCCAAACTCGCGCACCGTGTACCCCCAACTCGTCAAAAGATTCTGTACGTCGCTGCGCATCACAACGCCGTGGTGGTCACTTCCAATGGCAATGATCATAGGTGGTGAATGTGTTGTGTGTTAGATCAAAAACTCCGTCGCGTCGGCGGCGGATAGGACGAAGATTTTTCCGTCGCCGATCCGTCCGGTGCGTGTCTTGTCGATGACCATTCGTACCGCGCGGTCGATCTCCGCGTCGGCGATGACGAACGAGAGCAATACCTTCGACACAAACGCCGCAGCGTATTCGCCCTCGCCGTACTCGCTCAAATAACTTTTCTGCCGCCCAAACCCCTTGACTTCGTACATAACGCACGGCCCTTCAAGCGGCAACGTGCGGAGCGACTCAAAGAGACGCTCAACACTGTGAGGGCGGACGATGGCAACGACTCGTTTCATGAACGCATCACTTCGTCTTCTTCATCTTCTTGAGATTGTCGAAACTGGTGACGACGCCATCGAAGCTGTTCGGCTTCGATTCGTACTCGACGACGTACCACTCCGTTCCGCCAGCGGTCTCGCAAATTTCGAACACCTTTTTCCAATCGACAACGCCATCGCCTACGGGTGCGTCGTTGTTGCCGTGTTCTTTGAGGTGAACGGTTCCGGCTTGTCCGGGGAACTTCGCAAGTTCGGCATACGGGTCGCCGCCACCGCCGAGGAAGTTGCCGACATCCATTTGACCGACAACGTCCTTCGACGCCTTCGACATCAGGCGTGCCCACGCCGACATTCCGTCGATGACTTTCGCGTCACCACCGTGCGCGTGATAACCGAAACCGAGTCCGGCGGCCTTCGCCTTTTCGGCAAAGCGACTGAACTCTTCGGCGATCTTCGCACTCGCTTCGACATCGTGAAGTTCGCGGTCGATCCCGCCGGGGACGATCATAAACTTCGCTCCAAGCGTCTTGTGAATGTCAACTTGTTTGTCGAAGTTATTGCGGAACTCGCCGATGCCGGTGTGCGTACCTTCGGCTTTGAGACCGCAGTCGTCGAGCATCTTGCGAACCTCTTTCGGATCGTGACCGTAGTACCCCGCGAACTCGACACCATCGAATCCGATCTCCGAAACTTTCTTGAGAACAGCGGCGAGGTCTTTTTCAGCCGCACCGCGAACGGAATAGATTTGCAGCGCGACGGGGACACGCTTCTTCTCCGCAGCCAGCGCAATCCGCTGAAGCGACCCGACCGACAACCCCGCTCCCGCAACTACCGTTGCCGTGACAATACCAGACTTCAAAAACGCGCGACGATCCATAGCGACGACTCCTTGTGTTGGTAGAACAACCTTTTTTGAGTACAACTGCATACCCAAACGGTGCGTCATTCTACCGCGACTTCGTACCGACACAAGCGGCGGAGTGCAAGAGAAACCTGTTACGGGTTGATTTGTAGGCTACTCCACGTCGATCCCATACGCCTCGGCCAGTAGCGTGATTGGGTGGGCGACGGTGCGGCGGCAAACTTGTTCGAGTTGTAGGCGGCAAAGATTGCACTCCGTTGCAATAACGTCGGTGTCGGCGTGACGCAGTGCGGCGGCTATCGGCATGGCCATGCGAAGACTCGTCGCGTAACTGCGTTGACTCAATCCGTAAATGTGACCGAGTCCGCAGCAACCGCGTTCGATGCGACGAACTTCAAAACCGGGGACAAGTTGCAAAAGAAGTTCGGCGGGCGTTGGCGACGTTGCGTCGCTGCGGAGCGCGGCGAGACTGCGACACGGCGCGTGATATGCAATCGTCCGCACCGCCGCCGCCGCACCGTCGGCAGCGGCGTCGGCATCGGTCGCATCGGCTGCAAACGCCGCCGCTGCAAGACTCGCGTCTTCCGTGCCAACGAAGTCGGTACGAAGATTTCCACTCTGGTAACGCTGCCAAAGATATGTCATCAAGTCGAGCGTGTTACCGGCAACGAGATCTATGTCGTCGCGGTGTTCAAACGAATTTGCAAGGTAACGATATTCCGTCGTGAAACACGTCGCCGAGGCCGGTTCGAGTGTGACGATGGTGTAACCTTGCCTTACAAGACTCCCGAAGACACGAGTGTTGCGGCGAACAATCGTCGTTGCGGTGTCGGCGTCGCCACACGCGAACGCGACGAGTCCAGACGACGTTTGCCGCAGCGGGACGTGAACGTCGATCCCATTGTGTTCGAGGACGCGCACCGCCGCACGCGCAATATGCGGCGCGAAGTGGTTAACATAAGTGTCGATGAAGAGTGCAACTTTGGGGCGTTCGGTCTCGCCGGTGCGGCGGATCGCGTGACGACCAGCGAGAAGAACTCGCGTGAGGAACGGGATTTTCGATAACGGCGGGAGGCGTCGCTGCTGCGGCATGCCGAACAGTTTTTCCAAAATCCAGCGAGATGTTCGATTCGAGAGCGACCAGTTCACCGGACAACTAATCCACGAAAGCAGTTTGAGCCACGAATCGAGATGCACGAGAAAACGTTCGCCGCTTGAGAGTCCGTGCGCCGCGACCGACGCCGCCTTGATGCGAAACGCAAGCTGCGGCAAGTCTATGTGAGCAGGACAGTCGATTCGACAACTCTGGCAGTGGAGACAAAGCTCGGCGACTTCGCGTGCCCGCGTCGTCGTGAGGAGCGAGAGCGAGTCTTGATCGTCCACAACTCGTTGCAATAAACTGACACACGCACGCGGCGACGACGCCTCCGTTGCGTGAACGCGAAACGATGGACACATCCGCCCCGAACCGCGACTCCGGCAAAGTCCGCACCGCGAACACCGCGCGACCTGCGACTCGATCTCCTGAATCTCTGGCGAGTCGCTGTGCCATTTGAGTTGAGTTTGTAGCTGCGTCCGCTGCGCCGAAAGATTCGTTGTTGAAACAACAGCCGTGGTGCTGTCGCGCGGCGTACCTATCCAAGTCGAAGATTCGTTTGACGGTAGCAACGTGCGCGACATTGTTGCACCTTCGCCGCTTGCAACGACACAATCGGGGTTGAGAATGTTGTTTGGATCGAAGAGACGTTTGATCTCGGCGAACGCCTCTTTTTGCAGCGGTTCTTGTCGCGCGAGCCACGGCGTTCGCACGCGACCGAGCGGCTGTTCAGAGACAATCGCTCCGCCGCACGCAAAAATCGTTTCGTAAACTTCGTCGGCCAAAGTTGTGATTGCGTGCGATGTCGCTTCGTCGAGTGATTCGATCATCGGTTGGATGCGAAGCTGGCCTTGTCCCCAGTGGCCGGAGAGGGCGAATGTCATCCCGTAGCGGCGAAACAGATTTTGTGCGGCGGTGACGGTTGGTGCGATCTCGTCTATCGGGACAACGAGGTCGTCGAAGAACGGAACGTGCGGAACTGCGTGCGGCATTCGCAGTAGAGCGTGAGGGAGCGACGCGACGAGCCGGTCAAACAGTTCGACTTCGCTCGTCGTGATTGCGAATCGCGCACTGGTGGCGAGGTCGTTGCGATTGAGCGATGTTGCGAGGTCGGCGAGTTTGTCGGTGAGTGCGGTGCGGTCGTCGCCGTCGAACTCGACGATGAGTGCGGCTTCGGTTTCGCGGAGGTCGCCGAAAAACGGCCCAAACGGCGGAAACGCCTCGCCGAGCAAGACGAGTTGACGCCGGTCGAGCATCTCGCAAAGTGCTGGCGTGTATGGTCGAATCCCAGCGACGGCGCGGGCCGCACGTTCGAGACTCTGGAAAGCAAACACCACACCGACGCGGACACTCGGCTGCGGTGCGGTCGATAACGTCATTTCCGTGATAACGGCGAGTGTCCCTTCGCTGCCAGCGAGTAGGAGCGGCAGATCGACAGAACCGTCGCGTCCGATGACCGATTGCGTGTGGTAGCCGCCGCGTCGCGGAATTTTTGATATAGATGGCGGTGTAAACGTTGAAGCTGCGATGAGACTGTAGAGAGCGTCAACGAGCGTTGCGTGTCCGCGATGGATGATGCTGCGAGCGAGCGCAACGCCGTGTGCGATGGTCGTGTCGGACTCGGCAACGCTTCGTTTTGGGAGAGAGTGCCGATCAATTTCGATGACATCGCCGGACGCGAGAACGGCTTCGATGGCGACGAGGTGTTGGTGTGGCCAGCCGTCGCGGAGCCAGTGTGGCCCCGCACCGTCGGCGGCGAGGAGACTCCCGAAAGTCGTCGCGGACGCAAGTGAGGCGTCGGGGCCGAAGAAGCGTTGCTGGTGTCGTGCCAGCATCGCGTTTACGCGGGCACGAGTTGCGCCAGCTTGTACGCGAATTGTGTCTGCTTCGACGCGGACGAGTCGCCGCATGAACCGCGTCATATCGAGGATAAGTCCGCGCCCGACGCAGCCGCCGCTCCGCCCTGTTCCGGCACCGCGGGGGTGGACTGGAATCTTGTGTGTCGTCGCGTAACGAAGCGTCGCGGCGACATCGTCAACCGACTTCGGAAAGACGACGCCGCTCGGTATCTCTGCGTATTGACCGGCGTCGCGGGCGTATAGTGCCCGCGTCACGTCATCACAGTACACCTCACCGCCAACGAGGCCGCGAAGATCATCTTGGAGTCGCGCGTGGAAAGAACGCATACCGGCTCCATCCTAACGAAAAATTCGTGAACGGTCACCACTACGGCCCGTCACACGCTCAGCCGTTTTGATACGCGCGTGGATTTAGAGCCATGCGGATGGCATGGCGTACGCGACGTTCGGCACGAAGTCTTGCGCGACGCTTGATCTCGCTCGGCTTCTCATAGTTTTCACGACGACGCATTTCCTTTTTGATACCACTACGCTCAACTAACTTACGGAAGCGGCGTACTGCGTCTTGAATTGGTTCACGATCACGAAGCGTTAGTTTGACCACGTCATATCACCTTTCTTGCTGTGGGAAAACGGGAGACTCTAGCCTATACGAGGCGGGAAGTGTACACGTCCATTACGATTTGTCGATGGGGGGCGGTCATAAGACAGACAACTCATTTCTCCACTACGGCGTGAATGAAGGTGAACTTTGGCCGCGCACCACCGATGACTTCAGCGGCCTCGAACATCTCTTTGTAGTAGTACATTGATTCCGAATCGCCCGTGAGATCAATATGCGTGTAGTTGTCACCACGCTGGAGAATCGGTGCGGCAGCACTGATCCCCGTGAGCGAACCGAAATGACGGTCTCCAGCGAGTTCGCACGGATACCAGCGGCCAACCGGAGCTGCGCGGCGTGAACTGGATGTCGTTTTGGAATCAGTTTTGTTGGGGTTTTCGAGGTAGAACTCGGCGTAGCAATGGGTCGGGAGCCTGACGGCGCGAGCGGGGATTTTACCGGCGCGGCAGATGGCGATGAATACGAACGTCATATCTTTGCAATCACCACACCACTTGCCGTCGGTGATCGTTGTCAGTGCGCCTTTGGCGTTTCTGTCTTTGTAGTTGTCGTCGTAGGTGAGGCGTTCGCGGACGTAGTCGTAGATCGCTTCGACCTTGGCCCAGTCGGTTTCGATACCTGCTGTGATTTCTTGAAAGAGTTGTGCGAACTTTTTGTTTTTGTGTTCGATTTTGGGACTCTCGCTTTTGATGAGCGGTTCGAGTACGGGCGGAATCTTTTTTGGAATGACGAGATTTGCGATTTCGTCGGGTGATGGTGGAAGGATGTCGCGCCGAGTTACTTCATAGGTGAAGACAACTTCAGCGGGCGTGAGTGGACGTAGTGTTGGCGCGGAAAGTTCGAGAAGTGTTACACCTCCAATCGGGTGGAACGCAGTGCGAAACGCGGTCTCATTTTTCTCGTCTAGCAGACGAACTTTCTGTTCTTCGCCCCAGTTTTGTGGGACGGGAATCGTGAGCCGAACACCGCCAACATTCATGCCGGGTTCGAGTTTGACCCCCGCGCGATAAATCTGCGTGTGTGGTTCGCCAAGATAACTTGTGTTACCGGGCACGGTTTCATCGTTAGACTTCGGCGACACAAAGTCAAACTGCGCAGCGGCGTGATTGCAACATAAAATCGCGGTCAACAAGACGAGTGTGCGTGTGAGTAGCATGGTGAATGTGTGGGTTAAGTGTGTGTGAAGAAAGGAAGTCGAGAGATTTTGTATACCTCGTAACGGGTCTACATCGCGCCGCGATTGAGTTTGGCGTGATAGAAAACGGCAGCGGCGGTGGCGGATATGTTGAGGCTGTCGGCGCGACCGTGCATCGGAAGCCGAATCGCAGTGATGTCGTCCGCGTGCCACGCCGCTGAAAGTCCTTGCGACTCGCTCCCCAAAATGATCGCGGTCGCTCCGTCATAGTTGATCGTGTGATATAAAGTTGTCGCGTCACACCGCGTCGCCATCATCGTGAAGTTTCGCTCACGGAGAAACGCGATCACATCGTCACTCGCAGCGACCGCAGATGGAACCGTGAAGACCGTTCCAAGACTGGCACGAATCGCCGCTGGGTTATCGAGATCAGACTGCGGAGCTGCGACGATTACTGCATCGAGTCCAGCCGCGTCGGCACTACGAAAGACCGCGCCGACGTTCCCCGGTTTCTCAACTCCTTCAATGACCGCAATCAGCGGCGACGCTGGGAGCACCAACTCCGACAAGAGACGCGACGGCGAAACCGCCACCGCCACCACCGACCAATCACGCTCGCCAAACGCCAGTCGCTCAAAGAGCGACGCCGTAACCGTCATCGTTTCACAAAACGCGCGACAACGTGCGACGAGTTTTACCGTATCGGGCGTGTCGTCGTCTTCACGAACGAAGAGACGTTCGAGTCGAACGCCGCCATCGAGAGCGGTTGCGATTTCACGAACACCGTCGATAACAAACCGCGACAAGCGTCGCCGCACGCGGCTCTCGCGTAGCTGCAACGCCTCACGAAACTTCGGATTGTCGCGGCTGGTGATGAGCATTGAACTCTCTACTTCTCGCTTTCCAGCGTTACCGGCCCGAGCAGGCCGGATGGTGAAAGTTTTTGGTCGGGCTTGAACGTGTTGACAGTAATCCACGTCGGGCGTTCACTAACGGGGAGACTTGCGTCGCCGATGAGACGGTTTGTCCAAGTGTTCACAACGTCGATCTCAATCGTGTTTTCGCCCGTCTTCACCAGCGGCGTCACATCGACACGCCACGGAGCCGTCCACAGTGTCGCGGCCTCTTTGCCGTTGACGCGAACAGTTGCGATCACTTCCACAGCACCGAGGTCGAGCCAAAGTCCCTTCGCAGGAATCGCGTCAACGGTGAAACTGTTCTTGTACGTCGCCGTCCCCGAATAGTTGCGGATCGCGGCGTCGCTCGACGTGCTCCAGTCGATCAACTTCTCAAACGTCTGCGGCGACTCCGGCCCGCGACTCGCCTTGTCGAACGTCACCGTCCACGGAGTTGCAATCGTTTGCAACGTCGCAAACGCTGGGAAGTTCGCGGCTAAACCGCTCGCGGTGATACCGCTCGCGGTCGGTTTACCATCTTTGCGGAAAACGATGAACGCACTCCCCCACGAATACAGTTTGAGCGGAACAGTCGTCGTGTCGCCGTTCTGCGTGAACGCCGGAAGCGAACGAACTTCACCCGTCACAGCGTCCCAAAGTTCCGGCTGTTTGCCGCTAACACGGAACGTCGCATCGAACACAATCGTCTCGTCTACTTGGTTGCAAACGAAGTAGATTTCGGTGCCGTCTTCGAGTTCGCGGTGAACGTAAAGCGTGTTCGGATTATCGGTGATGCAGTCGGGCGGCGTCTTCGTGATGGCGAGTGCGGACTTCACGTCCATTCCAGCACAGACGATCCCCTTGCCAACTTTTCGCGTGAACGGTTTGTCACTCGGCGCGAAGTCTTTGCCCCAGAGTTCGGCGACAATTTTCGCAACTTCCTCGTCGCACTTCGGATAGTTTTCGAGACTCGGAGAGTGCGCCGGCGGAGTACCAAGAATGCACCCGCCGTCTTCGACAAGTTTTGCAATCTTGCGCAAAACTTCGGGCCGCATCGTGCCAACGTTCGGCAGCACGAGCAAACGATACGAAGTCCCGTGCGGCAAGACAAACTTGCCGTCGCGTGCTGAAAGACTGTCGCGGATTACTTCGCCGTTGATGTAGTCGAACGAATATCCGCTTGGAATTGGCGGGTCGATAGCACCGGTCATTTTCGGTGCGTCTTCGCCGATGAAGTACGCAACGTCCGCGACGTTCTGCCCTTGCTGGAGCATAAACATACATCGCCGCATATAATCGACGAACGGACGCATCTGATAAAACCAAGTGTTCTTACGATTGAACTCCGTCGCAAACCAAGCGTTCACGCCGGGCGTTTTGTCTTCGTAAGGTTGGTGAATGTAGAGGTGGAGCAGCGTCTCGTTGATCCCTTCGGTGTACGACCAGTCGCACCGTTTTTTGAGGAGTCGCGGATGACGTTCGTAGACGCGAGCCGCCGCGGTGAACGACTCAGCGGTGATTTTCTTCTTGCCGTAAATGTGACCACACGACGAAGCGGCGCGGTTCTCGATGCTGCCGAGATCGCCTTCGTTCCAGAACTCGCCCGCAACGTAATCGGACTGTCCGCCGTACTGAAGAAACTCGCCGGGGAAACCCCAGTGACCGTAGCACTCAAGCCACGTTTTGAGTCCGTGTTTGTTGGAGACTTCGCGGAGTCCGCCGACGTAATCGTGTGCAACTTTGTCGGCGATGAGTCGCCGCAAGTCCCAAAGAAAACGGTCGCTCATATCCGCACTCGCCACGACTCGCCCCTGCATCACGGGCAAAAACGGCGTCGGATCGTAACCGTAACGCTGTTGGAACTCTTCGATGAATCCGTCGGTCCAGTTTTGTCCGCCGGTCTCGTAACTGTCTTGCACGACGACCTTGAACGACTCACGATCAGCGGCGGGAATCTTTTCCAAAACTTTGCCCATGTATGCGTCGAAGTGGAACGCGGCGTGTTTGCGGCTCATCTTGTCGATTTCGAGTCCTTTCGCTTCTTTCGTCGCGGGCGAGTTTTGAACGCCGGTTGTCAGCATTCCTGTTCGCTGAACAATCCAGTCGCCATCGGGCGCATCCCATTCGAGCGTTCCGTCGGGCTTCATATATTTGGAGATGTCGATGACGCCATCGCGCGGAATGATTGTTGCGGCGTCGTCGATTTCCGGTTGCGACCGCCAAAGGTACGCACCGAAGAGCGGCAGCGGAGTCGGCCACATTTTCGCAAGCGTTTTTTCTGCGAACGATTCAACTCGCGGCGCAGAGAGAATGTCGATCTCGGAAAACGTTCCGCCGTGATTCTCACTTATGCCGAGCCTGAACGATTTCGCCGTCGTCGCGGGGATCGACACAACGACCGGCGCGTACGGGACGAAGCCGACGCTTATGCTGGGATTGCTGCGGTCAAACCGCGTTTTGCTGACGACGCGGAACCCGTCGCCCGACTCGTTCGGTACACTGACTTCGAGAACGCCGCTGCTCGGCGCGGTTGCGTTCAAGACGACGCTTCGCGCAGTGAACGGTTTTTCGGTAGTGAAGTCGATGCTCCACGTTCGCTCTTTGGTCGGCGTGACAGTGAGAACGGTTGCGGCGTTGCCATCAGCGATCTTCTCACACGCTTCCATCTTGGGAAGTGTGGTGATCGTCGGTTTCATGTCGCGGATTGAAACGGCGTCGTCTTTGGGTGTGCGGAATGCGATAGTTCGCACGTCTTGAAAGTCTTTTCCCGGCGCGGGAATCTTGACGTTAACTTTCTTTCCGCCCGCGACGCGCGCTTCGCTCGTGGCGAGATAACGCATCGACTGTTCCGGTTTGACCCATGGCCCGCCCGACTGGCTCCAGCCCGGACTGTTGAACATTCCGATTTCGATACCGAGTTTTGTTGCGGTTTTGACAGCTTCGTGCGTAATGTCCCACCACTCGTCGGAGAGGAGTTTGACTTTGCCGTAGTCGCCATCTTGTTCACCGATGTTGCCGATGAACGCGCGACCGATCCCGACTTCGTGCATCGCCTCAAGGTCGCGGACGACGCCATCTTTCGATACGTTGTCGTTAATCCAGTACCAATAACAGCCCGGCTTCGTCGCGTCGGGCGGCGTGCGGAACGACTCTTCAATCGTCGCGGCGACGACCGTCATCGCAGACATCGCAACGATGGTCAGTGCAAGAATGGTGGAACGTTTCATTGGAAGTTTCTCCTGTTGTTGTGGATGTGTGAACGGTCGTATACTCTAAAACTGGATCCAGTAGACCCGAGTCGGGTCGATTTGCATCCCTTCGCCTTCTGGCGTACCGCAGCCTCGCTGGGCCGCTACCGTTTTTACTGCGCGAAATTCAAACCGGCTTCAGTATAAAACGTAAACTGCTCTAGTTCACGCGATTTGTTCAATCTCTTCCAGAGGAAGTCCGGTCATTTTGGCAATAAAGCTGGCATCAAGACCTTCTTGTTTCATACTGCGGGCAATTTCGATGGTTCGCTCGTCGCGGCATTTCTCCATCCCTTCTTTGATTCCTTCCCTGCGACCTTTTGCAACTCCGCGTTTCAGTCCTTGTTTCAGACCAGTTTTTTACCGGCGTCGTGCGCAAACTCAATCGTAGACAAAAGTATGTCCAGTAGTCATTCAGAGCTTGTTATTAGGCGGCGCGTTCGATGTCGTTCATTGCCGCGACTTCTGCCGTGTGGAACGCCTTCGCAAATACAACCTCCTCTTTCATTATTGCAGGAATGTGGTTTAAGTCTGGCAGGTTTTTGAGAAAATAGAGCCACTTGTCTTGGTGCGACTTCAACTCTGATTCCGTTTTCGTGAAGAGCGGCATCTGGCCGTAAATCAACTGCAACTTCTCGTAAAACTCTTTGCCAAACTGGTCTTTGAGCGAAACCTCTCGAATCAAAATTGGCGACGAATCGTGCTTGTCGTACACGAAGTCGAGAATACCGATGAAGTAGACGGTTCGTTGCTCACAAGTTCCACACCTTGCCTTTCACGGCTTGTTCGCGGATCGGATGCGCGACGTATTAGACACTGCGGTCTTTGAAGTGTGCTTGTTCGGCCTTCTGCATCTCGACGATGAACGGCCCGCGTTCGGCGTTTTCGCAGTAGATGTTGAACACCGCTCGGCGGTCTTCGACCGACTCGCCGAGAACGTCTGGATTGCGAAACTTGATCGTACTGATCTGGTGACGCTGCGGAAGAAGCGTGTTGAGAAAGTCGATCAGCAAATCTTTATTCGCCTCTTCGCCGAACAACTTCTTGAAACCGAAGTCGGTATATTGATTGATGTACTTGCTCATTGTGGGAATCTCCTGTGGCAAGTACGATTCTACACCGACTTCGGTAAACGTCAATCTTGGGGGAGTTCTGTGGTATAGATTGCTCTCGCACTGCCCTGACATGGCACGTCTAGTGGACAGTGACCTGCCCTGCGTATCATAGGGCAACTAGAGTGGCACGTTTCCACTTGATAATGCCGAAATGCCGATGAATTCAAGCGAACCTTGTTGACACCGATACTTCAACTGCTACAATTAACCATAAGCTTGGTTAGTTCTGCGGTGTCGATGCGGTGCGTTCCATTTTCTCACCTTTTCCATGCGAGGAAATTAGCTATGCGAAAAAACACAAAAGATGGCAAAAACAATCTCAAGCAGGAGGTCGCTCTACTTTGAACAACTATAGGAGCGTCTTACCCTCTCCAGCTTGTCCATCTTGCCTGTCGCTGGTACTGCCATTGCACCAGTTTTTTTGCCGAGTGATAGCCAGATCGTCGTAGCCACGGCGGCTCTATTTTACATTTTGACCAAAAAGCAAGTCACAAATATATTTTGTGGGGTCTGTCTTTTTGTAAACAGCAGAATTGAATGGGATGTGCCCTATACTTATTTTCAGAAAGGATACAATAATCATGCTGACGAAACTTTTTTTTGTTGTGTTTTGTCTAATCTCGACTGGTTGGACTTCAGAAGAAATAAGCAAAACAACAGAGTCTAGTACAAGCGGTTCTGATATTTCTATTCGTTTTATTTACGGACCTGTCGGATTTGTCAGAGTCACTGAGCAGAGATGTTTTTTTCCCGGAGAGTTCATATGCGTTTCTCTGCGGATGCCCGTAGAACTTGCATCGGAAAACCTCTGTGTTTTTGAAACCAGTTGTCGTTTGGTCAACAAAACCAGTGGAGATGTCGTGTCTGTTACTGATTTTGAATATCACAAGGTAAAATTGTTCGATGACAAATCTCCATTTTTTCTACAAAGCGGATGCCGTGTTCCTATTGTGATCGAAGCGGGCAAGTACGAATTTCAAGTAATCGTCAATGATAGCTTAAAGAGGATTCAGTACAAAAAAAGTGAGGATATTGTCATCCTTCCAGAAAACACTTTTGGGTTGCGAAACATTCTGCTTTCACATGAAATCGGTGGCACAGGATGGATTTCAGGCTCTAATCTCTTTTCCGTTGGCGCGCAGGTACAACTTTCATTAGATGTTGGAGGTTTGTCTATCAATGCTACCAACGATATGAGTGCAATGTTCGAGCTCATTTTAACCAATGACAAAGGGCAAACCGTAAATTTTAGCGAGATGATGTCGGACATGCTTCCGGGTTCCCTCTTTTCGGCTAGAATAGACCCTCGTGATGTCGGACGGACATTGAGAGTCGTGTATCGGTTTCCGTTGAATCAAAGCGGGAAATATACGTTAAAAATCGCAGTTCAAGATATAAACTCTGCCAACAAAACGACGGTCTTATATGAGTTGCCCATTGTTTGTGCTGACAACATTCAGGAATAACCCCAACGAATCTCAAGCTTTCACTTGAGCTTGCTTCTAGTTTTCAATAAATGTGTAAGCGTAAGAAGATTTTATTTGCTTCCTATCACTCGATTCTGGACTCATCCAGCGGCGCGGCGATTTCGGCGAATGAATTACTCGGAATGCTCGCCGCTCGTCACTGGGACGTTCGCGTTTTGTGTGGTTCTGTTTTCGACTCTATGCCACAGCCAGATGTTCTGCAGGTATTGACAAATCAACGCATTCCATTTCAAGTCACCTCGCTGCAACATGACACCGTTGCATTTGATTTGATCGGTTACCGTGCTTGTGGAGTTAGTGGCGCAATTTTTCTTCCCAAAAACAGAACTGCCCAACCACCTGCGGAGATTGCTAACACGTTTTTGCGACTTTTTCAAGAAATTTTAGATGACTGGCAACCAGATATCCTGCTAACTTATGGCGGGCAGTCGTTTATGCCATTTCTATTTCAAGCAGCAAAAACAAGAGGCATCCGCACCGTCTTTTGGCTCCGCAATTTTGAGTACAATAATGCAAGTTTTTTCCGTTCTTTCGATGGTATTCTCGTGCCATCACGTTTTGCTGCTGAGCAATATGCCAAGCTAGGAGTTTGCGCAACACCGCTTGCGTCTCCTATTCAAGTAACAAAAATACAGGTCTCTCCAAACTCACAAACAAAACGGCACGTCACATTTGTCAATCCCCAAATTCACAAGGGACTTTTTGTCTTCGCCCGCATCGCCCAAATGCTCGGTCACTCCCGTCCTGATATTCCGCTCCTTATCGTCGAAAGTAGAGGTCATGCCGAATGGGTTCGTCAAACAGGCTTGGATTTTACAGGCATTACAAGTATTGTATCGATGCCCAATACGCCTGACCCGCGTGATTTTTACAATGTTACTCGTGTCATTCTTATGCCATCACTTTGATGGGAATCTTTTGGACGTATTCCAGCGGAAGCGATGCTAAATGGAATTCCCGTTTTGGCGAGTAATCGCGGTTCGCTGCCAGAAACATGCGGCGATTCAGGTTTCTTGTTTAATGTCCCTGAAAAATACACACCCAAAAGTCGCACACCTATAACCGAAGAGGAAGCTGCTCCATGGGTTGAAACAATTGTACGTTTGTGGGATGATGAAGATTTTTACATGAAAGTCAGCGAGCAATGCCGTTGCCATGCCAGACGTTGGGAACCAGATACTCTGATTGTTGAATATGAAAAATACTTTAATTCTCTTCTGGATACGACAATTGAATGCCTGACCTGACATCCGTTTGGTAGCCATAGGTAGGTCTTTCTTTTGTACCAAGAGTGAAATGGTATTCGCGGCGACAGCGATGCTGGCGTTATTGCTGTGTTTTCGCGGTACGACGAAGAGAAGGTCTACTCGTAGTGAATGTGATCCGCGTGAACGACTTCTTCGTAGTGGCAGCGGCCTAGTGTGGCGGCGATTTCGTCGGAACGCTTGCCGCGAATTTTCTCAACTTCGTCCGCGCTGTAGTTTGTGAGGCCGCGTCCGCGTTCGGTGCCGCTGGTGTCGCAGAGTGAAACGATGTCGCCCTTCTCAAAACGTCCGCTCGTTGCGACGATCCCTATCGGAAGCAGACTCTTACGCTTTTCGATGACCGCACGCACCGCACCGTCGTCGAGTGTGATTGTCCCTTGCGCCCGTCCCGCAAACGCCAGCCAACGACGCTTCGCCGCAAGCGGATGATCTTGTTGCAAAAATATCGTACCAACATCTTCGCCCGCAAAAATGCGAACGAGTGTGTCGTCGTGGTCGCCGCTTGCGATGATTAAGTTGCCGCCACTTTCAGTGACGAGTTTCGCCGCACGCAACTTGCTCGCCATTCCGCCCTTGCTACGCGACGACTTTTTCGGCGCGACAAGTTCCAAAAGATTCGGCTCCCAAGCAGAAACAAGCGTCACCAACTTCGCCGCCGGATCAGATGGGTCGCGGTCGAAAAGTCCTTCAACGTCCGTTAACAAAATGAGAAGCGGCGACTCAAACAGCGTCGCCACGAGCGATGCGAGTCGGTCGTTGTCGCCGAACGTCGTGTGGAGTTCATCGACACTTACGGTGTCGTTTTCGTTGATGATTGGGATTGCGTGAAAGTCTAGAATCGCACGCAGCGCGTTGCGGGCGTTGAGATAACGCTGCCGATGTGAAAAGTCGTCGGCGGTGAGCAAGACTTGCGCGACGCGAACATCGTTCGCACCGAACGCACGTTCGTAAGTTTCGATGAGCGTTCCTTGACCGACAGCCGCGACGGCCTGCAAGAGCGGGAGTTCTGCGGGGCGTTCCGTTAATCCGAGTCGCTCCATTCCCGCCGCAACCGCACCACTCGACACGAGCACAACCCGTTTCCCGCGACGCATCAAGTCTGAAAGCGATGTTGTCAGCGAGACGATCCGCGACTCCGAAAGTCGCCCGCCGCCCGCCGTTAGGACGTTCGTACCGACCTTGACGACGACAATATCGGAAGTCGTTAGCAATTCGTTACGCAATAGAGAAACCGAATGATGCTCGTTCACGATTGTTCCATTTTTTTCACAGATTTGATGAAAATCCATCACCCCGCACTCGTCTCGGCAAAGACTCGCAAGTTTCTTGGTGTGACGTAGACGCGGTGGCCCTGTTCGAGCTGCATTGAATCGAGTTCGCCGTGTGTGATCTCGGCGACGATGATGTCGTCGGTTTCGGTTGTCACTTCGAGTCGCACTCTCGCGCCTGCGGCGTGGATGCGAACGACTGTCGCACGAATACTCGCCGTCTGACTCGAAGGTTTCGTGGAGATGTCGAGATCGTGCGGACGGACGAAGATCGAGGCGTCGCCGTCGCCTGCGTCGATGACGTTTTCGGAATCGACTTCGTATTCGTAACGCCCAAACTGGACTTTTCCGTGCTCAAGGCGTCCGTGAAACTGGTTGACCGAGCCGAGGAAGTTCATAACAAACTCGGTCTGCGGACGGTGAAACACCGCTTCGGGCGTGTCGAATTGTTCGAGGCGTCCTCTGCTCATAACCGCGACGCGGTCGGCGAGTTCGAGGGCTTCGTCTTGGTCGTGCGTTACGAAAACACTCGTGAGGTGAATCTCGTCGTGAAGTCGTCGCAGCCACTGCCGCAGTTCGATGCGAACTTTCGCATCGAGTGCGCCGAACGGTTCGTCGAGAAGCAACACTTTCGGTTCAACGGCGAGTGCGCGAGCGAGTGCGACCCGTTGACGTTGCCCGCCCGAAAGTTGGTGCGGATAACGGTTCGGGATCGAATCGAGCTGAATCAAGTGGAGCAGCTCCATCACTTTGGCACTGATAACGTCGTTTGGCGGTCGCGTCGCACGGGGGCGGACGCGAAGTCCGAACGCGATGTTCTCAAAGACCGTCATGTGACGAAAGAGTGCGTAGTGCTGAAAGACGAAACCAACGCCGCGTTCGCCGACGCGCCGCTGTGCAACGTCTTGACCGCGAAACAGAATTTCGCCGCTCCCGTCGTCTGGGAGTTCAAGACCGGCGATGATGCGGAGGAGCGTAGTTTTCCCGCTCCCAGACGGTCCGAGGAGTGCGACAAGTTCGCCCGCGTTGATCTTGATTGAAACGTGGTCGAGCGCACGAAACCGCCCGAACGTCTTGCTGATGTCGATGACTTCAATTCCCATAGGTCGCCCATTGTCCTTTTTTTCGCAGCAATGACAAGGGGCGGCTGGAGGTGTTGCGCACCGCATACGCTACCCTTGTCATTATTCCGCCTCTGGGTATACTTTGCAATCCATTACGGTATTTCAATCACTGTCACACATTCACGGAGAAACACAATGCGTATGGTTTTCATTGGCCCGCCCGGCGCGGGGAAAGGGACGCAGGCGGAAAAAATTATCGCCAAGTACAAGCCGACTCACCTCTCAACTGGCGACATGCTCCGCGCCACACGCGACGCGAAAACGCCAATCGGACTCGAAGCCGACAAATATATGTCTGCCGGAAAACTCGTCCCTGATGACGTTCTAATCCAGATGATCGCCGACCGGCTCCAACAGGCCGACTGCCAAGGCGGGTTTCTGCTCGATGGCTTTCCGCGAACAATCGCACAGGCCGAAGCACTCGACACAATGCTCACCAGCAAAAAGACGCCGCTCGACGTCGTGCTCGAACTCAACGTCCCCGACGACGAACTCTTCAAACGTCTCGCGTCTCGCGGTCGCGCCGACGACAAACCCGAAGCGATCAAAACCCGACTCGAAGGTTACGCCAACCAAACCTCGCCACTCCTCGCCTACTACAAAGGAAAAGGGTTGCTGCAAACGGTTGAAGGGTTGGGAACGGTCGATGAAATCTTCGCCCGCGTCGAACGAATCTTGGAGAAGATTGCGTGATCGCGTTACGTTCTGATCGTGAACTTCTAAAGATGCGCCGTTCGGGGCTTCTTGTTTGGCACGCGCTGCGGATAGCGGCAACGTGGGTCAGGCCGGGTGTGACGACGATGGCGGTGGACGCGCAGGTCGAGCGTTTCTTCGCCGACCAAAACGCTACGCCGCTCTTCAAGGGAGTTCCGGGAAAAGTACCGTTTCCGGCGACGACGTGCATCAGCGTCAACGAACAGATTGTTCACGGGATTCCGAGTAATCGCGTGCTCAAACCCGGCGACATCATCAGCATCGACACCGGCTGCATATTCGACGGCTGGTGCGGCGACGCTGCGGTGACGTTCCCTGTCGGCGAGATCACGCCGCAGGTGACGACGCTCCTCGATGTAACGTCGAAGACGCTCGATGTCGCCGTCACGGAATTGCCGCGTGCAAAACTCTGGAGTCAGGTCGCGCGGAAGATGGAGTCGTTTGTTAAACGTCACCAGTTTTCGGTCGTCGAAAAACTTGTCGGCCACGGGATCGGGCGAACGATGCACGAAGACCCGCAAGTTCCAAACTTCGTTTGCAACGACCTGCTCAAACGCGGCGACTTTCGGATTCAACCCGGTCTCGTCCTCGCCATCGAACCGATGGTGACTATCGGCTCAAACAAAATCGTCACCGAACCCGACCACTGGACAATCCGAACCGTAGACCGTTCGCTCAGTGCCCACTTTGAACACACCATCGCAGTAACGCGCACCGGAGTGTCGATCCTGACCGGCCCACCGATCTACGAACACGAAAAAATCGACATCAAACCGTATTTGTTTCAACCGACGTAATCAAACGTGAGAACAACCGATGTGGACGCGGATTTTGGTTGGCATTCCGACGGTGGTTGTCGTGGCGGTGGTCGCGTGGCTCGACATGTATTTGTCGGACACGGTTGTTTCGCCGGTTCCGCGTGGCGTGGTGTTGCTGCCGCTCTACTTGGTTTGCCAGTGGCTTTTGTGTGACGAGCTTCTCGACCTGCTTCACGCGGCGGGAGTTCATCCGAGGCGGCGTGCTGTCTTTTTGAGTGTGGCGATGATGATGCTCGTGAGTTGGCTTGCGTGCATCTGGCAACAGTGGAAGTTGTCGCAAGGGATTGCGATTTCGCCGCGCGGCTGGGACTGGGCCGCGACTTCAAGCGTGGCGACGCTTCTCGCTGTCGCCGGTGGACTCCTCATTGCGTTCGTTGCGGAGATGCAGCGTTTTCGCGTGCAAAAGAACGGGCCACTCCATACGTCGATCCACTTGAGCGGCGCGGTGTTTGTGATTGTCTACATCGGTTTGCTATCGACGTTTTTGGTTCAGCTTCGCGTCGCGCACGGGATTGCTGCGCTTCTTTCGCTCGTCGCGGTTGTGAAGGCAGCGGATTCGGGCGCATACTTCGTTGGCAAACTTTTTGGGCGTCACAAGATCAATCCCGGCATCAGTCCGGGCAAGACGATGGAAGGTTTTTGTGGCGGTGTTGCGGCGGCGGTGTTGGCGTCGGCGATCTGGTTTGAACTGATCATGCCGCTCACGCGAGCGAAGACATCGCTTTTTGAAAACTTGCAACCGACGCCGATGTGGGGCTGGCTTCTGTTCGGGATTTTGATTGCACTCGCCGGTTACTGCGGCGACTTGGCGGAGTCGATGCTGAAGCGCGACGTTGCCCGCAAAGACTCTAGCCGCTGGCTCCCCGGACTCGGCGGGATGCTCGACATCTTCGACTCAATCCTCATGGCCGCCCCCGTCGCCTACGCCCTCTGGACTTTCGGCCTCGTCTGCCCACATAAGTGAAGTGCTGCCCCCGAATAAGAACGCGAAGCGTAAGCGAGTGCCCGAATCATCACTGACATATACCGCGCACCACCACTGACCTGATATTTTCGATTCGCTCTACTTCTTTTTGTTGCACCACGGAGACACGGAGAAGACAAATTCTCTCCGTGCCCTCTGTTTCTACGTGGTAAAATTCCGAATGCCAACTTTGTGACGTGATGTACAGCATCAACGAAGTGCCCTCAATTACGGAGACAATTCATGCCAAAACAATCAAACACATACGACGTATTAGTAATCGGTCTTGGCCCAGCGGGGATGGCGGTGTCGCTGATGGGTGCGGCGATGGGGTTGCGTGTTTGCGGTATCGAGCGCGATCACGTTGGCGGCGAGTGTATGAACGTCGGTTGCATTCCGAGCAAGGCACTTTTGCGAATGGCGAAGGCGCGAGCCGCGTTCGACAAACTCAGTGCGATGCAACTCGAAACCGTGGCAAAACCCGCCGTCCGCGACCCGTTCGGGCAGATCGCGGAGTCGCTCAAGTACATCTCCGAAAAGAAAACACTCGGAATGTTTTCGCGTGTTGACATGGTTTATCAGCAAGGAGCGGCAACGTTCGTCGGGCCGCAAACCGTGTCCGTTGCGGGGCGAGAAATCACCGCCAAACGTATCTTCCTCTGCGTCGGGACTCGCCCAGAAGTCCCAAACATTCCGGGCATTCACGACATTGATCCGTTAACGAACGAGAACATGTTCAAGCTCGACAAAGTTCCACCGCGACTGCTCGTTCTCGGCGGCGGCGCGATTGCGTGCGAAATGGCGCAGGCGTTTGCACGACTCGGCAGTGCGGTCGATCTCGTCTTTCGCGGGCCGCGACTGATGTGGCGTGAAGACCCTGACTCTACAACGCTCCTCGAAAAGCAACTCGAAAAAGACGGCGTTCGTTTACACCGCGATTGCCAGCCGGTTCGCTTCACGAAAACGAGTAGCGGCACCGTTCTTGAAACGAGTCTCGGTACGCATATTGAAACGGATCGCGTTCTCGCCGCGCTAGGACGACGATTCGACTTTGACGAACTCGCACTCGACAAAGCAAACGTTGCGCACACGTCGCGTGGCATCACCGTCGATCCGTTTTTGCGAACGACGAACAAACGCATCTATGCGTGTGGCGACTGCAACGGGCATCATCAGTTTTCACACGCCGCTATGCACCAAGGGATGATCGCGCTGATGAACTGTATGATACCGTTTCCGTTCAAGCGGCGGTTTCAGAACTACGTCGTCCCGTGGACGGTCTTCACGGAGCCAGCGATTTCGCGTGTTGGTGCCAGTGCGCGACAGCTCGACGAAGCGGGTACGAAGTACAAAACCATCATTGCACGTTACGACGACTACGGTGCGGCGATAGCTGAATCTATTGCCACTGGTCACGTCAAAGTTTTGGTCTCGCCGTGGGGACGCATTCTTGGTGCGACGATTGTCGGCGAAGGGAGCGGCGAGATGATCAACGAGTGGGCACTTGCGATTCAGCAGCGGCTCAGCATGCACAATGTTATGATGCTTCAGCACTCGTTCCCGACGATGGGTTTCCTCTCAAAGCGTGTCGCAGAAACGTGGATGATGGAACAGATGGAATCGCCGTGGCTAAAGCGTTTGTGCCGGATGATGTTTGGGTGGTGAGCACCAGAACAGCGGTTCGGCATAGCCGAACCCTCCACGCCTGCGGCGTATGACATCTGGAGGGTTCGGCTATGCCGAACCTGAACTGGCTGGCTATGCCGAACCTGAACTACTCCAAATCTGGCCCCGCGATGCGTTCGCCGCGGAGTTGGCGTTGTTGGTTTTCACGGTTGAATGTGCCGTAGAAGAGGGCGTTGGAGTCGATCCAAGTGTTGAGTCGTTCCCAATCGTCGGGCGAGAGCGAAACGTCGTGATGGCCAGCGTCGAGAAGTTTGACAAGCGAACTCACACGAGCACCGAAGCGATTCGGTTCGGTCAGCGGTTCGTGATTCCCTTCCGGCATCGTCCACGCCGAGTACGCCGTGCGAGGCACCAGCGCGTTATACGACCGCGAAAACGCACCTTCCGGCTCGCCAGTGAGAACGACGCCAGCGTTCTTCTCGTTGCCAGCGTTTTCACTGTGACAAGAAACGCAGTGCTTGTCGAGAACCGGCTGAACGAGAATCGGAAAACTCATCGGCTTGCTGCCGTCGGGGCCAGCCGCAATCTTTGAAGGTGGTCGCTGCAACGCCTTCGCCGTCGCACGCGGATTGAGCGTTTGCATTCGGTTTTCGTGGCAACCGAGACAACTCATCTGCTCGCCGTGTTGCAAATATGTGAGGCTTCGCATCGTTTGCACCGCGCGGCCTCGCGCGTCGAGTGCTTGAAATAGAACCGGCGTTTTCGGCGGACACTCAAAGAACGCACTCCCGTCGTCTTCGACAGGAACAGTTCCGAGCACTTGCTTCGCCGGCGACGCAAACGCCGCACCGACCATCGGGTCGTTCGCATTTGGCGTCGTCTTCGGTAGCACTTGAATTATACGAAGCGCGGTGATCTTGTCGTCGTCGCCACGCGGCAGCGCGGGCCAACTCTCGTAGACGTTGTGAAGCGAGAACGTCGCTACGTCGCTATCGTGATCGCTCACGAGTCGCGGCGGTGTCGCCATCGGCGGTGTACGCGGTGCGAGCGGTTTTGCCCAAACGCTTGAGATGTTCGGGTCGCGGTAGATCAGTTCTTTGTTGCCGAACGCATCGGCAAAATAAATCCCAAACATGTTTGGGATGTTCGGCCCCGGTTCACCGCGTAACGTGTCGAAGCTGTACGACACGATGAACGCATTTTCGGCGAGCGGGAACGGCGATTTGTAACAGTGACCGGGCCAGCGTCGTTCCGCTTCGGGAGCGACGGTTTCGCGGTTTGCAGGGCGGTCGGGACGATTAACGGCGTCCCAGTGCGACGCGATGGGCGAATCGAAGTCGCTTGGTGTTGGCAGTGGAATCCCCATCGCAAGAAGCGTTTCGCCTTCTGGAAAACGTGCGTCGGGCGTGACGCGAGTTATCGGCGCGTCGCCGTCAACGCCGAGAGTCGTGTCGAGAACGATGATCGACCCCGCCGACATTCCGTGATGCGGCCCCGCGGTTGCCATCACCTTTGACGAGTTCGGAATCGCGCGTGCCTCCCACACGCCGCACGGAACAAAAGTGTTGTTGCCGTAGTAGATGCGAACGTCGGAGCCGTCTTGCCGCACCGACCAAAGTTGCTGATAGAAAACGGCGTCGCGGTCAACGTAGTCCCAACGTGTGTAGACGATGCGACCGTCGTTGAGTGGCGTGGGGTCCCACTCGTTCGTTTCGTGAAACGAGATTGGCGTTGGTGGCGTTTGCGGTGCAGTTTTCGGATCGAGAGTTGCGAGCGTGTAGACGTAACACGGCCCGCCGCCGCAGCGGTGGAATCCGCCGCGCCGCGTTGAGACGCACATCAGCGTCCCGTCGGGGAGTGGCGTCGGTGAGAAGTCGTCGAACTCGCCGTCGGTTAGTTTTCGCAGTCCGGTGCCATCGGCGTTCATCTCGTAGATGTGATACCAGCGGTTCATCGCATCGGGGTCGCGCCAGGCACTTGGCGACTTCGCTGCGTCGCAAAATGCGAAGAAGATTTTTGTGCCGTCGAAGCTGACTTCTGGATGCATGAAGTTTCCGGCGGGAAGTTTTCCTTCGGTGAGCGAACGAACTTGCATCGACGTTCCGGGGTTTTCGAGAACAAAGAGTCCGCCGCCGGGCCGCGCGGCGTAACCGTAGACTTGCGTGAGCTGGTGACTCATCGCCGACGGGACGTGTTTTGCAAACAGAATCGGCCCCGCCGGAAAGAGCGGACTTACAAAGACGATCTCGCGGCGTAATCGGTGGAGCGCGAGCCAACGCTGTTCGTCGTCGGTGTTCGTTTGCAAGTCGTGAAGACGTTTCTCAAACGTCGCCACTTGCACGCCGTTCTCGGCGAGGTTGGCGAGAAGTTTTTCGATGCGTGTCACGAGAACTGGTATGACTTCGGCGAAAGTTTTCGGTTCGCGTGGAGTATTGATTCCGTCTTGCATTCCCCAGTCGTGTTCGACAAGAGCGGTTTCGAGTGCGGGGTGAAAGTTTGGCGACGACGCGACCGGTTCAGTGCCAACAGGACGCCGCACCGGATCGAGTGGGAGCGACGTTTTGAGATCGACAGTTTTCTTCGTGTCTTCGGCGTGAAGTTCGAGCAGGATCGTTTCGCCGTCGTGGAAGCAAATCTTGTCTCCCGGCTGCATCGCCGCGACGACGCGATAACACGGCGTCGGCTCGCTGTGACCGAGTAGCAAGAGTTGCGTGTCACCGTCGTGAAAAAACCACGTCCCATTCGCCGAACCGTTCGACGGCAGCACGGTTTTACCGTTGATCGAAACGGTCGTCGCGGCGGACGCCATAGCGGTGAACGACGCGACGATTGCCACGGCGAAAACGGCTCGCCAAATCGAACGTGTTGTGATCATTTTATCTTTGTTGTGGTTATTCACCGAACACGATTTTGTTCGTCATCATTTTTTCGCGTGTCTCGATCTTGAGTCGCAGGTACTCCATCGGTCTGTCACCTTTGATGCGGTTACACGAGCCGCACAAGAGTTGATAATTCTCAACGTAGTCGCCGCCGCCTTTCGACTTCGGAATGATGTGATCGAGTTCGAGATTGCGAAGTTCAAAGTCGCCACCGCACGCACGACACTTTCCATCTTGCTCTTTGTAGAGCCGCACTCTCACCGACTCCGACGGCGCAACCTCTTTGATGTCGGTGCGTTTCGGAACTTGGCTCGTTGCGATGAAGTCTTTGAAGAGTCCGGCGTCGTCGCTCAAGCGTTCGACCAAGATGTGCGTCGCCTGTTTTTCGATGTCGATACCGATCCATTTCCTGCCGAGTTGCTGCGCCGCAACGCACGTCGTCGCGCATCCGCAAAACGGGTCGAGCACAACGTCGCCTTCGTTTGACGACGCCTTCACGATGCGATGCAAAAGCGCGAGAGGTTTTTGCGTCGGGTAGCCGGTGCGCTCTTTGGGAGAGATGTGTCCACCGGACGGAATGTCGTCCCACCAATCAAATGGCAACTTACCTCGTTCGAGATACGCCTCGCGCGTCGCTGGGTCTTGAAGTGTGCCGCTCTTTCCCCAAATTTTCGCCTGTTTTCCCTTGTCGCTGTGCAACGCTTTGTACGGAACCCGAACCGCATCACCGCAAAAAATAAACTCTGGACTCTTGCGATAAAAAAGAATCACGTCGTGTTTGGCGGGAAACTTTTTCGTGCTACCCGAAGGTCCGCTGTAACACCAAACGATTTCGTTTTGAAAGTTGTTCTTCCCAAAAATCAGGTCAAGCAACGCTTTGAGATAGTGACTCGCGGTCGGATCGCAGTGTAGATAAAGTGAACCGGTTGACTTCAAAATGCGGTGCATCTCGATGATACGCTGCGCCATGTACGTCAGGTACGCCATCATCGCTTTGCTGTGAATCTCGCCGACGCTGGCAATGTATTTCACGAGCGCAGGATAGTTTACTGCGATGGTGTCGAGATAGTATTCGTTAACGTCTTGCCACGTCCACATATCTTTGAAACTCACGCCAGCAGACTTGCTTCCAACCGGTGCGGAGTACATCCGTTTCGAGTTGAACGGCGGATCGAGATAGATCAGATCGACAGTCTCGCTGTTCATCCCGTGGAGAATGAAAAGGTTGTCGTTCGTGTAGAGTGTATTTTGAAAACGTTGTTTGGTCATGTTTCACATGATACCGCGTATGCTTGTGTCGCCAAGTCCCCGCGTTTTCTATTTGTGGCATGACGAAACATACTCAATCCGGTTTGAATTTCCCGTACCAAAACGGTAGCGGCCCATCGAGGCCGCGGTCTTGCGGAGGGCGAAGCCTACAAATCTACCCGTAACGGGTACAAATCGTGAACGCTTACAATTTTTCACCCCGCATAAAAATCTCTGACGCGGAGGATTGCGTCGAATCCGGCGAGGCGGACGCAGTCGTCGAAACAGGCGAGGGCGGCGTCGCCGTCGTTGAGAATTGCGTAGTTTCGTTTGACAGAGCCGATGACGTGATCGAGTCCAAGCGGAACCGCTCGCGTTAGAAATGCACTCTCCAGCGGCCCTTTGACGGGGTTCCCACTTCGCGTCTTCGCAGGGAGCATCACCGTGAAGTTTGAAAGTCCGACCGAACGGTGCGTCGATGCAAAGTGTGTGTCGGTGTGCATCATCGACAGAGTTTGCATAAGACGTGCGAGGTTTCCGTCGGCGTCGCTACCGATTGGGGCGATGCCAAGATCGAAGATGCAATCTTCACGCGGCACCCCCGCACGCAACGCTTGTTCGAGAAGTCGTCCGGCGGCCTCGAATGTTTCTTGCGTCGTGTGACACCCGCCGCTCTCGCTCTCCGTTGCCAGCAAGATCGGGCGAAACGGAAAACGCTGATACATTTCAAACATTTCGCAGCGACGAAGCGAAATCGAATTGAGAATCGGCTTACCACGATCACTGCGACACTCCGCCAACCCCGACTCGGCCAGTGCAACGTCGGGCGAATCGACCGAGAGCGGAAGCCGCGACGCATCCTGCACCAGACGACAAATAGTCGCCATATATTCCGCACTCCGCGTCCCGACGTTTACGTCGAGATACGCCGCACCGCCCGCCTCCTGCGACGCCGCAAGTGCCGCAAGCCCCGCACGGTCGTCGGTGTCGAAGAGCGACTTCGTAGATGGAACGGAATCGTTGATCGACTCACCAATCAGATTGAGTGATGTGATGTTGTGCATTGAACTCGGTGTACTCTCTCTAGTCTCTGATGTAAAACAATCACTCGCTTACGCTTCCCGCTCCGATTCGGGCACTCGCTTACGCTTCGTGTTCTTATTCACTCGCCGCAGGCATCTACACTTGCGCAATAATTTCCGTCGGATCGTCGATGACATCTTCGATTTGGATCGAGAGAAAACCTTTGTAGACGCCCGGTCTGGCCCAGTATTTGGGGATTCCTTCGATACTCACAAGGAGCGGTGTGCCGACGTTTTTTTCGGTACAAATCACGTCGCCAACGCGGAGATTGATCAGTTCGTGGACGGCCATTTTCGTCTGCGCGAGTTTGACCTTCATCTCCACTTTCATGTTGCGAATCGACTTCCCCAGCTTCTTAATCGATTGCGGCGTCGCCTGTTTTCTGTTGCCATAAGACATCCAGTTGTTCGACGAAAACTTCGCACTCACCCGCTCAAACGCATTGTAGGGGATGCACAAGTTGATGATGCCGCGCGTCTCCGCCATCGCTACCTCAAAACAAATGACGACAACCACCTCGTTCGGTGGGACAATCTGTATGAGTTGCGGGTTGCTCTCGGTCTGTACAACGGAGAGTTCAAGATCAGCGACGTTCTCCCACGCCACCTTCATCTCGTTGAGAAAAAGCTGCGTAATCCGCGAGACCAAACGTGTCTCAATCCCCGTAAGCTGACGACGTAGCGGTGCCATCTTCTCGCGTCCGCCGCCAAGAAGACGGTCGAGCATCGGAAAGAGAATCGAAAGATTGATGTCGAGAATCAAATTCCCTTCGAGCGGTTCGGCGCGGAGCAGATTGAAACAGGTCGGATTGTCGAGACTGAATATGAACTCGCTGTAAGTTAACTGATCAACTCCAGTAAGTTTCACCTCAACGATTGATCGCAAAATCACAGAAAGTGCCGCAGCAAACTTTCGACCAAACCCCTCGTGAAGCGTCTGCAACGCCTTCATCTGGTCTTTGCCGACACGTTCGGGACGCTTGAAGTCGTAAGGCGTAACCTTGAGCTGCTGAACCCGTTTGTGACCGCTCCCGAAGATGCGCGTCCCCGAAGATGCGTTCGGCGCAGGGCCGATGCTGTGAAGCCCGCCCCAACCACCGATCTCACTCAAGTCTGGAAGCGCAGACGACGCCTTCGGCTCCGGTTTCGCCATGATGTTGAGAAGATTCTCAACTTCGTCTTGACTCAAAACTTCACTGGACATAGGAACGAGGGTGGTGGAATGGTGATGGTGCGCCAAAGGTAGGCGACGGGTTTACACACCCGTCGCACGGTGTTTGCATACTCGCAAACGCCGCGCGAATTGACAATCAACCGTAGTTCTGGTTCGGCATAGCCGAACCCTCCAGACGCCTGCGGCGTGACAACTGGAGGGTTCGGCTATGCCGAACCGCTGCGTGGGTGCAAGTTTCCAAACGAGTCTACTATCTCTGTTTTGCACTCGTGCTTCGCACGATTGAAATGTCGTGGTCGGCGGCGTCGCGGAGTGGGCTGTCGGGCCGCGCGCGACGCAGTTCTTGGAACGCCGCGTTCGCTATCGCCCACGACTGGTTCTCCATCGCCAGCCGCCCCTTCAAGTAAAGTACGCGATCATAGATCGACTCGTCGGGAGTGGCAGCGAAGATTTTGTCGATGTAGTGGCGGGCTTGTTCGCTGTTTTTACTGCGATATGCAAGCCACGCCATCGTCCACGCAGCGTGGCTCCAGTACGCACCTTGCGGATAATTGCGGTCGATGCGCTGAAGATAACTTGTCGCGCGAGAAACGGAACCGTTCTCAATCTCGTTCCACGCCAAGTAGTAAAGCGCACCATCAATTTGACCGAAGTCGGAATAATCCTCAACGATGCGTGCGAAGTAGTCGCTCGCCGCTGTCGAATCGCCGCGACGTTCGTAGAGCGTACCGAGTGCCCAAAGCGCATCGGGACACTGCCGCGACGACGGATAATCTTTCAATATCGATTCGTAAAGCGGTATCGCTTCGCCAGTCTTCTTGAGTGCGACGAGCGTCTCCGCACGCAGAAACGTCGCTTCGGCGGCGACTGTGCCGCTAACGTCTTGTGCCAAAAGTTGCGTGAGCATCGCATCGGCCTGCGCGTACTGGCGATTCTTGACGAGCGTTCGCGCCGTCTGAAGAGTTTTTCTGTAGTCGCCACCATCGAGCGGCGGTGATGCGGCTGGATTCGTTGGCGGCATACCAGTTTGTGAAAGCGGAACAAGTCCGCCGCGCGACGGCGTTGTCGATGCCATTGCCGGCGACTTCGCAACGATTTGCGTTAGAAGTTGTTGCGTCTGCTGGACGATCTCTTGGCCGACGCTGTCGCCAGCGGCAACGCGCGTCTTGAGCATCTCCATCGCGGCGTTTGCACGAACGGCGTCGCCCTTGAGCGCGTAACAAAGTGTGAGAAGCGAACACGCCTGCTGAAGCGAGGCGAGCGTGAGTTTGTTTGGATCAACGGCGACCGGAATCGGTGACATTCCGGGGATTGTCGGCGGCGCAGTCGAGACGCCTTGATGCTGGTAACTGATCGTCATTCGTGGCGTTGGAATCGTCAGATACTGCATTCCTAGGAGCGGTTCGACTATTGCGAGGGCACCACTGTAGTCTTGTTGTGCGTAACGCTGCGCCGCGCGCTGGAGTTTTTCCTCATCGCTTCCCGACGTTGCAACGTTGCCAGAGTTTGGCGGCGTCAAAAGTGACGGCGAGATCATCTTGCTGATAAGTGTGTACGTCTCGTCAACGACTGCCTGCCGCGCGGCGTTACCGCGTGCGTAACTGCGGAGCGATGTGTAGAGCGCGATGGCCTGATCGTTCGCGCCCGACGCGGCGTAAGCGAGTACGAGTCGCTGCGCGGCACGCATCACTTTGTTGTCGGCGAGCAGTTTGAGACCGCCTTCGCTCGTCTTCGTGAAGTAGTTAACGGTAACTCGCTGTGCAGCCGGATTGTACTGCGTTTGCAGGAGTCGTTCGTAACGGGCGATAGCGTCTCGCCAATCTTGCGCGGTGTACGATGCGTCTGCGCGGACGAGTGCCGCTTCGTCTGCGAACGCCGGATTCTGTTCGACGACGCGCAAGATCGCGTCGGCTTCGCTGCCGCGTCCAAGTCCGAAGTAGCACGACGCTTGCACGAGACGAACTTCGTCTGTGATCGGCGAGATTGTTTGGAGCGTCGTGAGAGCCTCGGCGAATCGACCTTCGTCGCGGTACGTTTCGGCAAGCTGCATCTGCGCGTACGGTTTCCACGAACTCGCCGGATAACGTGCGATGAACGACGAGAGCGTTTCGATAGCTTTGGTGTTTTCGCCGCGCTGGTGCTGGACAGTTCCCCAGCGACACAACGCCTCTTCGGCGACGGGATTTGTTGCGTTTGACGTGAGTTCGCTGTAGATGGCGTCGGCTCCGGCGAAGTCGTTTTGACGTTCTTTTACCCACGCCATTCCGAGTTTGCTGTCGGCGAAACGGTCGCCGGTTGGAAAGAGTCGCATACACTCGGAGAAGTAGTAGGCGGCCTCATCGACGTTCCCTTGCTGCATCGCTATATCGCCGAGATAATAGATGGCGAACCGGTTGCACGCATCGTACTGAAACTGTTCGACAAACGATTTTAGGAAAGACTTTGCGACATCGTATTTTTCGAGCAGATACGGGATTTCGCCGATCCGAAAGAGTGCGAGCCGCCCGTATTCGCTGGTCGGGCTTGCGTCCATGAGGGTTTTGTATTGCGTGCCGGCGTTTGCGTAGTCTTGCATTTGCAAGTACGACTCGGCGAGAAAATATCGGGCCTCGCTGGCGCGTGCATCGTTTGGAAACTTACCGAGAAAATCGGAGTAGAGTGCAACGGCTTGAACCGCGTTTTTCGCGTCGTATGCGGCCTTGGCCTGCGCGAGTTGCTGCGTGGCGGCATCGTCCGCGCCAAACGCAACCGACATCATCGCCAGCATCAGCGACAGTACCAACATCGTTTTTTTTGTAGTCATCATTTCCTCCCGCTATGGCGTCCAAAGAGTACGGACCATGCGGGAGTATAGCAAAAAGGCTAAATCAGTTCAAGATGGTTTTTTTGGGGGACTGGGGGGACTACACTAGACCTGTTCGGAAACTTGCACCCGCACAGCGGTTCGGCATAGCCGAACCCTCCACGCCTGCGGCGTATGACAACTGGAGGGTTCGGCTATGCCGAACCGGAACTGTCAAATCGCCTCAATTTGGTGTTTACGAACAAGGTCTGTTTACCCACACGTCAAAAAAACTTTGGCGATGTCCAGATTTGCATAAGGCGGTGGCCATCGGCGATGATGTGCGGCGAAGTTGTCGCGGCGACTTCGTCGTATGACACAACCTGCGGCGACAACGGCGCGACATCGCTCCCCGCGACGAGCCACGGGACAAGGCCGTGTGCGTGAGTTTTGGTCGTGATCGGCGTGAGATGATCGGGGGTCACGAGAATACGCCAGTCGCGCTGATTCGCAAGCGCGTCTAAAATCGGCGGGAGTGTGAGTGCGTCGATCTGTTCCAGTGCGGTGACTTTCGCAACTGCGTCGCCGTCGTGCGACGCCTCGTCGGGAGCTTCGATGTGAACGCAAACGATGTCGTAGTCTTCTATCGCAAGAGCTGCGGCGCGCCCCTTCGCGGCGTAGTCGGTGTGGACATCTCCCGTCGCACCGGCGACGCGAATGTTGCTCCAACCGATGAGCGTTGCAATTCCACGAAGCAGGTCAACAGCGGAAATCATCGCTCCGCGTGCGATCCCGAATCGCTCCGCAAATAGCGGCAACGCCGGACGCTTTCCCTGCGCCCAAAACCAGAGGTGCGTACACGGCAACTTCCCAGCCGCACGCCGCGCAACGTTGACTGGATGCGACGCAAGCAAACGACCGCTCTCCTCAAACAGCGTTCGTAATACCTCGCTACCGTCACCGCGCGGCAGAAACGATTCAACTCGCTGACCGGTGAGATCGTGTGGTGGAAACGTCTTCGTCGCTGGCGATAGCGGAACAGGAACGCCGTCGCCACGCCACACGACAAGATTGCGATAACCAACACTCGGCATGAACGTCAGCGATTTACCAACACTCGCCGCAAGCGACGTGCCGACTGATTCGAGAATCGCGGTCGATTCGTCGGTCGAAATGTTCCCCGCCGAGAACGACTGCATCACGTCATCTTCGACACAAACCGCGTTGCAACGGAGTGCCCAGTCGCCATCGCCGAGTTCGACTCCGAGTGCCGCCGCCTCCAGCGGCGCACGCCCCGAATAGACCTGCTGCGGATCGTAACCCAAGATCGACAAGTTGCACGCATCGGAGCCGGGTGCCAACGTTTCAGGACAAAACGACGCGCGACCAACAACGCCCCGCGCCGCAAGTGAATCAAGATTTGGCAGATGCGCCGCCTGCATCGGCGTCTTACCACCGAGCGACTCAAGCGGCACGTCCGCACAACCATCGGGAATGATTATGATGTATTTCATTGAGAGAAAAAAAGGGGCTATTGCTGAAAAGTCGCATCGAGGAGCAACCACGTTCGCCCCGATTTTTCTAGCGTCAAAACAACGTCGGTACGGTGCAACAACTCGCGGTCACCGAGGTCGAGCATCACTTCACGTTTGAACTCCGGTTTGGGACGCCACTGAACAAATGCGTCGAAATCGACCTTCGCAGTTGGCGGCGTGACATTGCGATTGACTTCAAAGTGCAAATCGAGATAACGGACGCGGTCGATGAAGACGCGGCTCATCGTCTCGCGGACATCGCTTTGCAGCACTCGTCCGCGCGGCGAAAGGAGCGACGTGACCTGATCGGGCTGGTCGTTCTCAACCGCCGCAATCGCCTGCGTGAGAAAATGGCGAATCGCTTTGTTGTCGGTATAGACGTAGGTGACAACAAGATAACCAGCGACCGCAATCGCAACGGCGATCAACTGCGCTTTGATGCAGACACGAACTCCGCCGTGCCGCTGTAGTGCCAAGACCCCAGCAACCGCAACGCCGCCCGCCACAACCCACCAAGGCCACATTTGTTCGAGGAGAAGTGTTATCATCGTTTCATCAAATATACATCAACCGACATCGTTGGACTTGTTCGGAAACGTCAATTTGGGGCGATTTGGTAGTTCTGGTTCGGCATAGCCGAACCCTCCAGTCATCAACGCCGTAGGCGTTTGGAGGGTTCGGCTATGCCGAACCGATGTGCGGGTGCAAGTTTCCGAACAGGTCTATTGCAAAGCCGGATTATACCAACGCTGTATGAAATTGCCAGCGAGGAAGATAGGAGTTGATGTTGTGTGTGCGTCGGGCTATTCACGAATCGCCCCTACACGTTTGCGCCGTTGCGGATAGAATTGTGAACGTGCCGCTATGCCATCGCCACCACACACGTCGAGTCACAATGAACTTCGCCCACTTCTTCATCACTCGCCCTGTATTTTCTTGCGTCGTTGCGCTGCTGATTTTGTTGGCTGGCGTTGTAGCGGCGTTTAAGTTGCCGGTCGAACTTTTTCCTAACGTCATCCCGCCAACGGTTTATATCTTCGCCAACTATCCGGGGGCCAGCGCGGAGACGCTCTCAAACACCGTCGCTGCGCCGATAGAAAAAAGTATCAACAGTGTCGAACAGATGACTTACGTCTCGACGACCTGCACCAGCGCGGGCGATATGCGAATGATCGTCACGTTTGAACTCGAAGCCGACCCCGATCTCGCAGTCATTCACATCCAAAATCGAATCAACAACGTTCTCCCGCAACTGCCGCACGAAGTCGTTCGCGGCGGAATCACCGTCGAAAAAAACTCGATGTTCACGTTGCTCTTGGTCAACTTCTTCAGCCCCGCCGACGCAAAAGAGTTTCAAGACCGCAAACATATCCCACTCGACGAAAGACGCGAAACAAGTTTGTACTTGACCAACGTCGCAACGCTCAACGTCAAACGCGAACTCGAACGAGTCGCAGGCGTCGGCAAAGTGGAAGTCTACAACAACGAAGACTTCAGCATGCGAGTTTGGCTCTATCCCGAACTGCTCGCTGCACGCAGCGTCTCCGTTAACGAAGTTGTCGCCGCGTTGGAAGGTCAAAATGTCCAAGTCGCCGCCGGAAGAGTCGGACAGTCGCCCGCCAGCAGCGGCACCGGTCAAGAAGTCGAACTCTCGGTCATCGGACGTTTGCGAACGACCGAAGAGTTTGGCGACATCGTAATCCGCAACGAAAACGGCGTTCACACGCTCAGGCTCCGCGACATCGCACGAATCGAACTCGGTTCGCTCGGATACCAAACCGCCGCCGGAATGGACGGTATTCCGTGCAGCACACTTGCGATCTATCCGTCCGTCGGCGCAAACGCCATCGAAACCGCCGACGGCGTTACGAAGTGTCTGGAGTCGCTGCGAAAACGCGGGATGTTCGGCGACGAAATCGACTACAAAGTCGCGTTCGACTACACAAACTTCGTTCGCACCGCACTCAAAGAAGTTGTTGTCACGCTCGTCGTTTGCATCGTTGTCGTCGTGTTTGTCGTGTGGATTTTCTTGCAAGACTTTTGGGCGGTGCTCATCCCAACAATTACAATCCCCGTCTCGCTCGTCGGGACGTTTTTTCTGATGTGGTTTTGCGGATGTTCGGTCAACACGTTCACACTCTTCGGACTCATTCTCGCCATCGGCATTGTCGTTGACGACGCGATCATCGTGATCGAAAACATGCGTCGCCACATCGACGACCTCGGCGAATCGCCACGCGACGCCGCACTCAAAACGATGCAAGAAGTGACCGGTCCCATCGTTGCGACGACGCTCGTACTCTTGGCGATATTCGTGCCAACGGCGATGGTCCCCGGAATCGTCGGCGAAATCTATCGGCAATTTGCGCTAACGATAGCCGGCGCGGTTTGCATATCAGCGGTATGCGCGGTGACGTTTTCGCCCGCACTTGCGGCACTGTTTTTGAAACCGGCGTCAAAGTCACAGACTTGGTTCAGTCGCGGATTCAACCGCTGCTTCGACATCTACGCTCGCGTCTACCTTCGCACACTCAAAGGGGTTGTCGCGGTGCGCGGTTTGGTGCTCGTCTTGTGGTTCGTACTTCTTGCGGCGATTTATTTCGCACTCAACGAAATGCCGAAAGGTTTTATTCCCGACGAAGACACCGGAACGATTTACATGGGCGTCACTCTTCCGCAAGGCGCGACACTCGAACGAACACAAACAACTCTCGAACAACTTCAACAACTCATCGACGCCGACCGCACCGGAATCGCAAACACGACTTACATCGCGGGATGGTCGCCCACGCAGAGTGCGTACGCGGAGAACGCGGCGTTCGTTGAGATAACGCTCACCGATTGGGACGAACGTTACCCGTCATTGTGGCAGCGTTTGGTTTCACGAGCGAAAACCATCACGATTGACGACGTGATTTCTCGCATACAATCGCAATGTAAAACAATTCCCGACGCGGAAGTCATGCTCTATCCGATGGCGACGCTCGACGGACTCGGCACGATTAACGGACTCGAATACCAGCTGCAGGCACTCGGCAGCAGCGGCGTTGACGACCTCTACGCAGCCGCCGAACAGCTTTGCGAAGACGCAATGAAGTCTGGACTTTTTTCTGACGTACAAACTCCGATGAGTCCGTTCTCGCCGCGGATCGACATCGACATCAACCGCGAAAAGGCGATGCAGCTTGGCGTGTCGTTGCCGTCGGTTTTTGGTACGCTTGAGGGTGTTTTCGGTGCGCGGCACATAAGCGAGATCAATCTTTACGACGCAGTTTTCACGGTGTTTTTGCAGTCGGATCACACTTGGCGTTCGCGCGACGACTTGCTGCTTCAAACGATGTGCAAAAACTCTTCGGGCGAGATGGTTCCGCTTGGGTCGTTTGCGACGTTGCGCCGGAGTGTTGGCCCGCAGTTTATTAATCGTCATCAGCTTCACTTGTGTGCGCCGGTTCTCGCGCTGCTCGCTGGCGGCGTGAGTACGGGCGACGGGATCGCAAAACTGGAACAACTTTCTCACACGCTCCCCGAAGGATTCACATACAGTTGGACGGGAACGGCGTGGCAGGAGATACACGGTGGCAATACGATGCGGATTGTTTTGGTGATGTCGATTTTGTTTGCGGTGCTGATTCTCTGCGCACAATACGAGAGTTGGATTGTGCCGCTGGTGATTGTGATGGCGGTACCGCTCGGAATTGGCGGCGCACTTTTGGGGGCGTACTTGCGCGGACTCGACATCAACATATTCACGCAAGTCGGCTTCATTTTGATGGTTGGACTTTCGGCGAAGAACGCGATTCTCATCACGGAGTTTGCGGTCTCGCGGTATCGTTCTGGTGCCTCGTTAACGGACGCGGCCCTCGACGCAGGACGACTTCGACTCCGCCCAATTATGATGACATCGTTTGCGTTTATTGTTGGTGTCGTACCATTAATACTTGCGACGGGCGCAGGCGCGGCGAGTCGTCACGCTATCGGTACACCGATCTGCTTTGGAATGCTAACCGAAACGCTGGTCGGTATTTACGTTACGCCAATTCTGTTTATACTGCTATGCGGAAAACTGATACGGCGAAAGAAACCCGAACCAAAATCAGAAGTGCCCGAATCAGAACACGAAGCGTAAGCGAGTGCCAAAATCGTCATTCGGCGTAGAGCGTGTCATGCCCGCGTACTCGGCGGGCATCCAGAGAACAACACTGCAAGCAGACGCGATAGCGATGGATCGCACAAGCGAACCTCAAAGCGTTAGCTCTAGGCCCCCGCCGAGTACGCGGGGGTGACGAAACATTGTGAACTGTTACAAGTTTTGAAAAAAGGAGAAAACAATGAGCACAAAACCAATCAATGAGTATCTTGACCACGCAGTTCTTGTCCCGTCGATGACGCAGGCGGAGGCCAAAGCGGCGATTCAAGTTGGGATCGATTATCGCGTGAAAACCGTTTGCGTTCGCCCGTGCGACATCGAGCTTGCAAACGAAATGTGTCGCGGCACCGCGACGGAAGTTTGCTGTGTCTTGAGCTTTCCGCACGGGTGCAGTGCAACCGAAGCGAAGGCGGCGGAGGCGAAAGTTTACTGCGAAAAATGTGTCAAAGAGATCGACATGGTTGCCAACTACGGTTGGATCAAGTCCGGTTTATGGGATCGTGCTGAAGCCGACATCAAGGCAGTCGTTGACGTTGCACACAAACACAATGTAGTCGTGAAGGTGATATTTGAAACGAGTCAACTTTCGCTCGACGAAGTGAAACGTGCAACCGAGTGTGCGATCCGCGCCGGTGCTGATTTTGTGAAAACGTCTACGGGATTTAATGGTGAAGGTGCAACCGAAGAAGTCGTTGACGTTATGCTGAAAACCGCTGCGGGCAAGATCAAGGTGAAACCATCGGGCGGCATTCGAGACGCGGCGCGTGCTCAAATGTTCGTCGCCAAAGGTGTAGACCGTCTCGGCGTCGGATGCAATTCGACACCAGCAATCTGCGAAGGGACCGGCAAAAATGTTGGGGCCGGTTATTGAACGTCCTTCCGTCACGTTAGAAAGGATTTCCCAATGCACAATCTAAAACATTTTGCAGTCGTGGCAGTGCTAACGCTGGTTTTCCTTCCGCAACCATGTCGCGGAGACGCAGACATGGTTGTAACCGGTGCTATTGTCGTACCAAGTTTCAACACCATCGCGTCGTTGATTCCAAAAGTTGCTGAATTGGGACAGCTCTTGCTGCCGGAAGAAATCAGTCGTGAATTCCCCATTTCATACGGAACGGTGACGGACGGAACTTCCGAGTGGGCAGTGGTAGAATTGCCACTGCGCGAAGACGACAAGAAACGCTGGACTGAAAACGACTTGCAAGAGCTTCACGAAAAACTGAACAAGAAGTTAACCGAGTGGAGACAACGTGTAGCAGACGAGGAAAACGAAGCGTCCGCTGACGCGACGACACCTCTTCAGTTCAAGGTTTCGCTCGATGATCGTTGGCTAGGTCCGCAGTATCTTCGGATCACTTCGTTCGACTTGCCGGAATCAAAGAACGAACAAGTCGTGTCCGTGCTAAAACAAGCGTGGACGCAACTTCGTGAAAAATATAAGATCGCAGTAGTTTCGCGCAAGAATGAAAAGTCAGATGCGGATGCCCCACTCAACACTATCCTCGGCTGCTCATGGTCTCAAAAAGGAATGCTGTTGACTATGGAACATCACCCCACTCCCGGAAGCCAGCAAGAAAAGGAAATGCAATCGCGCCGCGAGCGTAAACCGATCTCATTTCCACTTGACGGCTTTACCGATGCGAACGGAGTCTTGGGACGATTGTTTCCGAACGATTTGGCACAGAGCGAATCACTTCCTTTCATCGTCGTTGGTGCCACTGCCCTTACGCTGTCGGAGCGAGAGCCAGATTCTAAACGCTTTGCAATGCAATTTAGTTATGGCATGCAAAGTGAAGAGGAAATGTCAAAAGGAGTCAAGAACTGGAGCAAACCGGATTTGCCAAAAGAAGCTGTACACTGGGTCGCTTCGGAGTCGCCGATACGTTTTGGGTATCCGATGCAGCCGAAAGACTTTCCGATTGAAAAGGGGATTCCATCGGCGGATGAAATGGACATGCTCAACCAGAACGTCATCAAATCCGTAGCCGCCGTGATGGAAAACTTGAAGCAATTTTTCGGCGAGTGGACAAATGACACCCCGCTCGACTTTGCCGGAACCGTTGACGGCGAAGCGTTATTCTGCGCCATAACACGCGGAGTAAATGCAAAACCGTTTGATTTGTCGCTACTGGCGCAGTTTGACAAATGTGTGAAAGAGATGTTTGAAAAGACGAAGCGAGAGGGCGCGACGGAGCCGCTTGTTTACGAACTTTCTACGCCGGTTGTTCTCGAAACTGAAGGCGATACTTGCTTCGTGAAGTCTGTTTTTGTGAGCGAGTTCATGGCGGACAAAACGCCGTTTCTCATCATCGTTGGCGTGGCGGATGACTTGGTATGTTTTGCCGTTGCACCGGTTTCTGCGGCAACAGCGGACAAAGAAGTTGTAGAACAATCACTTCTTGCCAAATTGAAAGACCGATTGGCGAGATCGAAAGAGTCGCTGGATGAACGTCTTGCTGCGTCACAGCCTGCTGTCATTGTTAGCGGGATCGGGATTGACGGTGCGTTTCGATGTGCGCCGCACGAAACTTATGAAGTGTACGAGATCGTGATTTCAAAGGAGACCGCTCCGTTGTTTTGGGCGTATGCCAGTTCCTATTTGCTATCCGCATTGCCACTTCCCGAAATGCGCAGCACAACCGTCAAAGAATAGCGAGTCTCGTATCTGTCAATTTTTTGTAATCGTTCACGCTTCGCATAACTGCGTACTTAAATGGCGATTCTTTTTTCACACAAAGGCACGAAGAGGAGAGAGAACGCGGAACACGCGGAAAAACGGAAGACGCGGAATTCTGAACTTCCGCGTCTTTCCGTACTTCCGCGATTTCCGCGTTAAAATTCTTCTTTGTGCCTTCGTGCCTTTGTGTGAGGCTCCTCAAAAAATATGTACAGTTGCAAAAATCGACAGGTATTATGATTGGTTATTCACTGATTGAAATCCGAACCCCGTATGAGGTGATCCGTGAATACACTTGATTGGCCGGAACCTATCCACGGATGGGACATGCTGAAATGGAAAGATGAAACGCAGGCGACGATTCTCCGTGAAACCGCAGAAATGACGGACGAAGAAGTGCGCGAGTATTTCCGTCAAGCAGTCAGGCGTGGGGAACAAAGACGAAAAGAACGAGAAACATCCGTCACCCGTTGCTGTGGACTCCCGCACTAATGGTTCACGGTTTTATCATTCGCCAAAAAGTTACAGGAGAGAACAAATGAAAGCTATTGTCTATTACGCCCCCGGCGACATTCGTTACGAAGACGCGCCGAAGCCGGTTTGTGGTGTGGGCGAGATTCTTCTCAAGATTGATGCGTGTGCCGTCTGCGGGACTGACCTCAAAAGCAAGTCGCACGGCAATCCGCGCATCAAAGCTCCGCTCATAATGGGACACGAATTCACCGGCATCGTCGCGGACGTCTGTGCCGACGTCGGTGCCAACGCCGAATCGGGTGTCCCCGAATCGGCGTTCAAAATCGGCGACCGTGTTGTGATGGCGACGAGTGTTTCGTGCGGGAATTGTGCGTATTGCAAACGTGGGTTTCCGAACCTCTGCCAGTCGCTGCAACCGATGGGATTTTCGTTCCCCGGCGGAATGGCTGAATACACCGCAATTCCAGCACTCGCGCTCAAAAACGGTCACGCGGTCAAGGTGCCGTCTCATGTCAAACCGGAACACGCCGCGCTCGCCGAACCGGTTAGCTGCGCGGTTAATTCTGTCAATCAGTGTCGTGTTTTGCCGGGGGACGTTGTGGTCGTGATGGGCGCGGGACCGATGGGGATTCTCAATGCACTCGTTGCGAAAAGCAAAGGAGCACGCACGGTGATTCTTTCGGAAGTGAACCCGCAGCGACTCAAACAGGCAACACCGTTCGGACTTGAACGCCTCGTAAATCCGGCGACGGAAAATCTTTTGGAGATCGTCAAAGCCGAGACCGACGGACTTGGTGCCGACGTAGTGATCGTCGCCGCCCCCGCCGCCGCACCGCAAGAACAGGCTCTTTCACTGGTTCGCAAACAGGGAACCGTCTGCCTGTTTGCGTCGTTACCGGTTGGCAAAAGTGACATTACAATCGACAGCCGAATCTTGCACTACGGCGAAATCCGAATGATCGGAACGAGCGATTCAACGCCAGCACACGTCAAAGAAGCTGTTGACTTGCTGGCGAACGGTGCGATTCAAGCAGAGAAAATCGCGTCGCACACGCTTCCACTCTCCGCCATCGACCAAGCATTCGACCTAATGACCAGCGGCGAATCGCTCCGCGTTGTGCTGGTGCCTTGACTGTGTGAAACAAGTTCCGTAACCTTTCTGAATTGAGGCGTCCAACAATGACTGATCAATCAAACACCAAGATCGAACTCGATGAATACGCGATCACGCGCAGTGACTACGCGAAGTTGATTTTCCGTTCCAGTGTGAAGCGGTGTTTCTGGGTGGGTTTTTGTGGTGCGATGGCGTTGTTGGCCTTAGCGATATTGAGCGGCAACTGGTTTTTCTTAACGATTACGTTGCCGATACTACTGGGCGTCATTGGGGTCGTCTGCACGATTCAATGCTGGTATAATGTGCCGTCGCCGAAGGCAGTTCATCTCTATCAAAAACGAAAAACTTCTTTCGACGAAGATCAGTTTCATATTAAAGCCGAAGATGGATCAGAATCGCATCTCTCACTCAGTCACATCGAGTACGCTGATCGTTGTTGGCGTTATTATCGGTTGTTTTTGAACAAGGTGAGTTATGTCCCCATCCCCACGTCGGCTTTCCGTACCGAAGACGACCGCCGACGCTTTGAAACCGAAATACTCGCAGGCAAGTTGAAGACGAAGTAAATCATGAACGATTAACCAAACCCCAAATTGAGGAGAACAAACGATGGACTATCAAAACAAGATCATTCTGGTCACTGGCGCGGCTGGTGCGATTGGCAAGGGTGTTGCGAAGCGGATGATTGACGAAGGTGGCAAGGTCTTTTTGACCGACCTCGATCAGATGAAACTCGACGCCATTGTCAAAGAACTTGGCGCAAACGCGAAGGCATTGGCGGGCGACATCACCAAACATGCCGACGTGAAAAAGATTGTCGCGGCATCGGTCGCGGCCTATGGTGAACGGATCGACGTGCTCTTTAACGTCGCGGGCGTCACGGGGCAGGGCGGAAAAGTCGAAGACATGTCGGAGGCGACGTGGGACTTCGTTTACGCCGTCAACTGCAAAGGGACGTTTTTCTTCGTCAAAGAAGTTGTCCCGCTGATGAAGAAGAACAACTACGGCGTGATCGTGAATTTTTCGAGCAAATCGGGGAAGACTGGCTCCGCGCTGATGAGTGCGTATTCGTCTGCGAAGGCGGCGATCATCGGGTTTACGCAGGCGTTGGCGTTTGAAGTGGTGAAGTCAAACATTCGCTGTAATTGCGTTTGCCCCGGAATCACCGACGCGACCGGCGTGTGGGACAACGTCTCCGCCGACTACATCAAAAACATGAACATGCCGCGTGAAGAGATCGTCAAGACGTTTACCGCGAAAGTCCCGATGGGACGCCTCGCAGAAGTGAGCGACGTTGTAAACTTGGTTGCGTTCCTCGGCAGCGACCGCGCATCATACATGACCGGTCAAGCAATCAACATCACCGGCGGACGCGAAATGCACTAGAAGTTTTGCAGCCGTTCACGATTGATTCCGTCATTCGGCGCGAAAGCGGGAAGCGAGTGAATAAGAACACGAAGCGTAAGCAAGTGCCCGAACCAGCACAGACATAGGATCAACGAAGTGCTGTCAGGATGGCTTCCCGCCTACGCGGGAATGACGAAATAGGGTGTGAACGAATACGAACAACAAACAACAACGAGGTCACAATGAGTCTGCTTTTCGGTTTTTCGATTCTGCTTTTGGGTGCGATGTGTGGTGGTTCGTTTGGGTTGCCGAGTAAGTTCGTCTCGAAGACGCTACCTTGGGAAGTTCTCTGGGGGCCGTTCTTTCTCTTTGCGACGATATTGCTGCCCGTCGTCGCTGGTCCGATTTTGGTTCCCGGACTTCTGGGGATTTACCAAAACGCTGGCTTCGCAGGACTCGTCGTGCCGTTTGCGTTCGGCTTCCTTTGGGGACTCGGTTCGATGACGCTGGGAATTAGTTTTGCGTTCATCGGACTTTCGCTTGCTTACGCGATCAACTACGGTGGACAGATCATCGTCGGCTCGATGGGGCCAATGCTGATTCACTACCCCGAAAAGTTACAGACGCTACCCGGCATGACGATTTTGCTCGGCGTTTGCGTCTGTTTGGTGGGCGTTATCGTTTGCGGACGTGCTGGCATTTTGAAGCAGGCAAACGAAGAGAACAACTCGCAAGCGACGGACGTGGAAACGACGCCCGCGCCGAAAAAAAACATATTGCCCGGTTTGATTCTTGCGCTTGCGTCGGGTGCGCTGTGTGCTTGTTGGTCGATAGCGTTCAGTTTTTCTGCACCGATTTGCGACGCGGCGAGACACGCACCGTTTGAAATTACCGACTGGCGCAACTCGTTACCGGCGACGTTTTTGATTCTCTTCGGCGGATTCTTTTCGTCGTGTCTGTACTGCGTGATGAAGCTTCAGCAGAACAAAACGTGGGGAAAGTTTCTTTCGCCGAGTGCGATTTTTGCGGTGGTGATTGCGTTTGTGATGGCGGTGTTGCACGATTCCGCAGTCGGTCTTTTTGGCTACGGCGCGAGTATGATTGGCGACCTTGGTGCATCGGTTGGTTACGCGGTTTTCATGTCGTTTGCGATTATCGTTGGTAACTTCAACGGTTTCTTGATGGGCGAGTGGCGTTCGGCTGGGAAAAAAGCGGTGCAATGGATTTCGACCGGCATTGTGATATTGATCGTCGCCGTCTGCATTTTGGGGATCGGCAACGGCTGGGATCAAGCTGCGTCGAAGACTGACAGCGTTATAGTTGAAGAGGTGAGTCCGTGAGTGGGGTGTAGTCGGGATTTTCTTGCAGTCGTGAATGATGTATTTGCCCCAACGGGGCAGCAAGAGCTTAGCCGTGGGTGAGCGAAGCGAACCCACGGTACGGAAGCCCCAAAATCCAGAAAGCCCCAACGGGGCGCAAGAATTGAATCGCGTACACAACTCTTACGCCCCGTTGGGGCTGCGGATTTTGTTGGGGCCGCGTACCGTGGGTTCGCGGAATACCGCTCACCCACGGCTAAGTTCTTACGCCCCTTTGGGGCGAAAACGCAGCGAAACAATGTTCGCGTGTAGGCGAACTTTACTACACCCGTGAGTGTAAAAATCGCGTTCCCCATTGACGGCGGTAGATTCACTCGTTACGATTCTACGCCATCGGGGGTCGTTGCCGTTGCGGCGGCGTTTTTGTGTTCTCTGTTTCGGTGTCCATTTTTCACAAGGAGACTGCTATGAACAAGGTGCTGATGATTTTGGTTTCTGGTTTGGAGACAATGCTTGACGCCGCATGCCTCGCCTGCGGCTCGCCCAGTGTTGTGTGTAACGTTAAGATGGGGGGGGGGGGCGAACTTTGTCGCCATCGCGTATTTGATGACACCTTTTTGGGTGTCGCTCTTTCCGCTTGTTCTCGAAGCAGCCGTCGTGCTTTCACGCTCGTTGAGCTTCTGGTAGTGATCGCCATAATCGGCGTGTTGGTTGCGCTCCTCTTGCCCGCCGTACAAGCCGCACGCGAAGCGGCGCGGAGAATGCAATGCTCTAACAATCTCAAGCAAATGGGATTAGGGATACACAATTTCGAGAGCACAACAGGTAAACTTCCGCCGATTTGCATCGATGGTGGACGAGTCTCAATGTTCGTCCTCATTTTCCCGTACATTGAGCAACAAGCTCTCTATGATGGCATCATGGGGACGCCGCTGGGATTTGACGTTCGTGTTGTTGATAGCGACAACGGACTCCAGCCAAAGACAACAAGTACATGGTGGAACGGTTTGACACCGGAATTCAAAAAGGGGCTTGGTTCAGTCAAAGCATATTCATGTCCATCCCGACGAAGTGGTACGGCCTTGAATGAGTCAACTACTATTGGTGCAAACAGAGCTGCCGGACCGCTCAATGATTACGCTGTCGTCTGTGATTCGCGCCCCGGTGTGACTTGGTGGTACTACACTTATATTGCGCGTTCGCTGCTTTTAGGATGGGGAGCAACCTACGATGGTGGCGGCACGTTCGGCCCGATCCGAGCGGCTGTTATCACTCTTGATGACAACGCTCCCACAGGAGCAACCGACAGTAAGCGTGTCGTGACGTGGGCATCGCGGGATGGACTTTCTTGGTGGAGTGACGGAACGAGCAATCAAGTCGTTATCGGTGAAAAGCATATTCCGCCGAGCGAGGTTGGAAAGTGTGAAAATGCCATCTCTAATGTGGCAAACAACCGAGGTGATTGTTCTTACCTGTCCGTTGTAGATAAAAACGAGCCACCCTTACTGCGCACTCTCGAAAACGTCCCGATTATGCGGAATAAAGACACCGTTACAGTAAACAACCAGTATGACTGGGGATTTGGAAGTGCCCACGCGGGTGTGTGCATGTTTGTAATCGGTGACGGCGCGGTACGTGCATTTCCAGTTTCAACTTCGCAAACTATTTTGAATGCCGTGATGAGAGTCAATGACGGCGTACCCGTTGCTCTCCCATAACAATCACGCAACCGTTCGCAGATGATTTCGGCGTGGTACATTCCTAGTCCCGCTAGGGACGATCTTATTGTAGCCGAGGGCAAGACGTACTCGTCGCAGCCCTCGGTTCGCGGCCCCAAATGAAATGAAGTCCCGTAGGGACGACCTTATTCCGAATTCCAAATTGGTAAAACATCGTCAACGTTGTCGAACAGTTTCAATAAGGCCGCCCCGATGGGGCTACGGATTCTGTGGTGACGTCAACCCAAGGCTGCGGCGAATACGCCTTTGCCTTGGGCTACAATAAGGTCGCCGCTACGCGGCTAGGAAATGCCTCACAATTTGTCCGTGAACGGTTACACCAGTGCTTCGAGATGCTATCAACCCAGAACAGGAAACTCTCCCCATGAAAAAAATGTTGTTTGTGTTATGCTGCTTCGCTTCGTTGGTTCTTGGATGTAACAGCGGTAAAGTGCCGATGCATGGCACCGTCGTTTTCTCCGACAACAATGAGCCGCTGTCAGTCGGTACCGTTTGTTTCGACAACGGAAAAATCCAAGCACGCGGAGGCATCAAGCCTGACGGAACTTATGTGCTTGGGACCGACGACGAGAAAGACGGGCTTCCACTTGGAACCTACAGGGTTTGTGTGATGGGAGCACTGCAACCATCACAACAGGGTGCCATGGGAGGGCACAAGTCCACTATCAACAGTAAGTTTGCTGACTTATCGACTTCGGGCATTACCGTCGAAGTCGATGGCAAATCGAATACTTTTGACTTCAAAGTGGATCGACCGTAAAGCGGGCGAGAGCGGTTTTCTTTTCTCTGTACCCAGACCTGTTGGTTTGGTATGGGCCGCGAATCCTTTCCCCGCTAGGGGAATAATATCAATAGAACAGCGACCACAACAGAATCCGAATTTGCCCGTAGGGCATCAATGATTCCCTACGGGCAAAGGAAAAAACTTGACAAACTCTTCGTGTCCTTTGTTTTTTGCGCCTTTGTGCGCAAAAAACAAAGCCGCTCACAATGTATGCTGTCGTGAAAATCGTGAACCGTCGCCCACAACTGTAATCCCCCAAAAAAAGAATGACAAGGCACTAGAGCTACGCGCCCTAGGTTGGGGTAAGACGCACCGTTGGTGCTATGGATGTGGACGCAAACCGTGAACGACACCAAAGGAGTTTTCATCATGCGTATCGTCTCTTGCGTTTTTGTACTGTGTGCTTTTGTGCTGTGCGGTGCCGAAACGAGCGGTGTCGCCGATTACCAGCAGATGGTCATTGATGATTGGCTCACGCAAGCGCGGGTGCGGTTGCAAACTGGTGCAGCGAATACGCACGAAGGCGAAGCCGTGACACGCGAAGACGACGCCGCTGGTGCCGTCGATGGCGTGGCGAATGGTGAGTGGGGATTTCACACTGAGAACGAACCAAATCCGTGGTGGGAAGTCGATCTCGGCGAGCGAGTCACGCTCGGTACGCTGCGCGTCTTCAATCGCTGCGACCAGTTCGGACAGCGTAACAATTCTCTCATCGTTCTCGTTTCGGACGACCACGAAAACTGGGCTGAAATCTGGCGCAACGATGGCAAAACATTCGGCGGTGGCAAAGACAACGCGCCGCTAGAAGTCGTCTTCGGCGAAGATGTCGCCGCACGTTTTGTACGACTCACACTGCCGACGACTTCATACTTTCACCTCGACGAAGTTGAAGTCTATCCGCGCGGCTCCACGAGCAACGTCGCACTCGGCAAACCCGCAACGCAGAGCAGCACAAGCCAGTGGTCGAAAAAAACGTCACCGCCACTGTCAACGGATTCAGAAATCTGGATCGCCGCCACACATCGCGTTCTCGAAAGCGGACGCAAACTCGCCGCCGATTTGCGAACGAAGGGAATTAACACCGTCGCCGCCGAGAAAGTCTTCGACGAAGTGTCGCAGCAAACGTCACCAACACGCGACGACTACATCCGTCTTCGCCAAGCCGTTCGCACGCTTGCACTCTCGAATCCGATTCTAAGCGACTTCCGCGAGATTCTGTTCGTCAAAAACGCGCCGAGTATTTTTCCGCACGCATCAGATCAATACTACTGCTGGTGGCAACGCGGCGGCGGCGCGGTTTGTACGCTGCGATTCGACGATTGGAACGCAACGCCAACAGTCGTAAACCTAACAGAATCGTGGGACAACGGCACGTTCTTTCGTCCGAGCATTTCCGCCGATGGCACTCGCGCACTGTTTGCTTACGCGAAGTTCGATCCGAAACTCGCCGACTGTCCCGACAAGACCGACAAGAAGCGAATCGCCGAAGAATCGTTCTTTCACATCTTTGAGATGGAGCTTGCAACCGGCACCGCGCGGCAACTCACGTTCGGGAAGTACGACGACTTCGACGCACGCTATCTTCCCAACGGCGACATCGTTTTTCTCTCGACGCGAAAAGGAGCAGACGTGCAGACGGCGATGTTCGATGCAGTTTCAATGCGCGATGCCGACCGTCCCAATAGTTACGTCCGCTGCGGCGGTGACAATTTTCGCCCCGTCCCCGTTTTCTCGCTCCACTCGCTCGACGCAAACGGCAACGCCTATGGCGACACGATTCGCCAAATCTCCGCGTTTGAAAACTTTGAATGGACACCAACCGTCATGAATGACGGACGCATCGCCTACTCGCGGTGGGACTACATCGACCGCTTCAACGGACACTTCTTCAGTCTTTGGGCGGCAAATCCCGACGGCACCAAGTCGCAGCTTTTGTACGGCAATTACACCGTCAAGCCGCAAGTCGTCTACGAACCTGCGGTGATTCCGGGATCGTCGAAGTTGATGTTCGTCGCCTCGGCGCACCACTCCAACTTCGGCGGTTCGCTCGTTATACTCGACCGCAACAAAGGCTCCGAGTTCGACGCACCGATAGAACGGATCACGCCCGACGTTGTATTCCCCGAAACTGAAGGTTGGGCGTCGCACTATTATGCGAATCCGCATCCGCTCTCGGAAGATTATTACATCGTGAGCTGGAGCGACCGCCGTTTGCCGCCGCATTGCCGCGTCTCGAATGAAGAAGAAAATCCGTCAAACAGTATGGGGATTTATTATCTCGACCGGTTCGGCAACCTTGAACTGCTCTACCGCGACGCGGCGATTTCGTCGATGAATCCGATTCCGGTTTGTGCGCGGGCGATGCCACCGGCGATTCCGAGTGAGGTCGATTGGGCGGGGCCGCGCGAAGGCGTGTTCTTGATTCAAGATGTTTATGACGGTCTGCGTTCGTATGGTTTCACGGCGGAGCGGCGAGACGTGCGAAGGCTCCGTATTGTCGGGACGCTTCCGAAGGTGCAGCCACACATGAACACGCCGTCGCTCGGCGTTTCGAGTGAGGAGACGGGGAAGTTTGTGCTCGGCACGGTTCCGGTGGAGTCTGATGGTTCGGCATATTTTCGCGTTCCGTCGGGCGTTCCGTATTTCTTTCAAGCACTGAACGAAGACGGCGTTGCGATTCAAACGATGCGCTCGCTCACTTACTTAATGCCGGGCGAACAGGCGACGTGCATCGGTTGCCACGAGAGCCGTCAAAAGACGCCGCTTACGACGGAACAAGTTCCGCTGGCACTGTTGCGGGAGCCGTCGCGGGTGACGCTCGATCCGTCGGGGAGTTTTCCGCTGACGTTTTCGGAGTTGGTACAACCGGTCTTGGACGCGCGTTGTGTAGAGTGTCATGCACCGGAGAGTCGCGCGTCGCTGGCGTCCAAACTCGATCTCACTTCGGGAAAGGCGTACAACTCGCTGATGACGTTTGACAACGAAAACTTGCGACACTTGGCGTTTGAACGTGATCGGTCGATTCCGGGCGAGGCGACCGCGATGAAGAGTACGCTGCTGGCGATTCTCACTGACCCTGCGAAGGTGACGGCGCACCGCGACTTTGTCGCATCGAGTGGTCGCGCTGCGCTCCTCGAACCAAACGAGATGTACCGTCTTATTGTCTGGATGGATTTGTATGCGCAGCGTCAGGGTTCGTTTAGTGATGCGCAAGATCGTGAGCTGATCGAGTTCCAAAAAACGATTCGCAATCTCTTGGAAACAAACGATTCCACTGCGGAATAACTTCACCCAGTCCGCTAACAAGTTTCGCCAATCGTCTGTAGTTCTTTTTTCTCACACGAAGGCACGAAGTACACGAAGAGGAGAGAATGCGGAACACGCGTTAAAATTCTTCTTCGTGCCTTTGTGTGAGGCTCCTCAAAAACTTGTTAGCGAACTGCAACTTCACCACTGATGCACGCACCCGCCGTTGACACCAAACAGGTGGAGCGTAGAATTGACTCCTCTGTCGTTCCCCATACGGGGGAATGACGAAACAAACTGTGAACAGTTACAAAACGAGGTACTTCCAATGAAACGATTTTCTTTGTTGGTGTTTGGCGTTGCGGCGTTGCTGGCAACGACTGCGGTTTTGGCGCAGACTGGTGATGCACGCAGCGTCACCGTCACCGCATCGAGCGCGAACGCGGGGTTCGATGCGTGGCGTGCGATGGACGGCGATCCGGCAACGATGTGGCACACGCAGTTTTCTGCGCCGGTCGCGGGGGCCGGTGCGCGACCGCATCCGTTCAACTGCGGTTATGCGTATGCGTGCGGTTACGATCACGGTTCGCCAACCAGCCAAGCTGGACAAAACAACCAGCCGCATCCACACTCGCTCCACATCGACCTCGGCGAAGAGTTCACGATCACCGGAATCGTTTACACGCCGCGCGAAGGTGAAGCGAACGGAACAATCAAAAAGTATCGCATCTACGTCGGCGACGACGCAACGTGTACCGAACACGCCGCAACCACGCCCGCCGCTACTGGAGAGTTTCCGTCGGGTACGCCGCCGTATCGAGTCGAGTTCGCGTCACCCGTTCGCGGACGCTGCGTCACAATCGTTGCCGACTCCGAACAGCACGGACACCCGTTCGCAAGCGTCGCCGAACTCACAATTCTGAACAAAGAAAACGTCTCGTTCGTCGCCACGCGCGATGAAGTTAGCACCGACCGGATTCCAAACGTCGCAAACGATCCCGCACTCCAAGAACGAATCGACGAGTGGAACATCATCACCGCACGTCTCGCAACGCCCGCGTACTGGGAAGCTATCGCAGACGAAGTTGAGAGCACAGCGTCGCTCATCTTGCCGACCGACCGCGACCCGCTCGACGTGCTACTTCGCCGCGTCGGTGCGCTCGTTGCCGATCTCGGAAGCGGCGCAGAACAACTGCGTGACCTCCGCGCCGAAGCCGACGCGATTCCAGTCAGCGAACGTGAAGCACGGTTCATTGTCTTTCGCCAACTCGCCGACTTGAGACGCGAAAAAATGTTCGCCTCGCCGCTCGTACAAGAAGTGAAATCGCTCCTCTTCGTCAAACGTCATCGCAGTACGTTTGAACACATGTGCGATCAGTTCTACGGTTCGACGCAACGCCCCGGCGGCGGACTGTTCGTCGTGACCAAACCATTCGACGACGCAAATCGCGGCGTCATCAATCTTCTTGCGAACCAGAAAGAAACACTTGCGGGCGGCTCGTTCCTCTCGCCAGACTTGTCGTTCGACGGGACGCAAATCGCGTTTGCGTATGTTGCCTGCGAAGGTTCGCCGGAACACATCAGCACGCTCGACGTGACACGCGGCCACTGGAACGAAGGGCAGTGTTACCACCTCTTCACCTGCGACATTGACGGCAAAAACTTGCGACAAATCACCGAAGGGACGTGGAACGATTTCGATCCGTGCTGGCTTCCGAACGGACGAATCGCTTTTATTTCGGAGCGGCGCAACGGTTATCTCCGGTGTGGGCGCGAGTGTCCGACGTACACGCTCTTCGATGTGAACGCCGACGGCTCGCAGATGCGGTGCTTGAGTTATCACGAAACGAATGAATGGAATCCGTCCGTCACAAACGACGGGAAAATTATCTATACGCGGTGGGACTACGTTGATCGTTACGGCTGCATCGTGCATCATCCGTGGACGACAACGCTCGACGGGCGCGACCCGCGTAGCGTTCACGGCAACTTTTCGCACCGTCATCGCCGCGCCGATTGCGAGATGGACTGCCGCGCGATCCCGAACTCCTCAAAGTTTGTCGCAGCGGGGACGCCGCACCACGGACAGTCGTTCGGCTCGCTCGTGCTTGTCGATCCCGAAGCGAACGACGACGACGCAATGGGACCAACAAAACGAATCACGCCCGACATCGGTTTCCCCGAAAGTCAGGGCGGCGGACAGGTTTACGGTACACCGTGGGCACTTTCGGACAAATACTTTTTGTGTGTCGCCGACTTTGCGTATCAACCCGGCGGCGGAATTTCTGGTGCGCCGGACGGTCGCGGAAATTACGGAATCTATCTTGTTGACGTGTTTGGCAACCGCGAACTCGTTTATCGCGATCCAGCGATTTCGTCGATTTCGCCGCGTCCGATTGCGCCGCGTGAACTTCCGCACACGATACCGAGTGTTGTTGATCGTGCCGACATCGTTCATCAACCGTTTGTCGGCGTGCGTGACATGTCGCGTCAAGACGCGATGGGAACGCTTTCGGTTGTCAACGTTTACGATTCGCTCCGTCCGTTTCCTGATGGGACGGTGATCAAAAAGCTGCGTATCATTCAGCTTTTGCCGATGAGTGTACCGTCTGGCGCGCCGCCGCACCACACTGGGATTCAGGAAGGATCGAGTCTCGATTCGGTGAATCTTGCGCGGTGTGTGCTTGGAACTGTTCCGGTTGAAGACGACGGGAGTGCGCATTTTGTGATTCCGGCGCAGGTTGAGTTTCAGTTTCAGGCGATAGACGAAGACGGCCTCGCGGTACAATCAATGCGGAGTTCGTCGTATGTTCAGCCGGGCGAAAATCTTTCGTGCAACGGTTGTCACGAACCGCGTTGGAAGGCACCGCAGCGGCGTGACGTGACGCCCAAAGCGATGCTCCGTGCTGCGTCGAACATCGAACCGGAAACGGTTCCGGGTGCGAATCCGTTTAGTTTTCCACTGCTGGTACAACCGATTCTCGACAAACACTGCGTTGCTTGCCACGAGAAGCCGGAGTCGAAAACGTTTTCGCTTCAGCGTGAACCAATCGTGCGCAACTTCTACACGTCGTATATGAATCTTGCGCCGAAATATGGCTTCACAAACTACGGCGATCCGCTGCGAACGATTCCGGGGAAGTTCGGTGCGCGAGTGGCACCGCTCTACAAAATCTTGACGGACGGTCACTACGATGTGAAACTTTCGGCAGACGAGATGCACCGCATCGTTTTGTGGCTTGACTGCATCTCAAACTTCTACGGTGTCTACGAAGCCGAAGGCGGCGCGGCACAACGCCGCGGCGAAGTCGCAAGGCCGACGCTGGAGTGAACGATTTTCACAAACTCAAAACCGGAGAAACCGCTATGCGACCGACATCACTTTTGACAACGTTCTTGGCGTGCAGTTTTGTGTGGGTGTGCGTTGGCGAAGACTGTTTCGCCGAAACGCAATTGCCGCAAGACGTGAACGAGATCGTCTTTGCGGCACGTCCGTTCGGGATCGACGGTCACTGGTACGCCAACTTCGGTTACTACGCCGATGACGAAAATCGCCTCCCGTATCCACACAAAGGCGGACAACTTGCCGTTCTCGATGTGAAAAACGGAACGGTCCGAACTCTCATCGACGACGCCGATGGTTGCGTCCGCGACCCGCAAGTCGATTATGATGCGAAGAAAGTTATCTTTGCGTACCGTCGCGGCGACTCGAAGTTTTTCAATCTCTACGAGATCGATCTCGATGGCGAAAACTTGCGACAAATTACATCCGGCGAGTTCGACGACATCGAGCCGACGTATCTTCCCGATGGCGAAATTATGTTCGTCTCGACGCGGTGCCAGCGGTGGGTAAACTGTTGGCTCACGCCGGTTGCGGTGCTCTATCGCTGCGACACCAGCGGCGAAAATATCCGCGAAATCTCCAGCAACAACGAACACGACAACACGCCGTGGCCGCTCCCCGACGGAAAAATTATCTACACTCGTTGGGAATACATTGACCGCAGTCAAGTGCATTATCATCACCTTTGGTCGATGAACCCCGATGGCGTTCGCCAACACGTTTTCTACGGAAACCTTCAACCCGGAACGACGATGATCGACGCCAAGCCGATCCCGAACAGCGACAAAATTGTGGCGTCGTTTTCGCCCGGACACGGACAGATGGAACACGCCGGCGCGATCACAGTCATCGATCCGCATCTCGGCCCCGACGACCCGCGCGGCGTGCGGCGAATCAGCAAACACGACGCCCACCGCGATCCGTGGGCGTTCGATGAAAACACGTTTCTCGCCGCCCGCGATGCGCAGATTGTTTTGGTTGATGCGAACGGTAACGAGCGTGTTGTCTACGAACTTCCAGAGTCGCTGCGAAGTCGTGGGATGCGTTTGCACGAGCCGCATCCGGTGGTACCGCGTTCGCGTGAACCGCTCGTCGCAGACAGCGTTGTCCCCGAAAGCGAGACCGGAACTTTGCTCTTGATGGACGTTTACCAAGGACGCCAAATGGCAGGCGTCGAGCGCGGGACGATCAAAAAACTTCTCGTCCTCGAATCGCTCCCGAAACCGATCAACTTCACCGGCGGGATGGAGCCGCTCACTTATGGCGGGTCGTTCACGCTGGAACGTGTCGTCGGCACGGTCGATGTCGCCGCTGATGGTTCGGCGCACTTCACGCTCCCCGCGCTGCGGAGTTTTTTCTTTGTCGCACTCGACGAAAACGACGTTGCCGTCAAACGAATGCAGTCGTTCTTAACCGTGATGCCGGGCGAGACGACGACGTGCATCGGTTGTCACGAAGAGCGAACAAGCGCACCGCCGCGCGGTGGTCACGGGCTGCATTTGGCGGCATCGCTGCGCCCGTCGGTTGCGGCAGTTCCGCTTGAAAACGTGCCAGATGTTCTCGACTTCACACGCGACATTCAGCCGATTCTCGACAAGCATTGTGTAGAGTGTCACCAGCCGTCGCGGCGCGAAGGTGGCGTTTCGCTCGTTGGTCATCACACGCCGCTTTACACCGTCAGTTATTACACGATTACTGCGCGTTCGCTCGTCGCCGACGGACGCAATTTACCGATCAGCAACTATCCGCCTTACAAACTCGGTAGCGGCGGGAGTCGTCTCGTTGAACTCTGCAAACCGTCGCATCACGACGTAAAACTTTCACCGAACGAGACGCGGCTAGTAAAACTGTGGTGCGACACCGGCGCGACGTATCCCGGAACGTATGCCGCACTCGGCTCTGGAATGGTCGGCGGTTATGCGGAGAACCACATTGATCGGCAAGACCTCAAGTGGGACGAAGTTCGCTGGGCGGCAGAAGTGATCGAGCGACGCTGCGTATCGTGTCACAACACCGCGACGACAACTCTGCCGCGTTCGCCGTCGGACGAGATCGGCGGCCCGCCGTGGGAACCGCTCCAAAAAGACGACGTGCGGCGACGATTCTCGCGTCAACTCATCTACGACTTGACTTCGCCAGCCGACTCGCTTCTCGTCCGTGCGCCGCTTGCGAAGTCGGCTGGTGGCGACGAAGTATGTGGTGCTGCGGTATTCGCGTCAACCGACGACGCCGACTATAAAACGCTGCTTGCTTCCATTGTTCGCACGAAGGAACATCTCGACACGATAAAACGTTTCGACATGCCAGACTTCATTCCTCGTCCGCAGTATATCCGCGAACTCAAAAAGTATGGTATCATTCCCGCTGACGCCGATCCGTCGGCCCGTGTCGATACCTACTCGCTCGAACAAGAGTATTGGCGTTCGCTGTGGTATCGTGGGAAGTGAAATCGCCGCCGGCAATTCGATCATTCATGAGCAAACTCAAAACGAACCATCCAGACGCAGACTACGGACATCTTCTTTCCGAGGTGAAGGAGCGAGTCCGGTCGGCGCAGTATGCCGCACTCAAAGCGGTCAACACCGAACTCGTCGGACTGTACTGGGACATCGGGCGGATGATTGTTACACGGCAGGCAGGCGAAACGTGGGGCAAGTCAATTGTCCAACAACTGGCTGGAGATTTGCGGTTGGAGTTTCCGGGCGTAGGTGGTTTCTCTGCGCCAAATCTCTGGAGAATGAAGGGGTTCTACGAGACTTACCGTGAAAACGAAAAACTCGCACCACTGGTGCGAGAAATTGGTTGGAGTCACAACATTCTCATCATGGAACGTTGCACCGACCAACTGGAACGCGAGTTCTACATCCGCATGACTCGCAAGTTCGGCTGGTCGAAAAACGTACTCATTCACCAAATCGAGAACCAAAGTTACGCGAAGTCGCTGCTGGGACAGACCAACTTTGACGAAAAGCGTTCACGGTTTCACTATACTCAAAACGGGGTGAAAATGTCCGTTCACGGACAATTTCCTAGCCGCGTAGCGGCGACCTAATTGTAGCCCACGGCAAGGCGTATTCGCCGCAGCCGTGGGTTGGCGACCACCACAGAATCCGTAGCTCCGTAGGAGCGGCCTTATTTGAACCGCTCAACAGCGTTGACGATGTTTTGCCCGTTCGGAATAAGGTCGTCCCTACGGGACTTCATTTCATTTGTGGCCGCAAACCGAGGGCTGCGACGAATACGTCTTGCCCTCGGCTACAATTAGGTCGTCGCTACGCGACTAGGAATGTGCCACGAAGAAACAAACCGTGAACGAATACAAAACGTTAACGACATCCAAATTGCCGTCGTTTGAAAACCTGCAATTACTGGCCGTTTTGAGTATATTCGTCACGAGGTAGGCGATGGGTTTATAACCCGTCGCCTACCTTAACAACAATGTCACAAACCGTGAACGGTTACAAACAATGAATCGCGTCGGCTACACACTCATTGAAGTTTTGGTGACGACGGCGGTGCTCGTTGTTGGGCTTGGGAGCGTTATGCAGCTTTCGGCACTGACGCTCCGCGAAGCGCAAGTTGCGTCGGAGATTTCGCTGGCGGAGATGGCGTGCCAGTCGCACCTAGCAACGCTGATGGCAACGAACAAACCAATCGCACGTCACACCGTCGTCGCAATCCCCGACCTCCCACACTGGACGCTCACCGTAACGGTAGTGCCATCGCAAGTTCGCGGCGTCGCTACACTCACGCTCAACGCCAGACGCGGACAACCCGCAGCAACAACACCACGCAGCGGCCCACACTTCACACTCACACAATTTGTGTACAACTCAAGGATTGATTGGGGAAATGAACCGTACTGAAGTTGGTCAAGTATTGTCATTCGGCGAAATGGAAGCGGTGGAGCAAGCGAAGGGGCAGAATCGGAGCGGGACAGAATCTGAGCGGGAAGCGTAAGCGAGCGAATAAGAACACGAAGCGTAAGCGAGTGCCCGAATCGCTATTCGATGTAAAGACCGTCATTCCTGCGTAGGCAGGAATCTAAATCACACGCATCAAGCAGATGCGATAGCGCAATGGGAACGCGGGCGTCCCGTCCGCATGTGCGAGAGTTGACGCCAACGCATTGCAGCCAAGACACCCGCGCGTTCCGACAAAACTCCACGCACATTTCCCCACACGTCTCGCTTGCCAAAAACGCGAAAACCGCTATGCTCTCGTACCTGTTTGCGCACTTCCAACCACTCGACGCGCACTCGGCGAAAATCCAAACACAAGAAAGCATCGCCACTACGCAAGACTCTCAAAAACGTAAGCGAAGGGTACGCAGATGCCAAACTCGATCCCGACGAGTTTGCACGTTTCAAAACCGCACTCGCAAAACTGTTCGAGAAGATCAACGCCGGTGCGGGCGAAGGTGAAGACGCTCGTTGCGTTTCCTAGCCGCGTAGCGGCGACCTTATTGTAGCCCAATGCAAGGCTTACTCGCCGCAGCTTTGGGGTGATGACACCCCAGAATTCGTAGCTCCGTAGAAGCGGCCTTATTGGAACGACGCGAAAACGTTTCCGATGTTTTTGCCCATCAGGAATAAGGTCGTCCCTACGGGACTTCATTTCATTTGTTGACGCTAACCGAGGGCTGCGACGAGTACGTCTTGCCCTCGGCTACAATAAGGTCGTGCCTAACGGCACTAGGAATGTACCACGGCGAAACGTTTATTGAACGAATACGATTCCCGTTTCAGTCGCGGGAATTACGCTTTGAGCAAACGCGATAGCGGAGCAATCATTATGACACCAAACAAAACCAACAACGACGAAATCAAGTTTGAAAATCAAGAGTTGCGGACGCAGTTCGCAGAAAGACGGAATCATTTTGCACGTTGACCATATCGTCCCGCGTTCCAAAGGCGGCACGAATGACGACGACAATTTACAAACGCTATGCCAGAAATGCAATCTCGGCAAAAGCAATCTTGATGACACCAATTTGAGAGAGTTGTGAAAACAAGTACACCGTTTTCGCTATCGCGTTTGCTTGTCGCGTGTGATTTAGATTCCCACCGAGTACGCGCCGAATGACGGATGTTGTACCACGATTTATGTTCAAAAAAATTGCAACCGTTCACGGAAGGAATCGCCATGTTTTTAGCACACGCTCAACAAATTGCCGTCGAGTTGAACGACGAATTAAGTAAAGACGAAAACTTTCTTGGGCTGTATCTTTATGGTTCGCAAGTAAAAAACACGGCGCACGCCGATAGCGATCTGGATATTTGCGGGGTCTTTAACCGCGATATTTATAACCCCAAAATTTCGCGTATCATTCTGGATTTTGATGTCAAGTATGAGGTAGTGATTGATTTTCAGCGTTTCACGTTAAGTGATTTAGAAACCGACCACCACTATTACACCGAAGTTAAGAAAGGTATTCACTATGCTCGACAAAGAAGTGGTTGATAATTGGTTGGACAAATCCGACGAAGCACTCCTTGCCGCCGAGAAAAATTTAGACATTCCATTAACCACGGCGCAAAACCGAGTGTACTACGCAATTTTTTACGCGGTTAGTGCGTTGGCCAAAGCCAACAACTTTACCACCGCCAAACACTCGCAACTGTTGGGATGGTTTAACAAAAATTATGTTGCGACCACAATCGTTGACCGCGATGTCGCCGCAATTTATCCTGAAATGTACGAGTTTCGCCAAAAATGTGATTACTCTTTCACGTTCAAACCGCAACGCGAGGTCTTGCTTCAAAATCTCGACAATGCCCAAAAATTTGTTGCCGAAATCAAAAAACTTATAGCTGTTTGAAAAGTAACCAATAACCCTGTCACTTGACCTTTACCGCCTATCAAACCTCAAACAAGAAACAAGTCATGAATAACAAAGGTTACACACTCATCAAAGTCTTGTGGACGATGGCGGTACTCGCCGTTGCGCTTGCGAACAGTACATTCGCGGACGACGTTCGCGGACTTTACCAGTTCGATGACTCGGCGTTTTCAACGCCAGCAGTTAACGACGATTCTCCGCGCGTCACGCTCGCGGCGACGGGGCGTCGCGCGGAGAACGGAAACTACGAGATTCTCTTGACTGCGACACTCGCGCCCGACTGGCACCTCTACTCCATCACACAACCCGACAAAGGCCCCGTTCGCACCGAGATCACCATCGACGCCGCACTCATCGTTTCGATTCGACCACTCACCGCACCACACGTCGAACCGAAGTCGGTCTTCGGCGTACCAGTCGAGAGCTACGCCGACCGCGCAGCGTGGCTCATCACAGTTCACAATAGGAACGCGCTGCCAAATGCTGCACCGACAGCAGGCCGCCTCACCGGACAAGTCTGCAACGAAGGACTCGGCGGAGTTTGTATCCAAATCGACGAACAGTTCACAATCGACGACACCGCGCCGGTCGATTGGGCGTCCGTATCGGAAGAGGCCGCGCGCGTCGCACCGCAATTCTGTTTCGCGTCAACCAAGTCCACAACGTCCACCAAGTCAGTACAGTACGAAGTCACAGAGCTTGAAGAGGTTTCGTCGCTTGGCGGTGCGATGTTTTGGGCGTTTCTCGGCGGACTGCTGCTCAATGTTATGCCGTGTGTGTTGCCGGTTATCGGTCTCAAAATCTTGTCGTTCTTTCAGCAGGCGGGCGAGAGCCGCGTGCGGGCGTTCACGCTCAACGTCTTTTACACGCTTGGGCTTCTGACGGTCTTTGCACTCCTTGCGACGATGAGCGTCGGCTTGAGTTATCTCTTCACGTTCGACGTTTTCAATATCGTGATGGCGGCGGTTGTTTTTGCGATGGCACTTTCGCTGATGGGCATTTGGGAACTCACGCTTCCATCGTTTTTGACGGGCGGAACGGCGTCGCAGATGTTGCAACGCGAAGGTTGGATCGGTGCATACTTCAAAGGAATTATCACGACGCTTCTTGCGATTCCGTGTGGTGCGCCGATGTTGTCGCCCGCGCTGGGGTGGGCGAGTGTGCAAATGGAAGCGGGCGAAGCGGTCTCCGTGTTTGCCGTCTACCTCACTATCGGACTCGGAATGGCGTCGCCGTTTTTGGTGATGGGTGCGTTTCCAGAACTGTTACGTTTTCTGCCGAAGCCCGGCGCGTGGATGGATACGTTTCGCAAGGTGATGGGATTCGGACTACTCGGTGCGGTGATTTGGATTTTGTATTTCGTCCCGCTCGCGCAGGGCGTCCCGACGGTGGCGTTTCTCTTTGCGATTTGGTTTGCGTGCTGGCTTGTCGGACGGCTCGACTTCACTGCACCGGCGTCGGCGTGGTGGCGCGCGTACGGTATCGGCGCGGTCGTCTGTGCTGCAACGGTCGTTGGAGTTTTTAACTTTCCCGGCAACCCGAACAGTTTCACGCTTCAAAACGCGATGGCGGCGAGACTTGAGCGTGGTGTCCCCGAAGACATTCAAGCGAAGATCGACGCCGCTCTAGCACGCGGGCAGATCGTTGCGGTAGACTTCACCGCAGACTGGTGCCTCAACTGCAAAGTGCTCGACGCTACAGTGCTGCAATCGCGTGAAGTACAGGATGCGTTCGCGCAGCACAACGTCGTTTTGATTCACGCCGATTGTACGCGGCGTGACTTGCCCGGTTCGGTGCTGCTCCGTTCGCTCGGAGTGGAGTCGGTGCCAACGCTGGCGATCTTTCGTCCGCAATCGCCGAACGCACCGCTCGTCATTCGCGGAAACTATTTTGCAAAGACACTCATCGAGAAGCTATAACCGTTACGGTTCGCATCACGAAACACAAACCCGAAGGAATCCCACAATGTCACACACGTCATTTTTCGCACGTCTCGTCATCGTACTAACCATGGTCGCATCAACACTTACGGCGTTGGGGCAGGAGGTGTCGGTGAGTACGGCGGTGTTCCCGTTCTTTCCGCGGAACCAGCAAGGGTATCCGATGCTGACCTACTTTTCAACGTCACTCGGACTGTTGCAACAAGGACACTTTATCGAAGCGAAGGAGTCACTGGCGAACAACTTGCGTTATGCACGCAAAGTTACCACTCAAAACGGTGACAGAGAACCGTGGATCGACTCGATCTGTTATCTCGCCCAGAGCGCGGAGTGCGACTTTCAACTCGGACGCTACGACGACGCGCAGCGCGGTTTCCGCGACGCACTGCAAGTTTACATGCGTTACTACGACTGGCTCACTTATGTTGAGTTTACTGGAAACGTCCGTGCGGTTCCGCGTCCGATAGTACCGTGGGGAGCTTCAAAACGCGGTGGGGCAATCGCCGACTTCTCGCAAAACAGCTTCACGATTCGTGTCGATGACGGTCCGAGCGTCCTCTCCGGTGGTGGCCAAACTGCCCTTCAAAGTCAAACTTCGCTTCAAGTCATCAATGCGCCGGAGATCGTTCGCTGCATCGCACTTTCGATCAAACGACTCGGCGATATTTTGGGGCCGCTTGCAAAGTTTGATCCGGGGCTGCGTTCGCTCGAAGAAGTGTTGGCGGCTAGGCCGTGCGTGCCGAACCACTTTTCCGAAACGTGGGTCGCCATCCTCGATGGTTTGGCACTCGCCGCACTCGGACAAGACGTTGCCGCTACCGACATGCTCACAACTAATCTGGTGATGGCGGGGAGTTACGACCACGACCTAACTGGCTACGCACTCGAATCGCTCGCAGAAATCGCACTGCGTAACGGACGCGAAGTCGAAGCACTGCCGCTCTTTTTGGAGGCAACGTATCACGCATTTCTCTACGGCGATGTCATCCTGCTCGACGAAACTCTCCGCGACGCCGCGGCGGTCGGGCGTTTTCTCGAACCGAACAAGCCCGTCCCGTTTGTCGCCGGTGCGCTGGCGTTCTGTCAAAGTTCAAAACGGACCAGTCCTATTTTGATGACAACGCTCTTGCTCGAATCGGCGGAAGACGTTCTCGTCGCTGGCGGCGACACTAAATTGGTTGCGACGATGCTCAAGACTGTTGCGGCGACGACAACGAAGTCGATGGTCGCGGCGGGGAGCGTTGCAAGTCGTGCCGACTATCTCGCCGCGTGGATGGGGTACGCTGCGGCGTGGCAACTCATCACCGACGGAAAAGATTTTCGTCTCGGCGACGCCGATGCGAAGGTCAACAGTTCACTCGCACTGACGCAACGCCGTTCGCTCACGCTCTATCAACTCGGAAACTTGGTCGCGCGGTGTCGTAGCGGACAGCTTTCAGATCAGACGCTATCAACTCGTCAAGCGAGTGACCTACTTGCGTTTTATCTCCGCGAACCGACCGCGCGCGACTGGGGAATGAATCCGCGTGAGACGCTCGCAATTTCGATGGCGATCACGCCCGAACCGTTTGAACAATGGTTTCTCTTGGCGATGCGCCGCACGATGCCGGAGGCCGCACTCGAAATATCTGAACTCGCACGCAGACAACGTTTCTATTCGTCGATTCCGGGCGGGGCTCGACTCTTTTCGCTCCGCGTTCTGACGGGCGTACCGGACGAAGAGCTTACAGATTCGGTGCGTCAACAGCGACGCGAACTTGCTCTCGATGTCGGTGCGTTTGCACGTCTCACGTCGCAGGTTGCAGATGTCAAGAGGCAACTCGTTGGCGCGCCCGCAGTTCCGAGTGGCGAAGCGCAGCGAACGCAACAACGCGAACTTCTCGGCAAACTTGAGTTTCTATCGGCGCAGCAAGAAGTGATGTTGCGTATTCTTTCGCTCTCGCGCCGCGCGACGCCGATGCCGTTCCCGCCAGTTGTTCGCCTCGAATACTTGCGAGAACAGATGAACGACGACACTGCAATTCTCTCGTTCTTCGATTGTGCGGGGACGCTATTCGGATTTTTACTTGAGAAGCGACAACTGTCTAACTGGGAAGTCAAGACCGAACTTCGCGGCCCGTCGCTTGCCAAACTGATTACCGACTACCTCGAAGCACTCGGTATGCGTGCAACGAACCGTCCGCTCACGCCAGCCGATTTGTCGAGTACGACGTGGCGAACGGCAGGGAACGCGCTTTTGCAGCGTCTCCTTGGTGGAGAACGCAAGGCGAGTTTTTCGCAACTTGTAATCGTACCGACGGGGCCGCTGTGGTACGTCCCGTTTGAGGCGATGTGTCTGGGGCCGCCCGACAATCTCGTCCCGCTTTTGGCAGCGTCGGAGAAGCCGCTCTTGATCCGTTATTCGCCGACGATTCCGCTCGCGTTACCGCCGCCGACACCGCGACCAGCACTCGCCGAAACGGTCGTCATCGAAGGAAAGCTGAATCCGAAAGACTCGCCCGACGTGACGCTGAGTGCGATTGAACGTTACCGCGATTCCGGTGTGCGCAACATGGCACTGGTCCCGACCGATTCGAAGAGTGACCGATTCTTCCCGCTTCCGGCATCGCCGACGACGTGGTTGACGCAAGTTAGTGCGCTCGTCGTGTTCGACGATCTTGCGTCGCGTGGTGGTCCGTATGAATGGTCGCCGTTTGCGTTTGACACCGCAGCACGCGGGCGACTGATCGATTCGTGGTTCCAGCTTCCGTGGGGTACGCCGTGGCTGGTGGTGTTGCCGTCGTTCAAAACTCCGGCGGAGGTCAGCCTCAAAGGTGTTGCCGCCGCGCGACTCGGCGACGACATCTTTCTCCCCGCGATGGAGATGATGGCGATGGGGACGCGAACACTTCTCATCAGTCGTTGGCGAACGAGTGGTCGGTCGGTCTACGACATCGTTGGAGCGTTCCTCCGTGAACTGCCAACGAAGACTGCGGCGGAGGCGTGGCGGAGTGCGATTTTGGAGGTCGGTGCGGGCGAACTTGTCGTCGCCGAAGAACCGCGTCTCAAGGTCGCCCTCGACGCGAAAGACGCCATCCCCGCAAACCACCCGTTCTTCTGGAGTTCAATGATACTCCTCGACCGCGGACAGTAGAAACAGAATCCATTCACGGTTGATTCAAATGTCCGTCATTCCTGCGTAGGCAGGAATCCAAATCGCACGCCCCAAGCAGACGCGACAGCGTTGCCCCAACGGGGCGAAAGAGATGATGCGGCACATATTCTTGCGCCCCGTTGGGGCTTTCTGGATTTTGGGGCTTCCGTACCGTGGGTTCGCTTCGCTCACCCACGGCTAAGTTCTGTCGCCCCGTTGGGGCGAAAACGTGTGCAAAATGTCGCACGGTACACATGCCGCCTTTTCTTTGGCAGCTTCCTTGGTATAATGCCCGCTCGGTTTCCTGTTGTTTTTCATTGTTCTTATTGAAAGGAGATATTTCGATGGTCGGTCTTGTCTTTTTGCGTGCGTTTTTTGTCTTTGCGGCGGCGGGTGTCGGTTTTTCGGTGATGCGAGCGGGGGGACTTCCGATAGCCGGTGGAAGCGAATCACACATCGAATCGTTTTTCGGCATACTCGGACTTGCGGTTGTGCTGGTGATCGTCGATATGATTTCGCCGAGGAAACGTGTTGAGTGGATTTCGTCGGTCTACTTCGGAATCTTCGTGGGGCTGGTGATGACGTATGTCCTCGGCCTAGCGATTCAGCCGCTCTTCCCAGAAAGCGTTGACGCCTCACAGCGAGCCGTCGAGGGGCTTCAGCAGGCGAACATCATGCTCGTCCTTGGGATTTGCCTCTGCTATCTCTGCACGAGTTTCTTGATCCAAACGCGCGACGACTTTCGTTTTGTCATCCCGTATGTTGAGTTTCAAAAGAATCTCAAAGGGAGCCGGCCACTCGTGCTCGACACGAGCGTCGTCATCGACGGGCGCATCGCCGACATCGCCGAAACGAAGCTCATCGACTCGACACTAATCATCCCGCGATTTGTCATCGACGAACTTCAAAACGTCGCCGACTCTACTGATCGCGGACGCCGGATGCGCGGACGCCGCGGACTCGACATCTTGAGCCGTCTCCAAAAGACGAAGGCGGTCGAACTTCAAATCGATGAGACAGACCTCCCCGTTTTTCAGGGGCAGCCGGTCGATCTCAAACTTGTTGCGCTGTCGAAGCATCTTGAAGGAAAGCTCGTCACCAACGACTACAATCTCAACAAAGTCGCGCGGCTCCACGGGATCGACGTAATCAATCTCAACGACCTCGCAAGCGCGATGCGTCCGATCTTTTTGCCCGGTGAAGTGATGGAGGTCGATGTCGTGCGGAGCGGTGAGGAGGCGAATCAAGGCGTCGGCTTCATCGAAGACGGTACGATGATCGTCATTGACGGCGGTCGCAGTCACATCGGCGAACGAGTTCGCGCCGTGGTAACGAGTGTCTTGCAGACGAGTGCAGGAAAACTTATCTTCGCACGTTTTGACGGTACGCTCAAAAAGTTGACCGGTACGACAATGGTGCTAGAAAACAACACGCCAATCACACCGCCAGCGACGGCGACGGCAGAGACGGCAGAAAGTCCATCGAACCGCTACAAACCGCGGACTGGCACATCGGCAAGCTATCGCAAGAAGATGTGAGACCGTGGCATAAGCGTTCACGCCATGTTCCGTCATGCCCGCGTACTTGGCGGGCCGCTACCGTTTTGGTGCAAACAATTCAAACGATCTTGAGTATAGTTGTGGAATTGGGTGATGTCATCTCTTTCGGGCATGGAATCGTTTTTCGAATTGCTCCGTACTGATCGGCGGTATCGTGCGGAGGCGTATCGTTTTGTCTTTGGTGCGCTTGACTACGCGCAGAATACGCTCGATTTAGCGGTGACTGCGAGTATACTGGACGACGATTCTCCGCAACACGTCACGGGTCAAGATTTGTGTCGCGCCGCGTGTCTCTACGCACAAAAAGAGTACGGATTTCTCGCTCGGTCGGTCTTGCGTGACATGGGAATCCGTTCGACGAGCGACCTCGGTGAAATTGTCTACAATCTCATCCGCATTGGCCAGATGAACAAAACCGACGAAGATTCTCGCGCCGACTTCGACAACGTTCTCGACTTGGACGCTTGGTTCGACAAGTATCAAATTTGCGACGGCAAACAGCGGACGTGATCGCTGGCCGTTCACGCGAAGTCGTTTTTTGTGAGGTGTTACAATGTCAACGCATCGTGTAGTTTTGTGCTCTCTGATTTTGTTTGCGGCGTCGTTGAGTTTTGCGGCGGAGCGGCCCAATGTTGTATTCTTTCTCGTGGACGACCTTGGCGTGATGGATGTCGGCGCGTTCAATGCGAAGACGTTCTACGAGACGCCACATATCGACGCTCTCGCGCGGGAAGGGATGCGGTTTTCGCAGGCGTATGCGGCGTGCCACGTCTGTAGCCCCACGCGGTACAGCATAATGACGGGGCGGTACCCCGCACGCAGCGGCCTCACAAACTTTCTCGCTGGCGACCGCGCAGAAAAGTTTCGTCCCGCTCCGCTGCAATTATTCATGCCGCTCAAAGAGACGACCATCGGTGAGGCGTTTCAGCAAGCCGGTTACAAAACGGCGTTCCTCGGCAAGTGGCACTTGGGGAACATAAACGAGTATGGCCCCGACAAGCAAGGGTTTGAAGTCGTCGCTGGCGACAAACGAGTCGTGCCGCAGGCAGAATCGACGAGAATCAAGTTCGCTGCTAAGTCGCCGATAGCGCAAGAGCTGTTCATCGAGCAGAAGACCGACGAGATTACACGCGACACTTTAACTGTCATTGATGCGTGGAAGGACGAGCCGTTTTTCTTGTTCTGTTCGTTCTATCAAGTTCACGTCCCGCTCGGAACGTCGGAAGAGTTTCGCAAAAAGTACGACGCGAAAGTTGCTGGTCTTGCCTCAAAACCGAGTGAACTGACCGACTTTATTTCCGACGAACAGGTACATCTTGCGGGCGAGCCGCGACGTGTGCGAACGGTGCAAAATCACGCGGTCTATGCGGGGATGGTCGAACACACCGACCGCTGCATCGGCCAAATTGTGGAACGAATCGACGAACTCGGTTTGGGCGACAACACGATCATCGTCTTTATGTCCGACAACGGCGGCTTGGCGACGGCGGAAGGTTCGCCGACATCGAATCTCCCGTTCCGTGCCGGAAAGGGTTGGATGTACGAAGGTGGAATTCGTGAGCCGCTGATTGTTCGGTGGCGTGGGAAGGTGCGTGCGGGGAGCGTTTCCGATTTGCCCGTCGTCAGCACCGACTTCTATCCGACTCTGCTCGACCTCGCGTCGGTTCCGCTTCGCGCTGCGCAGCACCAAGACGGTATCAGTTTCGCGCCGGAACTCTTGGCGACCGGCACAGTGCCGCCGCGCGACGCGATTTTCTGGCACTATCCGCACTACAGCAATCAGGGCGGTTTCCCTGCGTCGGCTGTGCGAATGGGCGATTACAAATTGATTCAACGACTAGAGGACGGTCGCGTTCATCTCTACAATTTGCGTGACGACATCGGCGAACAGAACGACCTCGCAGCGTCAATGCCCGAACGTACAGCGTCGATGCAGCAGCGACTTGTGAAGTGGTACGAAGAAACCGGTGCGCAGTTTTTGCAGCCGAACGAAGGCGAAACCCCGTGGCGTCCGTGAACGAATACAACAATCGCAACCGTTCACGAACATTGACGCTTCGCGTACAATAGAAGCCGGAAAGGAGCGAAGCGTATTGACGGAGTTGTGGTTTCCACTTGTTCTCCGTCAATACGGTGGAGTACCGCCTCCTTTCCGGCTTCTATTTTGGTGCGATGAAACAATCCGTGAACGGTAACAACAATCCTATGAGCATTTGTGTTCTCTATCCGAGTTACAGTTTTGAGAATCTCGACTTTGTGCAGCGGGATGGTCAGAGCGATGCGCTGATGGCGGCGTGGTCGGCGGTTTTTCATCCGGCGATTATGCAGAGCGTTCAAGGGACGCCGCGTCTTGAGAGTGCGTATTATCCGCCGTCGTCGAGTGAAGTGACGCTCATCATCGTCCCGCCGGCGTGCGAAGAGATGCTCGATTCCGACTGGGTCACGCGGCGTGAAGAGGCGGGCGTAAAGTTCGTGCGGCACCACACAACGCGCGACACCATCGTCGCCGCCGCGCTCGCCGCTATCGGACAAGAGCAACATTCCTTCGGCGACGAAACCGTTGCAATCTCACTCGCTATCGGGACTTGTGCGTACTTGCTGGAACGTCTCACGCGACACATGCGTTACATGACGCTCCTCGATCAAGACAAACTAAAACGCCTCGTCCTCGCCGGAGCAACCGCACGAGAATCCGGCGAAACCAACGCGAGCGAGGACTCGTACCGCGAAGCGATGGAGCACCTCGCCACCGTCAAAGAAAACTTCTACACAACGCTGCCACACATTCTCGACCTGCGTCTCTGCGCCGACACGCTTCCCGCCGAACTCGACGCAACGTTTTCGACTGCGCCGTACTCGCTGATCGTGTCGCCCGAAACGTTCGAACGATTCGACGACACCACACGCGAAAAACTCCGCGACGGCGTGGCGTCTGGACAACTCGCGGTGACGTGTGGCGACGATATTGCAAGACCGATGACGCTCACGCCGCTGCTCGATCTCATCGACGGCTTCGCACGCGGACGCGCAACGTATGAAAGTATCATCGGCAAATCGCCGCGAGTTTGGGCGCGGCTGCGGTGTGGTCTCTCGCCGATGGTGCCGCAACTGGCGGAGTTATTCGGTTACGCAGCGGCGATTCACTGGCTCGCGCTCGATGGCTGGAAACTCGGCGAGTCGCGGACGAGTGCAATGTCGTGGAGCGGCGCAGGCGACGCCGCAATCACCGCGTTCACGCGGTACCCCGTGAGTGCATCCGCAAGCGACGCCGCTGCGAAACTTCCCGATCTTTTGCAATCGATCACCAGCAGCGACCACGTCCCGATTTTGCCGCTTGCGATGCTGGCGACACACCGCGCAGAATGGGTCTGCGACTTGCGAATCGCGTCGCGTTTTCTCGACCTCTTCGGCACGTTCCGTACTGTCGATGACGTTGCCGAACGCATAACGCACGCCGTCACGAAGCAGCGTTACACTATCGACAAATACCGTTCGCGTTTCATCGAGATGGACGAAGCGAACGACAATCCCATCTCGCGCAGTGTCGCAATGTTTCGTGACGCCGCGCGCAAAACCGCACTCGCCGGACGCGCCGTACTCACAACGATGCTGGGGCTTGATGGGAGTCTCACACGAAGGCACGAAGGCACGAAGAATTTTAACGCGGAAAACGCTTCGTTCGCAACCGAACTCGCAACCGCCGTCACTCGCAACCGCAACGCCGAGCCGACCGGAACAATTCTGTTCAACGAGTGGGGATTTTCGCAGACGCTCTTCGTTGCGGAGAGTTCGCACATGTCCGTTGTGGTCACGGTTCCAGCGTTTGGCTTTGCGTACAAACCTGCGGAGACGAAAACGGAGGTAGTTCAGCCGTCACTGGCGACGAGGGTTGTGAAGGCGGTTTTTGGTGTGCGTGAGAAGCCACCGCGCAACATTGCTACCGGTGTCTTGGTGGCGTCTGAGTCACCGTACCCAACATTCGTTCTTCGCAACGAAAGTCTCACCGCGTCGATAGACGCGAAGACGGGGCGTCTTGTGAGTGTTCGCACTTCGGGTGTTCGCGGGAATCGTTTGGCGAGCGAACTTGCGCTAAAGTTGTCGCATGAGCAGTGTCAAGAAGACCAGCGTTCGCCGCACGATCCGAACTTTGGTTACACGATCACCGCTGCCGACGAAGTTGAGATTCTGGAATCGACAACATCGCGCGGCGTTGTTCGCGTCTGCGGACGGATGATGTTACCGAGCGGCGAACTTGCAGCGAGATTTGTGCAAACGTTTCGTCTCGCCAGCGAGAGTCGCACCATCGGCGTTGAGGCGACGATCGCGCCGGAAGTTTTTCCCGACGAGTCGTTGTGGGAGAATTACTACGCGATTCGTTTTGGAATTGGGAACGAGTTTTTGACGCTTCGTGCGGGGATTCACGGCGGACTCTGGCCGTGGGGCGACGATCTGATCGAGTCGCCGGAGCTTCTCGACTTGCGATACGAGAGCGAGACGCGATTTGAATCGCTCTCAATTTTTACTGGCGGGATACCGTTTCACCGTCGCCGTTCGCCGCGTCACATCGACACGATTTTGATTCCGCGTGGCGAGTCGGAGCGGACGTTTCGCTGGGCGATTGGCGTTGATGTTGCCGTACCGATGGGGCCAGCGATGGCGTTCACGGCGAACTTGCCGCCGCTGATTGTGCCAGCATGTGAACCTGCGACGAAGGCGTCGTGGCTGTTTCGCTGCTCGGCTCCGAACGTTCTGGTCATCAACAGTGAAAACACAGAACGCGGACTTCGCCTCACACTCGTCGAGACCGAAGGGATAGATTCTTCGGCGCAACTTGAAACGTGTCGCCGATTGCGTGAAGCGTTCACAGTTGACGGCACCGGCACAAAACGCGAACAACTAACCTGCGACGCCGACACAATCAAAATCGCAATGCCGCCGTATGCGGTGAGATTTGTGGAGATGGTGTGGGCGTAATCGTTCACGGATATTTTCTGTTGTTGATGGATGGCACCGTGAACGGCTACGAAGAATTTCAACGCGGAAAACACGGAACTACGGAAAGACGCGGAAGTTCAGAGTTCCGCGTCTTTCCGTAGTTCCGCGTTCTCTTCTCTTTGTGCCTCCGTGTGAAAAAAAGAACTACCAGTAGACGAATGATACTGTAGAAATCGTGGACGATTGGCGAAACTTGTTAGCGGACTGCAAGAGCCTCGACAACATCCGAAAGCGGTGTAAAATGTAGCCCGTCTGGCGATTGCGTCAGATTGGTTTAACACTTTTTTGAGTCTCTGATTTTATGACACGCTGTGAAAAGTTTGCTGGTCTTTCGGTCGCCGTGGTGACGCCGTTTCGTAACGGGAAAGTCGATGAAAAAACACTCGCCGAACAGGTCGAGTTCCAAATTGCTGCGGGGACGACCGCGATTGTGCCTGTCGGTACGACGGGCGAGTCGCCGACGCTTTCGTTTGAAGAACACGAACGAGTAATTCGTTTGATGGTCGAGGCGGCGGCGGGGAAGATTTTGGTGATGGCCGGAACGGGTGCCAACAGTACCGACGAGGCGATTTACCTGACGAAGTGTGCCGAGGCAGCAGGTTGCGATGCCGCACTCGTCGTTGGGCCGTACTACAACAAACCGATGGCCGAAGGTTTCTTCCAACACTTTCGTGCCGTCGCTGCCGCAACGTCGCTACCGATTTGTATCTACAACATTCCGGGGCGCACCGCGAAAAATATCGAACCTGAAACAATCGTTCGCATCGCCGATGCCTGTCCAAACGTGATGATGGTGAAAGAATCGACCGGTTCGATGGATCAAGCGTCGGCGATTATGGCGCGGAGCGATCTGACTATCTTGAGCGGCGACGACAGCCTCACGCTTCCACTTATGTCGATTGGTGCTCGTGGCGTGGTTTCGGTTGTCGGCAACATCGTACCGCGCGACGTAGTGGCGATGTGCCGGGCGGCTCTCGCCGGTGACTGGAACGAAGCAAAACGCTGGCACTACAAGTTGTTCCCACTATGCCGCGACATGCTTTCGCTGGCGACAAATCCGATCCCCGTCAAGGCGGCGATGCAGATGCTCGCGCGCGACAGCGGCGAACTACGTCTCCCAATGACACCACTGGCCGACTCCGAACGACAAAAGTTAACCGCAACACTCCGCGACTACGGACTCGTCAAATAGTGCGGAGCAGCAACGATGACCGACATCCCCGATACGCGCTGGAAGCAGCGACTCGAAAACTTGACTAGAACTTGTTCCTGTTTGCAAGAAGCACTTCTCGTTCAGCAGCCGAACAAGTTTGAACGTGCTGGTGCGGTTCAGTTTTTTGAGTTGGCGTTTGAGCTCTCGTGGAAACTGATGAAGGACATTCTCGAATACCGAGGATTTCAGGACGTTAACTCGCCGCGAGCAGCGATCAAAACTGCGTACCAAGCAGGCCTCATACAAGACGCCGCAAACTGGCTTACTTGCCTTGAGAGCAGAAATCTCACCTCACACGTCTACAACGATCAACTCGCCGTTGAGGTCGAATCCGCAATCAAACACGAATACTTTCCGATGATCGAAGCGTTTAGAGAAGTGGCGGAGGCCGTACATGAGTGAGGCAGACACGCGGTTGACGGCAGCCGAAATGCAGCGGATAAAGCAAGCTGTTTTGCGATTCCCAGAGATCGACAAAGCGGTTTTGTACGGCAGCAGGGCGAAGGGGACGGCCAAAAACACCAGCGATGTAGACATCGCCATTTTCGGAAGCCGCGTTGCACTCACAACCGTTTTGGGTTTGAGTGCGTACCTGAACGAGGAAACGAACTTGCCATACTTCTTTGACATTTTGTATTACGACAAAACCGAAAATCAGGCACTCAAAGACCACGTTGATCGCGTTGGAAAACCGCTCTAGCGTTTGAGTCCCCCAAAAAGTTGAGCCTATGTCTCCCGACATCAGCGGCGTTTATTCTTCAGGGACAAGTACCGGCGTGCATAGTGGAGCGCGTAGCGGTGATGTCGCGCGGATGCCGTCACAAATTGGCCCATACCACATCTTGGGTCGCCTCGGTCGCGGAAGTGCCGACGTAGTCGTCGGTGCCGAAACACGCGGCCAGCATCTCGGAAAACGCCTGCGGTCCAAACGCGAGTCGATGGTTTACAAAGCTGTCGATACGCGAACGAATCGGCAGGTCGCTCTCAAGGTCATAACTGCATACGTTGATTACGCCCCCGAAGCGTGGACGTTATTTGAAGCTGATACGAAGAAAGCGAAGGGAATCTCGCAGCGAAATGTCGGCGTGATCTATGACGCCGACCGACACGACTCCGAACCCTATCTCGCAATGGAAATGCTCACCGGTACCGACCTTGCGCGCCGGATGCGGTATCACAGTTCGCTGCGAGTTTCGGAAGGTGGAAAACTTGCCAAAGGCCCAATGAATCTCCGCGACGCAATCGCCATCGTCCGGCAAATTGCGCACGGACTTCAAGCGGCGCATCGAATAAAGCTGTTTCACTGCGATCTAAAACCGACCAACATTTGGGTGACGCCTGCGGGACAGGTCAAGATTCTTGACTTTGGTTTGGCAAAGCTCTCAAAGTACGGCTCCCCGTACCAGTCAACTTCAGACGAGTTGGCACACCAGTACGACCTCTTCTCCCTCGGTGCTGTTTTTTATACTCTCCTCACCGGCACGCCGCCATTTTCAGACGACCTTGGCGGGATTTTCAGTCGCGCCGACTTGCCCGATACTGTACCAGCCGTGTTGCCTATCGCCCACTTTCGGCGGGACATTCCACCGGAAGTTGAGGTCTGCATTCGGCGGCTGATGGCAGCCCCACAAGACGAGCCGTTTAGAAATGTCGATGAGTTTCTCGCGGCACTAGCAAGCGCGTCTTCACCTTGGGAAACAGTGCTATATTTTGTCCAGAAATACTTGCTGTGGGGAGTCGCTGGTGCGGGCGTCGTCGCGATTGTTTGCATCATATTATTTGCGACATCGTGGATGTCAACCGAGTCGAGCGACACCGTTGTTAGCAGTCCGGCAGCAAGTGCAACACCGTCTGGCCCAGACTCGCCGCCTCCGTCCGAATCATCTGCATCCGACGAACCGCCCAAAGACGAAACGACTTCACCGACGTTCCTATCACGCAGCATTTTCACGCACGACGGCAGTCGCGTACTCGATGGAAACGACGACGGTTTGATTCTCGAATGGGACACAGTCGCCGGTAAAGAGACGCAGCAATGGGAACAACACAAAGCCCCGGTTTGCGCGATTACGCTCTCCGGCAACGGACGCTGGCTCGCGTCCGCAGATACCGCCGGTCTCATCTGCCTTTGGGACTACACAACCGGAAAGCTCGTCTGGAAAGACACGCTCAATCAGGGCGAGATCAACGCACTCTGGGTCGCGCCGAGCGGAAACCGAATCTTGGTCTTGGTACGAAGCGACGACAAAACCAGCGTCGTCGAATATCATCCGTGAACGGTCTTGTATCTGTCAATTTTTGTAATCGTTCACGCTTCGCATGACCGCGTACTTCAATGGCAGTTCTTTTTCTCACACGAAGGCACGAAGAGGAGAGAACACGGAACACGCGGAAAAACGGAAAACGCGGAAAAACGGAAAACGCGGAATTCAGAACTTCTGCGTCTTTCCGTCCTTCCGCGTTTTCAGCGTTAAAATTCTTGTAAGCGTTCACGAATTTTACGTTTACGCGCAGTTCTTTTTTTTCACACGGAGTCACAGAGGGAGTCGCATGATTGCATGCATTACGAGCGATTCTTTGTTTCACACAAAGGCGCAAAGAGCACAAAGGTCACGAAGCGGATTGGAATTGAAAACGTCCTTTGTGTTCTTCGTGTACTTCGTGCCTTTGTGAGAGAAAAAGAAACTGCCAACAATGCGTAAAATCTGCGACA
>JBOFSQ010000072.1:0-21535 GCA_051651625.1 Thermoguttaceae bacterium | reverse complement strand
TGCCGCGACTTTGTGCGTACTCGACGATGCTGTCGTCCGCTCTGATGTAGGCAATGGCTCCGTAAATTGTGTCGTACGGCGCAAAGAACTTGAAACAGCGAATGTACTTCAGCACATAGAGGAAACGATTGACATCGCTCTTGTGGAGTCGCGTCTTCACTTCGATTGCTACGGCGACGTCGCTGTTGACCAAAGCCACATCGATTTCGGCTGACTTGCCAGCGATTTTACCGCAGATGTTTTTTGCGGAACCGTCCGTCACCGGAATACCGCGTTCGACGAAAAGTTCGACCGCCTGATTACTCACAAACGACTCAACAAGCATCCCCCACTTCAGGTCGAACGAGTTTACACTTTTGCGAATAGTTTCGTCGGTTATGAGGCGTTCGGTTTTCATGCGGTGGAGGATCGCTGCGCGTTCGCGTTTCCATTCTGCGTCGCTTTTTTCTTTGGCGGCCTTGTACTCTGCGTCGCGTCTTTCGCGATCCTTCTTGCGTTTTTCTTCGGCGGCTTTGTATTCTGCGTCGAGTTTTTCGCGCTCGCGCTTGTATTCTGCGTCGAGTTTTTCGCGCTCGCGTTTCCATTCCGCTTCGCGGCGGGCAGATTCTTCGTCACGGCGGGCCGCCTCCGCAAGCAATGCTCGCAACTCGGCCATCTGCTTTTCAGCAGCGGCATTGGCTTCTTCAGCGCGGCGGGCGGATTCTTCGGCGTGGCGTGCAGTACGGTCTAAAATCTCGTGTATCTCGGCGATAGATGTCATCTCTTGGTCTCCCGATGTGTTTGCGGGATGGTGTACTCAAGGCCCGTAACGGGGCTACCTCAACAACGCTGCAATCTGACCCGCTACTTGCGGGAGCGGGACGAGCCGTTCGGCACCGCCGCGAGCATACGCCTCTTTCGGCATCCCGAAGACGACGCACGTCGCTTCGTCTTGGGCGAAACAGCGTGCGCCGGCGTCGCGCATCGCCTTCATTCCGTTCGCACCGTCGCTCCCCATTCCGGTTAGCATCACGCCGACCGCAACCTTGCCGCAATTTTTGGCGACGGAGTTCATCATCACCTCAACCGACGGACGATGCCCGCAACATTCTGGCCCGTCAAACACGCGAACTCGCCAACCATTGTTGCCAAACGGAACGACTTCCATCTGCTTCCCGCCCGCAGCAATAATCACTTGGCCATCGACGATTTGTTCACCATCTACCGCTTCCTTCACCGTGACTTGCGCCAAACCGTTGAGGCGGTCGGCGAACATCTTTGTAAATCCGACCGGCATGTGTTGCACGACGACAACGCCCGCCGGAATCGCTGGCGAAAGTCCGCAAATCACTTCGCGGAGTGCCTCCGTCCCGCCGGTTGACGCTCCAATCGCAACGATCCGCCGCGAGAGCGGACGATTGCCGCCACCGCCAGCTTGTTGCGTTGTCGCGTGCGTTGCAACGTGTGCTGTCGAAGCCGCCGCTGGTTGCGGCTTCGGAAAAGCTGGCTTCGCCGCGACCGGAGCAGTGCGACCTTTCCAGTGCGAGACGTTTGCCGTCGCCGCGATCTTCACCTTGCGACAAAGGTCTTGAACCATCAGTTCGAGTGCCCCCGCACCGGAAGGTTTCGCCACAAAATCGACCGCACCAGCGGCGAGGGCGTCCATCGTCACCTGTTTTCCACGCTCGGTCAGACTGCTGACCATCACCACCGGAAGCGGATGCTGCGGCATAAGCCGACGTAAAAACTCGACGCCATCCATCTTCGGCATCTCTACGTCGAGCGTCAAAACTTGCGGTGAAAGCTGGGCGATTTTGTCGCCAGCCTCAAACGGATCGGCAGCACCGCCGACGACACGAATCATCGGGTCACGGTTGAGACCTTCCGTGATGATCCGCCGCACAAGGGCAGAATCGTCAACAACCAAAACTGTGATGGGCGATGAACTCACGGGAATGACTTTCTTTGTTTTATCACTCGCTTACGCTTCAAGCTCTGAACTTATTCACAATCATTTTTGCCGTATTGATTGCAAACAGCGTATCAACCTCGGTAACTTCAATTTCGTCGGGATACCGGGTTTGTGTCGCGTAATAAGTAATTTTCGCACAATCGGGTAACAGCTCCACGCAGTCGGGTGAAATCTTGGCACACAACGTACACAGCAATTCCAAATCGTGTGTTTTTGGCGGTTCGACATCATTGCTCGCTAAAAATCCCTTAAAGGATTTTTCTATCGCCTGCTGACTGTGATAGCAGGCAATTTTCAGCTTTTTGGGATACATCTTTTCAAAAACTTGAATCGCCACTTCCAAGTCATCGTTAGCATAATCAAGCCATTCAGCCAGTAATGCGTTCATACAAAAGAACTCCTTCGCGGGAGATTTTTCTCTCCAATGTTGCCAGAGCACTCTTTTTGGCAAACACCGTTTTTTTTTGCGACAATATATCAATCGACTTTAGAATACGATTTTCCAACAAGGCAAGTCGAATGTTTTGAATGACCTCTAAATCACGCACAGAATTGTCGGGCATGACTACAAAAAAATCGTAATCGCTGTCTGCGTCAGGATTGCCATAGGCATGCGAACCAAAGAGAAACACTTTTTCCGGACTGGCCGTTTCGACAATCGTTTGGGTAATTGCAGTTATCTCGCTGTTGGTCACGGTCTATCTCCTTTTCACGTTTCACTCGCTTACGCTTCCCGTTCTGATTTGGGCCACTCGCTTACGCTTCGTGCTCTGATTTGGTTTGACTCGCTATTCTTCTTTGCGAAAAACCGCTGGGCGAATGTATTTCCACTTTGTTGCGCCGCGGGCGATTGTCTCGGAGTGGCCGATGAGCAGGTAGCCGCCGTTGACGGTCTGTTCGTACATCCTGTTGACGAGGGCCAGCTTCGTTTCGTTGTCGAAGTAAATCATCACGTTGCGGCACCAGATACAGTCAAATGGTTTCTTGAACGGGAACCGCGTGTTCATCAAATTGAACTTGCGAATCACGACTTCCTTGCGGACATTTTCGTTGACTTGCCAGTCGTCGCCGACCTGCCGAAAGTATTTCTTGATGATGGCGGGATCGACGCCGTGGAGCCGTGTTGCGTCGTAGATTCCGGCCTTGGCAGCGAGTAGGGCCTTTTCGGAGATGTCGGTAGCGAGTAGTCCGGCGTTCCACTGCGAGTAACTTGCGCCGAAGTGTTCCATCATTGAGATAACGATTGTGTACGGCTCTTCACCGCTCGACGCCGCCGCACACCAAATTCGCAGGTCGTTGTTGTTTTGTTTTTGGTGTTCGCTGGTCATCCACGGCAGAATTTCTTTGCGAAAGAACTCGAAGTGTTCGCCTTCGCGGAAGAAGAACGTGTGGTTGGTGGTGATCTGGTTGGCCAGCTCGTTTAGCAGACGTTCGGTCTTGTCGGCGACGAGTGTGTCGTAGTATTCTTGGAACGTATTGTGTGAACGTTCACGGAGAATCTTCTGCAACCGCCCGACGACGAGCATTTTTTTGCCGTCGGCGAGAGTGATACCAAATCGCTGGTATACGAGGTCGCGTATCGCGTTAAACTCGCGATCAGTGATCTGCATCATTCCAGCGGAACCAGTTGAGACATCGCTGTCGTGGGGCATCGGGTAAAGTATGGCTGATTGATTGTCGGTGTTCGTCCGTGAGTCTATTGGTGCAACAGTGTTGCGTATCATACACGTTTCTCCGCCGCTGGGAATACCACCCACTGCGTCCGATTCCACATTTACGGAGAGTCCCCCCTTTCTTTTTGGCGGTCTATGCGGAAAATGGCGACTATGCAACAAGACAACAATACTGATAACACTGTACGCGCGGGGCACGGTTCCGCAGAGCGTCCGTATACCGTGGACGATTTTTCGGTAAGTCCACTGATGTTCTATTACGAAGTGACAAATGCTTGCGACCTCGTTTGCAAGCACTGTCGCGCGTCGGCACAGGAACACGCCGACGCCGACGAACTCACGCACGCAGAGTCACTCGCAGTGATCGAGCAAGTTGCGACGTTTCCGCGTAAACCGCACCTCGTCTTCACCGGCGGCGACCCGCTCAAACGCCCCGACCTTTTCAGTCTCATCCGTCACGCAACGTCGCTCGGACTCCCGACCGCACTAACACCGTCGGCGACGCCGCTTGCGACGCGAGAAGCGTTCTCTGCCGCACGCGACGCCGGTATTCAAGCACTCGGAATCAGTCTCGATGCACCAACGTGCGAAGTCCACGACGCCTTTCGCGGTTTCACCGGCAGCTTCGCCAAGACGCTCGAAATGCTGGAGTTTGCGGCGTCGCTGTCGATTCCGGTGCAAGTAAACACGTCGATCACGCGGCGCAATGTTGCCCTCATCGACGACCTCGCAACGCTCTTGGCCGAGAGACGCAGCGTTGCGATGTGGTCGCTCTTCTTTCTCGTCCCGACTGGTCGCGGCGTCGAAGAGGAACGAATCACGGCGGCAGAATACGAAACGGTCTTTGAAAAACTTTGGAACTTAACACCGCAACTCCCGTTCGGAATCAAGACGACGGAGGCACCGCACTACCGGCGTTATGTACTCGAGCGCGGCGGCGATCCGCTGCAAACGTCGGGGGCGAAGCGGCGTGCCCCGCTCGGCGTGACAGACGGACGCGGCGTGATGTTTGTCGGTTGTCGTGGCGAGGTTTACCCCGCAGGATTTTTGCCGCTTGAGTGCGGACGTGTCCCGCGCGACAACGTTGTAACGATCTACCAAACTCACCCGACGTTCCGCGCACTCCAAAACCCCGACAACTATCGCGGTGCGTGCGGACGGTGTGAATACCGCGCAGTCTGCGGCGGCAGCCGCGCCCGCGCCTACGCCGTCACCGGCGACCCACTCCAAACCGAACCCGATTGCGTATACGCGGAGACGTTAGAGGTTTGAATCACCCCTATAGGCCCTATAGGACATATAGGGCCTATAGGTCTTGTATTACTTCACACAACTCACAAAATGCCAAATACTCCCTCTTTCGACGCCCGTCTCGCAAATGCGGCGGTGGTCGTCAACCAGAAACTTCTTGCCGCACGAAACGCTGGCGGCGTTTGGGTCGGGCGGCTGTCGTCGTCTGCACTTTCGACGGCGACGGCGGTCAGTGCGCTGTCCATTTACTTGACACGTTGCAACTGCTCTTTGCGTTCGAGTGAAAAAGTCGCGCCGAGCAATTCATGCACTTCCTGCGACGCCGACAACACCGCCCAAATTTCGCTCGTCATCGCCCAAGGAATCGGCTGGATCAAGCGTCACCAAAACAGCGACGGCGGTTGGGGCGACACCGACCGGAGTCTCTCAAACGTCGCAACAACACTGCTAGTCAAATCCGCACTCTTGCTGGCGGCGCAGACTCATATCTCGCAACTCGAAACCGACGACCACGGAACAATCTACGGCCCGCTTCACGACTCGGTCGTCGCCGGATGGAGTATGACGATGCTGTCGAAGGCCGACGCATATCTCGTCCGGTACGGCTCGACACGCGAACTTTCAAAGCGGTACGGCGACGACCGTTCGTTCGCCGCACCGATCCTCGCCAACGCTGCGATGGCGGGACTGGTCGATTGGAAAGATGTCCCGCCATTGCCGTTTGAACTTGCGGTGTTGCCGCAGCGTCTCTTCCGATTTTTGAATCTGCCGGTCGTGAGTTACGCGATTCCGGCACTGGTGGCGATAGGTCAGGTGCAGTTCTTTCACGAACCATCATCGCATTCGCTCCTGCCGACGTTTCTTCGCCGAATGTTGATGGAGCGGACGCGCCGCGTCGTCGAATCGATGTTGCCCGAAGACGGCGGATTTCTTGAGGCGATTCCGCTGACGGCGTTTGTGGTGATGGCGTTTTCGGAGATGGGACTTGTAGACTCGCCGGTCGTTTCGCGTGGCGTCCGTTTCTTGCTGGAGACGGCGCGAAACGACGGCTCGTGGCCAATCGACGTCAACCTTTCGACGTGGCTGACGACGCTTGCGGTGGTCGGTTCGCAAGACGAAGCAATACTGGGCGACGCCTCGCTCCGAACGGCGATTTTGGCGTCGCAGTGGCGTGAACCGCATCCGTTCACGGGTGCGGAGCCGGGCGGCTGGGGATGGACGCCGCTCTCCGGTGCCGTTCCCGATTCCGACGACACCGCCGGCGCGGTTCTCGCACTGTCGCGGATGCGGCCACACACGCCCGAAAGCGAAGTCGCGCAAATCGACGCGGCGGCGGAGAACGGTTTGCGTTGGCTTTTCCGGTTGCAAAATCGCGACGGCGGGATACCGACGTTCTGTCGCGGTTGGGGAAGACTTGCGTTCGACCGAAGTAGCGTTGACCTCACCGCGCACGCACTCCGCGCCTACGTTGCGTGGTGTAGCACCGACATTGATCACGACGCATCAATCCGCGCAACGCTCACAAAACTGTATCGTCATGCGAGGCGTGCGATAGCGTTTTTGCTCTCGTCGCAGCAAGACGACGGTAGCTTTATTCCGCTCTGGTTTGGTAACGAGCACCGCCGCAGAGAAGACAATCCGTATTATGGAACGGCGAAGGTGTTGGTCGGACTAGCGGCGGTTTTGCGGTGCGGAGTACAGTGCGGCTCGTGGCCGCTTTCGCCGTCCGAAAAGAAACCGATTTCGGATGCTGTTGCGCGTGGTGTCGAGTGGCTCGTTCGCAACCGGAACGAAGACGGCGGCTGGGGCCGCGACAGTGCGGGGCGTTCGAGCATCGAGGAAACGTCGGTTGTGATTGAAGCACTTGCGACGGTGAACGCGGGCGAGACGTTGCAATCTTCTGCCGCCGCCGCACTCGAAGGCGGACTAGACTATTTCGTTCGCAGCATTGAAGAGGGGCGTCTCGACGAAGCGACTCCAATCGGACTCTACTTCGCCAAACTCTGGTACTACGAAGACCTGTACCCAACCCTCTTCGCCCAAGCGGCAATCAGCGCGACCGAATCAGAACACGAAGCGTAAGCGAGTGCCCAAATCAGAACACGAAGCGTAAGCGGGTGACCAATCAGAATACGAAACGAGTGCCCCGAATTGATGTTCGCCGTGGTTTCGTCAGAATTGCGGGAGCAGGATTCGAACCTGCGACCTCGAGGTTATGAGCCTCGCGAGCTACCGGGCTGCTCTATCCCGCGACAAGAAAACAAGAGAGGCGGGATTCTACACGAAACTTGGCACCGCGTCGAGGGGGGACTCCAGTTCGCTAACAAGTTTTCGAGGAGCCTCACACGAAGGTACGAAGCCACGAACAAGCATTTTAACGCGGAAAACACGGAAGTGTAGATTTCCGCGTTTTCCTTGCTCTCTCCTACTTCTTGCCCATGTATATCGAAAGTTCAAGAAATGGGACGGCGACAGTCTCGCCCGAAACGAGGTCTTTAACCTGCGCGGTTTGCGATGCGAACTCGTCGTCGCCGATGATGATCGCCCAGAGGAACCCTTTTTTGTCGGCGTACTTGAGTTGTACGCCAAGTTTTTTTGGCTCTGGAAAAAGTTCAACCGCCACGCCCGCGCGACGAAGTTCCGCTGCAATGCGAAGATAATCGCCGAGACGCGACGCTACAAAAAACGGAATGAAAACCCGCGCCGCCGTCGCGCTCTGCGGTAACATTCCGAGTTGCTCCATCGCCGCAAGGAGTCGGTCAAGACCAATCGACGCGCCCACGCCCGGAAGCGACTGCTTCGTGAACATCCCCGCAAGATTGTCGTAACGACCACCACTCGCAACCGAGCCGATCTCCGGCATCGCGTCGAGAAACGTTTCGTAAATCGTCGAAGTGTAGTAGTCGAGACCGCGTGCTATCGAAACGTCAATCACGATCCGTTCGCGCGGAACGCCCGCCGATTCCGTCGCCGAAAGCAAGTCGCGTAAGGCAGCGATCCCTTCGAGTCCGAGCGCGTTCCCCGACAAGAGCGATGTTGCAGACGCGAGAATTGTGTCGTTGTCGATGTTCGTCTCGCCGCCGCTGCGAAGCGACGCGAGTTGTAAGAGCGCGTCGATTTGTTCGGGCGTTGCGTTTGCGGTTTGCGTCATCTCATCGGCGACGCCACGCGCGCCGACCTTCGCAAGTTTGTCGAGCGCACGAAGTACCGCAACGCTCCGATCCGCAAGACCGAGTTTCTCCAACAACCCCGTTAGCACTTTGCGATTGTTGATCCGAATCTTGAACGACGTAAACGTCGCACCGGTGACGAGATCGATCCGTTCGAGTGCGTCGTTCAAGACGAGTGCGGTTTCGATGTCGGACGCGAGAGATGTAGTGCCGATGGTGTCAAAGTCGCACTGCACGAACTCGCGGTAACGTCCGGCCTGCGTGTTCTCGCCGCGCCATACTTTCGCCATGTGATACCGCTTGAACGGGACGCCGAGCGTACCGATATGTTGCGCCGCGAAACGTGCAAACGGAACCGTGAGGTCAAATCGCATCCCGACTTCGCGCCCGCCGTGGTCGGTGAACTTATAGAGTTGTTTGTCGGTCTCGTCGCTCCCTTTTCCCGTCAAGACTTCGAGGTACTCAAGTACCGGCGTGTCTATCGGAACGAATCCGTAAGAACGATAAACGTTCGTGAACCGCGTGAGCAGTTCTTCACGCGGCAACATCGTTTCAGGGAGAAAATCGCGGAAACCTTTGAGTGTGCGAGGCTGGATCATTTGGTGGGCCTTTTGGTTTTGTTGAGTAAGCGTTCACTGATTTTGCGTTTACGCGATGTTCTTTTTTTCTCACACGAAGGCACAAAGGCACGAAGCATGATCGCATACTTTTCGAGCGGCTCTTTTTTTTCGCACAAAGGCGCAAAGAACGCAAAGGACACGAAGAGGATTGAAGTTGAAAACGTCCTTTGTGCTCTTCGTGTACTTCGTGCCTTTGTGTGAGACTCCTCAAAAATCATGTACAGTTGCGAAAATTGACAGGTATCCAAAAAAGTATCAACCCGAAACCAGCGTAGAGCCATCCTTATTATCATTTCAGGCGGCGAAAAGATAATAAGAAAATCTATATTTCACTTTCGACCTCGAAAATGTTAACATACTTCCGAAAGATGAACTGTCGGTTTCTTTGACCGCCGGTTATTTCCTGCAAAATGCCCATCTCGACGAGGGCCGATACGAGGCGGTTTGCTGACAGATACTTTATTTTGAGCAGTTCCATCGCCTCGTTTACGGTGATTTTCGGAGTGCCATAAAGGTAGGCGAGCAACTGCTGGGCATGTTCGGCGCGGCGACCCATTTTAACAACTTCGGTATGAAGCTCCTGACGAAGTGCAAGAATACGCTGAAATGTCTTTTTGCCGCTCTCGGCGGTCTCGACTATCGCCTGCAAAAAAAAACGTACCCAGTGTCCTATGTCGTTGGACTCACGCACCCGCGTCAGGGCGTCGTAGTAGTCGCCGCGATATTTTTCAAAGTGCGCGGAAAGATAGAGCGATGGCTTGTACAGCAAACGGTGGCTGACAAGATACAACGTGATCAACAATCGCCCGATGCGCCCATTGCCGTCCAAAAATGGGTGAATGGTCTCAAACTGATAGTGACTCAATGCACAGCGTACAAGGTGTGGAACGGCAATGTTTTCGTTGTGCCAAAACGCTTCGAGGTCGGTCAGCAAGTCGGGCAAGTCGTCGTGGTGTGGCGGGATGAACGCCGCATCGACCAGACTCGATCCACCAATCCAATTCTGGCTGCGACGAAATTCGCCCGGCGTTTTGTGTTCACCGCGAACGCCCTGCATCAGTATCTCGTGCGTGTGCCGCAGCAATCGCAACGACAGCGGCACAGTTTGCAACTCGTCAATAGCGGTGTTCATCGCCTGTACATAATTCTGCACTTCGCGCCAATCGTCGCGGCGTTCCGGCAGAATCGCTTCTTCGTCCAACACCGCCTCGTCAATTTCGGTGCGAGTCCCCTCAATGCGGCTCGATGTGTTTGCCTCTTTGATAATGTGCATTCGTATAAAAATGTCTACATCAGGAACAATCAAAGTGAAGGCGTTCAGTTCGCCGAGGGCTTGCGTTGCTCTCTCCAGCAATACGTTGATGCGCGGGTCTTCCCAAAACCAAACGCGATTTATAGTCGCTGGCTGAAAACTCTTGTACTGATACTGCTGTTTGTAACTGCCGGAAATAAACGCTTCAAACTTCATTGATATGCTCCACGCCTCGTAGGCGTTCACACCTGATTCGGTCACCTCGCTTACGCTTCCCGCTCTGATTGTTGAACCAATCGCCGCATTCCTTCGGCGGTTGAGATGAGCGGTGCGTAACCAAAATCTTTGCGGGCGGCGGTGATGTCGAAGTAGTGGTCGAGTGCAAGCTGCGCGGCGAGGAATCGCGTCATCGGCGGTTCACGCGACGGACGCGAAACCGTGTAAAAACTTTCCAACATCGCACCGATTGTCCACGCGAAACGGTACGAAATGCGGCGACGTACCGGCGGCAAGTTGTGGAGCGCGAGGAGTTCGTCGATCCAATCCCAGCAAACAACCGGTTCGCCCTGCGATAAAAAATATGCCTTCCCGCCGACAACACTGTTTTGCGTGAGTGCGTCTGCGGCCTTTAGGTGCGCGCTGGCGGCGTTGTCGATGTAGATCGTGTCGATGAGATTTTTGCCATCGCCGACTCGCATCAGTCGTCCACATCGTGCGCGGTCTAACAGTCGCGGGATGAGATGACGGTCTCCCGTGCCCCAAATCAAATGCGGACGCAGCGCACACGTCGCAAGTTTTTCGCCGTGTACTTCGAGCACCGCGCGTTCGGCGAGTGCCTTGCTGTGCGGATAGTGTGCGAGCCACCGCGTCGGATATGGCACTGTCTCGTTAACGTTTCGTTGCGGCGAACCATCGAACGTCACACTCGGACTACTCGTGTAGACAAGTTTCTGAACTCCGTGCCTTAAACAGCCGTCGATGACGTTGTATGTTCCGAGCGTGTTGGTTTCGTAGAACGGTTTCCAGCGACAAGTAATTCCGGCTATCGCCGCGGTGTGATAGACGACATCGCAATTCGCACACGCCGCACCGACCGCATCGCGGTCGGTGATGTCGCCGTACACAACTTGAGCACCGAGCGCAGAAAGTTCTGGCACGTCGCGGCGAACCAAAACCCGAACACTGTCACCACGCTCCACCAGCGCACGAACAATCGCACCGCCAAGAAATCCACTACCACCTGTGACAAGAGAGAGCATAACACGAACCAGAATCAGAACACGAATCAGAGCGGGAAGCGTAAGCGAGTGAATAAGAACACGAAGCGTAAGCGAGTGCCCGAATCAACACAGACATAGCATCAACGAAGTGCCTTCAGGATGGATTCCCGCCTACGCGGGAATGACGGACACGAGAACACGATTACAAAAACTTCACATCTCGGCGAGCATCAAAAACCCGCACGACTCGAATGGTCGTTGCGTCTTCTTTGTAGAGCACAACAACAGCATCTTGACAAATCATTCGCACTCCTTTAATTGCGATCTTCTGCCCTTGGGTCAAACCTTGTTGAACCCAATCCAAGCGGCGAAGGATATTTTGCGTTAGACTATCTCCGTAGCGTGGCGAACCGTTTCTCGCTTCGTAGTAAGTCAAGATCGCTGTCCATTCTTTCGTCGCCGCCACCGACCATGCTAATCGTTTCTTTCTCGCCACGCGCGCATCCTCGCCATAAACTCTTCGTGCGTGTACCACCGTCCTTCAGCAAAGTCTCGCTCCGAACGTTCTATCGCCGCACGGTCTTCATCGGTGGGATTATAAACCCACTCGCCGTCTTCGTTCTGAATCATCCGCGAACGCACGAAGGCAGCACCTATTTCGTCGCCTTCAACATCGTCAACGAAGGCGTCATCTGCAAAGTCATCAACCAGTTCGTCGTCTGCGACGGGAAACATTGGCGATGGTGAAAGCGTGTGAGAAATTGTTGTCATGCTGTCTCCTCTACGCGGGAATGACGTAGGCGAAAATCATCCCTGTGAACGTTTACCGCGATTTCTCATGCCTCACTCCCCATATCGCAATCGCCGCGATGATTCTGGCATAACCCATTCAAAACCGGACGTTTGCTGTATGTGTGCGAGGAAGCGTTCAAACGTTTGGAACGTTTGCTGCCGGTAGAGTGAGGTGTCGAAGTCCCACGGCGCACCGCTGCGGAATTTCGGGACGAGTTCGTCAACTGGCGGCGTCGTCTCTACCAAACGTATCACATACGCAATCGTCTGCGGCTCGTTAAAGGCGACGCCAACACCATCGACACCGAGCGCGTAGGCCGCACCCATCCACGCATCACCAACGTTTTTGATGACACGATTCTTCTCGACCGGTTTGCCGTCCGCACCGCGTTCGTGGACTTCGCTGAGTCGCGGCGGCATTCCCCACTGCGCCATTTGCAAAGCGAGATACGGATCGCCATAAGTCTTCCACGAAAACAGTTCCGTCGCGGCGACTTCGGGCTGCGGATTTTGCGACGCGAATGCGTCAGCGAGAGTTGTCGCGTTTTGTTTTGCGATTTGGGCGAGACGCTCCGCTTCGGCACGAGCCAGTTTGCGGGCCTCGACTTCCTTCCACCGCTGCCGCACCGTCTCCACAACTTCGTCAAACTCTGGATAGCGAATCTGAAAACTCTCCGTCACCCAAAGCACAACAACACCGTCAGCACTGTTAATGCGGTGCGGTTCAAAGTTGACCGGCGGACGCTGATAGAACTGCGCGACGCGTTGCCAAATTGCGCTATCGGCAAACGCGGTCGGACACTTCTCCTCGACCTCGAAAATCGAGACCGCCGCAGGCGTCGCAATGTAAGTGAAACCGTTATCCGCCGCGAGCTTTGCAATGTCGGGACGCACCGCTGCATCGCCGCGTTGCGTGTAGTCGAGAAGATAATTCCGCATCGTATCTTCGATCACTTGCAACTTCTTTTCGAGTGCCTCAAGCGCGAGCGTGTGGCGAATCTGCGACTCAACTTCCGAAAGCGGACGGAACAAAATGTTGAGATCAATCGGCGTGTTGTCAACCGGTTCGGCAGAATCTGTTGACGGTGCTGGTGTTGCGTCTGCCGGTTCGGCGTCGGTCTGCGTGAACACAACCGGACGATACGCAACCGTCGCTGGTTCTTCGGCGGGTTCTTTCGGTGCCGGAGTTTCTGCGGGTTCGGGAGTCGGCTCGACCGGAGTCGGTACAACCGTGGCTGGCTCTTCGTGCGTCGCGTCGGGCGCGACTTCGGGCGCAGAATCTGGCTCCGTCGCCGAAGGTGTGAGTGACGGCAGAATCAGTTCGCTACCCGGAGTTGTGAGTGGCGGTTCTGGTGTCTCACGAAGTTTTGGTGGACGGCGGAAGAGCGTCGCTTTGTTTTCGTCGTAATACTTTTCGACAGCGGCGGCGTCAACGGCGGCGATCATCTCGTCTGTCGGTTCCGCAATGACGTAGCCGAACGAGAGTCGTTTTGGTATTGCGAATCCTGATTCTGCGAGTTCGGGATTGAAGGTGTTGCGACGGTTTGCCTCGAAGAACTTTGCGAGTTCGTCGCGTGTCGGCTCTGCAACTTCGCCGACGTATCGTGACACCGGAACCGCCGCCGCTTCGACGGCGATTTTGCGCTGGAGTCGTTCAAATGCGTTCCATTTTGTTGACGGTGTTGGCGTCCAGAGATTGTGGAACAGCAGCGACCGCACCTGCGTTAGAACGAGAAAGTCGGCGATAACGGCGTCGAATCGTTTTCGTGGGAGTCCGATGTCGGCGAGTGTTTTTTGGAATCCAGCGGTGACGTTTTTCGCACCAGCGGTGAGTGAGAGGAGGTGTTCACGGATAGACTCTTCGCTTGCGGACATTCCGAGCGAGTATCCGTGTTGCGTCATCAGCCAGTCGTTGACGAGGTCTTCGTCGCTGCGGACTTGTCCGAAGGCTTGCACCATTTCTTGAAGTTCGCCGAGCGGTGCCGTTTGTCCGAGCTGGTTGTTAGCACCGCCGAGGTTGTTGTAGAGCACGGCGTAGAATCGTCCGAGCGTGTCGTGCTGATTTCGGAGGCGTTCGAGAAGCTGCACGGTCACGTTGCCATAACGCGAACACTTCGCCACGAGCGGACGCCCATCGCCTCCCCCGCTACGGTCGCTCATAATTTGCATAACGATTGGCAGGACGATAAAACTCGTCATCGCCATCACCGCGAGGAATGCGAATGCTGCTGTCTGATTTCGACGAAACCACTCAAAAGGACTGATGCGTGCCATAGTTTTTTTGTGTGCTAATGTTGTTGTACCGAAAAACCGAGCGGGAATTATAGCGACGATTCACGGCTTGACAATGGAACCCGATTCGCGTTGTCGCCTTGTCAGTGGACGGTCTTGCGGTAGAATGCGCAGCGTACAGGATTCGCGGAAAGAATGTTTTAGGTAAACTCTATGCCACTCAAGCTAAAAGAACTCAAACTGGCTGGCTACAAATCGTTCTGCGGGGGACAGACTATTCCGTTCGGCGATGTCACGGTGCTACTTGGTGCCAACGGTGCTGGCAAAAGCAATCTCGTCTCGTTCTTCAACATGTTGAGCTTCATGATGACCGGTGCATTACAGCACTACGTCGGCAAACAAGGCGTGGAGCAACTCTTGTTCTACGGACGCAAACAAACCGAACGCATCACCTTTGTCATGGAGTTTGACGATGATGACACCGCATACGAAATCCACCTTTCCTACGGGCTTCCCGACCGGTTGTTTATTAGCGGTGAAACAGTCTTTCAGCGGCAAATGTACGACGCAATCGGAATCGGTGTACTCGAAAGTAATCTGTGTAGCGACACGCAACCAATAAGCAGATCGCTCTACAGTTTTTTGTCAAAAATCAAGAGCTACCAATTCCACGACACGTCCGAAACGGCGAAGATTAAAGACAGCGGTTATGTAGACGATGCCAAGTATTTGCGTCACGACGCGGGGAACTTGGCGGCGTTTTTGAAACGTCTCAAGGAAACGAGCGAGCACAAAAAGTATTACGACCGTATTGTGCGAACGATACGGCGAGTCATGCCACAGTTTGGCGACTTTGATTTGGCTTCGCTTCCGGGGCGAAAAGACTACGTTCGTCTCAACTGGAACGATGTTTCCGGCAGCGATTATCCATTTGATCCGCACCAAATTTCCGATGGTTCGTTACGTTTCATGGCGTTGGCGACGCTCCTGCTCCAGCCTACAGACTTACTGCCAAAGTTTATTGTTCTGGACGAGCCGGAACTTGGACTTCATCCAGCCGCGCTGACGGAACTATCGGCACTCGTTCGCACGGCTTCGCAACACTCGCAGATATTGCTGGCGACTCAATCGACTCGTTTGGTGGACGAGTTTTCGCCGGAAAATATTGTCGTCATCGAACAAGAAGAATACGATCACGATAAGCGACAGCAGCACTCCGTTGTCAAGAAACTGAATCCCGACGATTTGCGCGATTGGCTTGAGCGTTACAGCCTTTCTGAATTGTGGGAAAAAAATGTTCTCGGAGGCCAGCCGTGATCCACTTGCACATTACCGCCGAAGGACAGACCGAGCAAAACTTTGCGAACAAAGTCTTGGCAGAACACTTGGCGCAATTTCAGGTTGTGGCCGATGCGCGTAGTGTCCTCACCAGCAAGGACAAGCGTGCGGGATGCGTGTATCGCGGCGGATTGCTGGATTACCAGCGGGCGAAGCAAGATATTTTGACGTGGATGAAACACGACAACCGTCCCGAATGCCGCTTCACGACGATGTTTGACCTGTACGCACTACCGGACGATTTCCCCGGATTTGCAGACGCAGCACGTCAGCGCAACCCGTATGATCGCGTCCGCATACTCGAAGAGGCATTTGCGAAAGACATCAATGACCCTCGCTTCATTCCGTATATTCAGCTTCACGAGTTTGAGGCACTGATTCTCGCCGCCCCGCAGCATTTGGACTGGGAATACATCGATCACGCCACGCCCATTGCGAATCTGATTCGCATTGTTGGCGACCAGAATCCTGAACTGATCAACGACGGCGCAGCGACCGCACCTTCCAAACGTATTCTCAAAGAGATTCCAGAGTACAGCAAAGCCACTGCTGGCGTCGCGGTGGCGCAGCATATCGGTCTCGCAACGCTTCGAAAGCAATGTCAACACTTCTGCGATTGGCTGTCTCTGCTGGAGCAGCTTGCCAGCGACCCACGTTGAGTCGCGCGTCCGTCATTCCCGCAGACGCGGGAATCCATCCTGACAACACTTCGTTAATGCTATGTCTGTGCTGATTCGGGCACTCGCTTACGCCTCGTGTTCTGATTGGTCACTCGCTTACGCTTCCCGCTCCGATTCTTATTCACTCGCTTACACGTCCAAAATGTCCACAACAATTTCGCCGCGTCTTATTCCGCTCGTCCGCGACGCACTTCAGCGCGACGGCGGACTCGTTTCAGTGCTGTCAACGCTTGGGGTCAAGTCGGAAGGTGAGGCGTTCGCGCTACTCGCCGAGACGCTCGGACTCCAGCTCATCGACCTTACAAAACACGAAGTTGGCCGCGAAGTCTTGAACGGTTTTCCGATCAAGCTCGTTCATCGCTACGCTGTGTTCCCAGTCGGCACGACACCGAACGGCGCAATAATGCTGGCAACTTCAGACCCGTTCGACACCGTCGCCATCGACGCCGTTTCCGGTGCGACGGGGCGACCGGTCGTGCCGGTACTCTCAATGCCGCTCGAACTTGCGAAGTTAATCAAGTCGCACCTCGGCGTCGGTGCCGAGACAATCGACGGACTCATGGCCCAATCAGCCAGCGACGGCGTTGAAGTCGAAGGCGAACTCGATTGGGGCGAAGACGACTCCGCACAAGAAGCGTCGGTGGTGCGGCTGGTGAACGACATTTTGAGTGAGGCGGTCGAGGTGCGTGCGAGCGACATTCACATCGAAGCACACGACACTGGAATGAAAGTTCGTTATCGCATCGACGGCGTTTTGCAACCGCAACCGATGCCGCCGGAGATCAATCGTTTCCAGTCTGCGATAGTGAGTCGTCTCAAAATTATGGCGCGTCTCAACATCGCCGAAAAACGCATCCCGCAAGACGGTCGCATCAAGATTCGCGTTGCGGGACGCGAGATCGATTTGCGTCTGTCGATAATTCCGATGCTGCACGGCGAAGGGATCGTCATGCGTATTCTCGACAAAGACAAGATGGACTTCACACTCCGCGGCGTCGGAATGGACGACGATATTTACGCAACATTTTGCAAACTGATTAAGCAGCCGCACGGAATCATCCTCGTCACCGGCCCGACAGGGAGCGGCAAAACGACGACGCTTTATTCCGCACTCAACGAGATCAAAGACGAAGCGACGAAAATCATCACCACCGAAGACCCGATTGAATATCAACTCAACGGGATCAACCAGATTCAAGTTCACACGAAAGTTGGTCTTACGTTTGCGGCGAGTTTGCGTGCGATTTTGCGGCACGATCCTGATGTCGTTCTCGTCGGCGAAATCCGCGACTTCGAGACTGCCGAAAACGCGATTCAGGCGTCGCTCACGGGGCACCTTGTCTTCAGCACGCTCCACACCAACGACGCCGCTGGTGCGTTTACGCGGATGATCGACATGGGCGTCGAGCCGTTTTTGGTCAGTACGACCGTTGAGGGAATTATGGCGCAGCGTCTTGTTCGGCGACTTTGTCCGCACTGCAAACGAGTTTTCCAACCGATTCCGAAAGAGATTCCCGACGACTTTCCGTTTGCGGAGATGATGCAAGAAAAGATTGACATCTTTGAGCCGGTCGGTTGTCGTGAGTGTCGGCACACTGGATTTGCTGGGCGGATCGCGCTGTACGAACTTCTCGTTGCCGACAACGACATTCGTCTTTTGGCGAGTGAACGTTGCCAGACGCAGGATATTAAAGCCGCCGCGCGTCGTGCCGGAATGAAGACGCTCCGCGAAAACGGCTGGCGAAAAGTTTTACGCGGAATCACGTCTATCGACGAAGTGATTCGCATGGCGAAGGAAGACGAAATTGAACGAAAGGTACAATAAACATGACACCGACAAACACATCGCATCGCATTTTCCCAAACATTGTTGCCACGGTTGGTAATACGCCGCTGGTGCAGCTTCAGCGTGTTGTTCCGGCGGAGCACGCGACGGTGCTGCTCAAGCTGGAGTTTTTCAATCCGCTTTCGAGTGTGAAAGATCGCGTCGGGTGCGCGATGCTTGCGGCGGCGGAGCGCGACGGCATTCTCACACCCGACACCGAGATCGTCGAACCGACTAGCGGCAACACCGGCATTGCACTCGCCTTCGCGGCGGCGGCGCGGAATCTGCGTCTGACGCTCGTGATGCCGGAGACGATGAGTGTTGAGCGTCGTCAACTTCTCGCCGCGCTCGGTGCGAATCTCATTCTCACGCCCGGCGCGAAGGGGATGCGCGGCGCGATTGAACGTGCAAACGAGATTGTTGCGAGTCGTGCGAGTGCGTGGATGCCGCAGCAGTTTGAGAATCCGGCGAATCCGCAGGCGCACGAGGCGACGACCGGCCCCGAAATCTGGCGAGATTCTGGCGGACGGTGCGACATTCTCGTTTCTGCGGTTGGGACGGGCGGGACGTTCACCGGTTCGATGCGTTATCTTCGCAGCCAGTCGCGTGACGTTTTGGGTGTTGTTGTTGAACCTGCGGCGTCGCCGGTGATTAGTGGTGGCGTTGCGGGGCCGCACCCGATTCAGGGGATTGGTGCGGGGTTTGTACCGAAAAACCTTGACACTTCTCTCGTTGATCGTATCGAACAGGTAACGGGTGACGAAGCGTTCGACTTCGCGCGGCGTCTTGCGCGTGAGGAGGGGATTTTGGTTGGGATCAGCAGCGGCGCGAACGTCGCCGTCGCCGCCCGCCTCGCCGCACTCCCCGAAAACCGCGACAAAACAATCGTCACCTTCGCCCCATCCTGCGGCGAACGCTACCTCTCAACGCCGCTGTTTCAGCCAGTCCGCTAACAAGTAGTTCGCGGTTCGGCATAGCCGAACCCTCCAGTTATCAACGCCGTAGGCGTTTGGAGGGTTCGGCTATGCCGAACCGGAACGACTTCGCCGCGTCTCACCTCATTCCGACCATTGCTTCGCCGGCGTTTTCGGCGTGTTCGCGGACGCGGCGGTAGGCGTTTAGCTGCGCGTTGAGCGCGACAATCACCTGCGGATCGAAACGTTCACTACTCATCCGCTCCATAAACTGGTTGCGAATCGTCTTCACCTTCGCCGTCACCGACTTCGCCTCACTCCGCAATAGTGCAAGCGTTTCGTAGCGAGTTCGACGCGACGCATACATCGTGAGAATACGGTCAAGCAGATGACGCGCAGCGTCGTGAAGCTCAAGCATCGCACCAAGTTGGTGTTCCGGCACAGCAAGACCCGATTCACGCAGCTTGAGATTCGACTTCAGAATCACAATCAAATAGTCGCCAATCGACTCAAGTTCATCAGCGATCCGCATCTGATTTTGAACCTGTTCAGAAACGTCGTGCGAAATGTTCCCAGAAAGCAGATTCGACGTAAACGCAATCACCTCGTCTTGGAGCGTGTCCATCCACTGCTCCTTCTCAAAGAGTTCGTCAACGACTTGTGGCTTCGGGAAGTCGGCAGTGTAAACGTTGCGAACGCCGTCGGCCATGGCGAGACCTTCGCGGAGCATCCGCAACAGCTCGGCCCGCGAACGTTCGGAAGCAATCGCTGGCGTCTCAAGCAGCGGTGCGTTGAGCGATAGCGTGAGACGACGTTGACCGGCCACATCACTCGGCGGGTCGCTGGCGATGTACCGCGTGAGAAGCCGCGCGAAAACCCCGACAAACGGCAGAAACACGACCGTGTTTGCGACGTTGAAGAGCGTGTGCGACATCGCAATTCCTGTACGCACGTCGAACTCCGGTTTCTGTCCGAAAACAACGGGGACGTACTCGGTGATCGTTATCACATACGGGAGTGCGAGAGTAAATATCGCCGTCACCCAAACGACGCCAATGACGTTGAAGAGAACGTGAAACGCCGCCGCACGACGCGCGTTGGCACTCGCACCGATTGAGGCGAGTACCGCAGTGATGGTCGTACCGATGTTCTCGCCGAGAACGAGTGCCGCCGCCGTGTCGAACGGAATCACGTTCATCGACGCCAGCGAGATCGTTATCGCCAGCGTCGCCGACGACGACTGCACTACCAGCGTCAAGATACAGCCAACGGCCGCACATCTCAAGACGCCGAGATAACTGTCGGCGCGGAACGTCTCCATCCAAGCGGTGAACGATGGCAGGTCGCGGAGAAACGCAAAACCTTGCTGCATAAGTTGCAAACCGAAGAACAAAAGTCCGAGTCCCATCACCGACATCGCCACATAACGCATCCGCTCGTTGCGTACAAACAAGACAAAGAAAACCGCAACGCCTGCTATCGGCAGACCGTATTTGTCGATAGCCAGCGTGAAAATCCACGCGGTTACCGTTGTGCCGATGTTCGCACCCATAATCACGCCGATCCCTTGCGTGAGTGCCATCAGTTGACTGTTAATCAGACCGACGACCATCACCGTCGTCACGCTGCTCGACTGAATCAGCATCGTAAAGAAAAGCCCGACGGCTATCGCACTGAATCGGTTGTCGGTGACGGCGGTAATCAGGCGGCGCAGTCCGTTCCCCGCAACTGCTTGCAAGCCGTCGGACAAGTTTTTCATTCCGAGCAAGAAAACGCCGAGGCCGCCGAAGACGGTGAGAAACATCGCCCACAAATCGGGCGACCACGATTCGAGTTTGATCTGTTCGGTCGCCATCCGCCCTGTTGTCGGGTTTGTGACGCGGAGCGTAAGCGTACTCTTTCCGACGGCCTTCCACTGAAGCGTTAAAATGTCGCCGACGAGGATTGGCGTTACGACATCTTTTTTCCCTGCACTAACTAACTCGATGAGCGGTTTTTGCCCGTCGAGTTTGAGTGGTTCGTAGTCGTCGAAGACGCCAGCGAGGTTTATTTGCGTCGGCGGCGGGACGCCATCGCTCGGCGAGAACAGCACCTTCTGGTCTGGAATGCGCCGCGTGAACAGGTGACGCAGTTCCACTTCGGATTCGACTGGCGCAGCAGCAGCGTGCGAATCGCTTACCGCGTGCGACGGCGGATCGGGGAGCAAAACCTCCGCCGTCGTCTGCTCACTGTAACCAAGTGAGACAACACTGGCGAAGACGATAAACGTTGCAACGAACAAGCGTAGTGAGTGTGACATTTGTGAACGTGTGAATGTGATCGTGGTGTGAAACGTGGTCAGTGTTTGCATAACTGTTCACGAAACTGTTCGTGTTGATGTTTGACGTATTTGCCCCGACGGGGCAGTATCTCAATAACCGGCGGTAAGTGCAGCCGCGACAGCGGCAAACGCAACCGCCGGTGACACGGCCAAAGTTTCGGTGCGTCTGTAGGACGCGACCTTGCAAACCAACAACCGATATTTTGGTAGCGTCCCGTTGGGACGCGCAGTTTCGTTTGTCGCGTACCGGCGGTTGCGCGGAATACCGCTTACCGCCGGTTATTGAAATTGCTGCCC
>JBOFSQ010000071.1:0-47780 GCA_051651625.1 Thermoguttaceae bacterium | reverse complement strand
CTTTCGTGTTCGACTTGAGAAACGGTTGCAAAATGCCATCGAGCTTTTTCACTTCGTCTTCGGACATTTCAAACGCCGCAAACGATGCCATGTTCTGCGATGGAAACTCTAGCGCGTCAAACAAGAGCAGCATCAGCGTATTGAAGTCTTCCTTCTGCCCGCGCGGAATCAGTTTGCGAATTTTCGCCTGAATCGACGCAAACTCTTTGTCGGCGTCTTCCAATATCGCTTGCTCGCGGGATTTGTCTTTGGAAATGGCTTCGACCGCCGCTTCAAAGTTGCCGCGGGCGTCGCTGTCGAGCGCGGCGAGTTCGTGAAGTTGCTCATCGTCGAGAACGAGCATCTTGCGAAACTCGTCATATTCCGCAAAGTTCGTCCGCGTGAGACGCTTCTTGTCGCCGGTCTCTACCATTTCGGGGGCGTTTTTATCATCGCTGAAAACTTCTTGCTCACTCATTCCAGCAAGCAAGTCTTCAAGACGGTCAACGTTCATCACCACGTCGTCGTTGAAAACGTCGAAAATGGCGATCTGATTTGGTGTCATCGTGTAACGAATACGGTAATTGTAGAGCGAAAAGAAATACCGTAAAATCCGATAGAGCGACCGCCGCGACGTAGTGCTATACCGTTTCGTCTTCGCCATCTTGACGCTCTGCGCCATCTTCATTTGCCGCAGTTTGCGAAGTGCGTCAATCTTCTGCTGCTGCTCCGGCGTGAGATTCAAGTCCTTGATCTTGTCGAGATTGTCATACGGACAACAATTCTTGCAGTCGGCGTTCTCGATTTTCTTTGCGTTTTCTTCCGCCTTCTTCTCGGCGTCGGTTTTCTGCGGTGGTTGTGGTTTGGAAGGTTCGGGCTTCGGCTCTGGTTTTGCGTTCGGATTCTTGCCGTTGGGCCATGCCTTGATTGCGGCTACATCGCGGTCATAGCGAACACGATATACATGTCCTTCCGCGCGTGCTTGCTCCAAGACCCCGACCTTACCGATCCAGCGTGCGTTGTGTGCAACAGTTTCGGACTCAAGTCTATTCAAACACTGCTGAATCGCCGCCCGCTGTTCGGACGTTAAATTACCCGTAAGGTCATTTGTACCGAGTCGCTTTACATACGCTGCTGGCGACTCATTAAATTCTAACTGCCCATAGCTTGTTGCTACAGCACAGCACAGCACGCGACCCTAAACGCATCATCATTTTGGCAACCTTTCACGAGAAACACGCGCACCACGTTTAGCGAAAGCCCACGGCACGAGCCGCAGAGAAAAATCTCACGCTTGCGGAGCGAGTGCAATTTTGGGAACGGATTTTAGACGGTTACGGCAAGTTGTGAATGGCGGGTACGGGAAAAAATTTGTCCCATGATAACAACAGCCCGAAACGTAACGTAGCGATAGCGGAGTGTAGTGAGGGAAGTGAAGACTTTGCGTTCACAACACTGACGGCAACGTCGTCACCTCCCTCACTTCGCTCCGCTCCGTTTCGGGCTGTTATTCCTTGGCGAGCGGTGGCTGTAAAGCCACCGGTTGAACTGCGGGTTGACGTTGGCGGAGAGTCGGAGCGGGAAGCGTAAGCAAGTGACCGCGTGGTGCGGTGTGTCATATAGGCCCTATATGACCTATACGTCCTATTGGACTTGGGGTTGCACTGTCACTCGCTTACGCTTCCCGCTCTGATTTGTTGCCACTCGCTTATGCTTCGTGCTCCGATTCTGGCTTCGCTCGCATGCAACTCTACAGCACCCGTCTCAACCGCCTTCGTTTTTTCATCTTTGAGAAACCGGTTTCGCAGTTCGACGAGCACTTTAGAGCAGCCTTTGTCCATTACGTCCACCTTGTCCATTGTTTGCAATGGCAATTAGACCCCGATTTATGGAGCTACTTCACCGGCAAAAGCACACGCACATCTTTTTCACGTTCTTTCGGTGTGACTGTCATCTCGACAAGACGCCCGTCTTCGACGCGACCTTCGATGATCGTGCGGTACGGGGCGTGTAACTTGAAATGGCAGTTCCAATCCGTCGGCCAAGCGGGCAATAGATCGATCTGGCGTCCGCTGCACTGCATAATCAAACTCTGAACCCCCTTCGTTAAAATTCCGCCGTGGTCTTGGTCGGGAATCCAGTCGTAATTCGGTCCCCAAAATACTGGGAACCGAGACGCCGTGTGCTTGTTTCTCGCCCGCGTTATAAGAGAGTCGCGTGCATCGTCGGTAAGACCGAGATACGCCATGAAGATGTCGTCTTGCCGCCAACCGAACGCCCCGCGATCAGAACGGTGCTTGAGTGCCTCAACCCCAAGCGCGGCGTTCGGCAGTTCATACGCACACTGGCGGAACGGAAACACCGCATAGAGTTCTGGATTCTCAACATTGCATTTTTGTGCGAACCGCTCTGCGGGTGCCAACGCCGGTTTTCCGTCGGGCGATGTCGTCGCGGGTAACTCAGGGATTTTTCGCTGCAACGCCAACCAAAACTCGCGCTGCTCTTTCGACGTGAGCGATTCCGGTAACGACAACAGCCTCGCTATCACGGCGCGAAGTCCCGCCACTTCCGGCATCGGATTGGTGCAATCCCACCACGTTTCGAGTGCCTGCGATGGGTGCATCACAAGACGCCCATCAGCATTGACCGCATAGTGCTGATCGAAAAATGTTAAAATCTCTTGAGCAAACGGAATCGCCTTCTCACGCAAGAACGTTGCGTCCTCGGTGTAGTCGTAGTATTCGAGCATCATCCACGCCGTTTCGAGACCGCCAACCCACTCCCACTTGTGCCAGCCACTCGCTTGCAACTTGTCGTCGCGCTCATTCCACAACGGCGTCCAGTGATATGTTTCTGGAAAGACATCGCCCCAAAAGTAGATGCACTCTGGATAATACGCGCCGTCGTGTCCGAGATATTTTTTCGTGCGATACTTGCACAGCGGCAAGATGTCGTGATACATTTGGAAGAACGGTTGCATCATCTCCCAGTCGCCCGCAGCAGGCATCGACAAGTATGGGAGCCGCGTGTTTTGATACCAGTAACCTGTTCCCCAACGGCGGTAGTCGGCGTCGCCCGGCGCACCCTTTTCAGGGACGGTGAAGAGCGACCCATTGAACTTGATCGGATAACGTCCTCGCCCCGCACACGCCGTCACATAACGCTGAAGAGCATAGCCGCGTGTCAAGACAAACTCATCGGAAAGCGAGTCGTTGTCTTGCGCGGGTTCGAGCGGTGTTCCGTTGACGAAGAACGTCGCGTTGCCTCGCTGTAAGACAACGATGGCGACGTGGCACCACTCTCCAGCAACCAGTTGCGGTTGCGTTGTCTGTGTGATAGAGCCAGCGATCCACCGCAAACTGCCATTCGGCGTAATGTCGAAGAGAAAACCGTCGGAGCCGCCGGGCGTGATCTTGTCTACAATCCGCGCGTAACCGCCGATTTTTGACGGCTGAATCCACGCTTCAACCGTGAGACCACCGGCGAACTCCCACGCCGACGAATCGTCAATCGCCATCGGTTTTTCGGCGACAGTTTCAAAAAACGTGTCAGCACGTTTGAACGACTTTGTTGGTTCGCTGGTAGCAAGAGACTTGATCACTTCGGGCGCGAGTTGCTCACGGTGGATGGCGACTCGACCGATTTTCCCCGCGAATTGCGAGGCTCCACCTTGATCGCGTCCGATGACGACGGGATGCGAATTTCTTGGAATCGGGTCGTGCCGCGATGCGGTACCGTTTTGGGCGGGCGTGATATGGATGTAGCTACGGTTCCAAAACTCGTTCCACCACGCTTCGTGTTTTTGCTGACGCTCGGTGTGCGAAACTTTTTTCGCTGCGCTCAAAATCTGTTCGGCTTCGGTGAGCCACTCTTTTTCTGTCGATGGATGCTGCGTGTGCGCGACAATTTCAAATCGGTGCGTCGTCCCCGAAGTAGATTGTAGTGTTGTATCGTCGAGACGTTTTGGTCGTTCGCAGCTAACGACCGCGCCGAACGTGCGATGAAGAATCGGGTTCTCGCGCGGGAACGTGTCCATTCCTTGAATTGCCGCGACTCGCTCGTATGGAAGCGAGTGGATGTTGCGGTGATACCAACCGATGGCGTCGGTGAGACCGGTAATAACGGTGTCGGGTTCGACAACAGTTTCAAACGACGAATTTTTATAGAGATCGCCAGTCTCGATTGACGCGAGCGTTTCGCGCTGTGTTCGCCAATTTTCGGCTGTCACGGTGGCGGTGACGGGTTTTGCAGTTGTCACCTCGACGACAATAACGGGTCGGTGCGCATCGACCCAGAGTCGCATCGTCACGCGATCTTGATCGCGTCCGAACGCTGCTTCCATCACGCCTTTGGTTGTATCGAGCCGTTGTTCAAAATTGTCGCTCGTTCGTTTCTCACTGGCTTCACCAACGCGAATGCGAACGGCACCAACTTTGAGAATGCGTCCATTTTCGTCGATAGAGTCGATGCGTGCGATGTAGAAACGCAAGTCGCCGAGCGGGTCGATCCACGCATTGAGCGCGACTTCACCATTACCGAGCGGCATCGTCCCGTAGACATTCTCACTCGGCGTCGTCCAAACGACTTCATACGGCGAAGTCTCGGCGGCAGACAACGGCATCGCTCCAAATATCAACGCAAACACGAGCCAATAAACATATCGGGACATTGGGAAAATCTTCTTTTGGGTGTGGATGTTTGAGTAGACCTGTTCGGAAACTTGCACCCGCACAGCGGTTCGGCGTAGCCGAACCCTCCACGCCTGCGGCGTATGACAACTGGAGGGTTCGGCTATGCCGAACCGCGAACGACCCAATCGCCCCAATTTGAGGTTTTCCGAACAAGTCTAGTATACCGTCCATGCCCATTTCAATCAAGCGGAAACAGCGTTTCGGATTGTGTTTGGTAGATCGGTAGGTGGCGGTAGTAGACCTCTAGGATCATCGTTGCGAGTGACGTTGTGGCGTGGCGACCACCGAGTTCGAGCAGTCCGCCTTTGGTGAACCAACTTCCAGTACCATGTCCGCGACGCTCTTGGAGTGCGATGAGTGGGTCGCGCATTGCGGCGTTCCAGTCGTCCCAGCGCGGGCCGCCGACGTGGTGCATCACTTGAGTTGCGTAGTAACTGTAGTAGAGATTTTCTGTCTGCGGCGCGAGCGACGAAAGATAATCTGCACCGCGAAGCAAAACCGCGTTGTCGTGTCGCCAACCAAGGTACAGACGACTCAAAAGACCAATCGCTGTCGTCGCGCGCCCATCGTCGTAACGCTCCGACGGTTTGTCGTTCGGCGAAAGATAACCGTACCGCGCGCCGCCGTCGATAGACGTACTTCTATCAAGAAACAGGTTTGCACCAACGAACGCCGCTGGCGGCACCCGTAACTTCGCCATTTCGCCGCTCTTGAGTGCCATCAAACACCAACCAAGCGACGACGTGTCGCCCGGCGTTCGCGGTGCGTAACGCCACCCGCCGCCACGCGGGTCTTGGGCCGCGACGATAAAGTCAATCGCACGCTGCGCAATCGCAAGAATCTCACGATCACCCGTCATCGCACCCGCTTCGCAAAGTGCAATCGTCACAATTCCTTGATGATACATCCCGTGCGACTCGGACTCGGTCTCGTAGAAACACGCACCTTCCGGTTTCGGAATGCCGTGACGTTTAAGATATTGAAGCCCCGCAGCGACAACCTTTTGGTGTTCGCCTTCGCGGTGCGTGTGGCCAGCACCGAGAAACGGCAGAAGTGCCATCGCCGTCGCCGAACAGTACGCACTTCCAAACTGCGACGGTTGTGTCGTCGGGTCGGCACACTGTCCGCGACACGACGGTGCGACACTGTGGTCGTAACACCACGCACCGCTTGGGAGTTGGTGCCGCGCGAACCAGTCGAGTGCAGCGGCGACGGCACGTTCACTCGCATCGCTCCCGCCGCCCATCGCAACGAGCGTACCACGATTCTGGCGACCACCAAGCGGCGACGCTGACAGCGTCTCCAGCGACGAAGCGTAAGCAGCCGCTGCGAATGTTGAATCGAGCGGCGTTGTTGCGGGAATTGCATCGAGCGCGATTGAATCGACGATGCGCGGCGCGTCCGTGACGTTGTGAACTGCGGTGACGTGTGCAGAACTCGAATCCGCCGATGGTGTACCTGCGCTAGCGAGAATTGTTTCGATCTGTTCGTCGGAAACGAGCGTCCCTAACTCAAGCGCGAGCGAGAGGTCGCGCAACGTCGGGAACGTGAGTACGGCAAGCAACGCCAACAGAACAGCGTGAATCGCAAGACTCAACACCGTACCGCGAGTGCCGCGACCAATAACCGAGCGACGATTCCAGTTCACACGATTCCGGTTCACCATGTCTCCGATTCTACTCAAGACGGTTTGAATTTCCCGTACCAAAACGGTAGCGGCGCATCGAGGCCGCGGTCTTGTGGAGGGCGAAGCCTACAAATCTACCCGTAACGGGTATCTCGACGAGATTTTGTTACGGTTCGCTCGTCGCCATCTCTGCGTGCCACTGGCGGATTGAGGCGATGACTTGTTGCAAGACTTTCACACTATCGTCGTCAATCGCTTGGAAATGTTTTTGGTAGTGACTCATTCCGGGCGGCGAAACCAAACACGAGAGACGATAGAGCGTGCCGTCGTCGCCCCACTTTTCAAGACGGTAATACTGCGCACCGAGTTGTTCGAGTTCGGCAACAAGCGTTTGCTGTGCCGCACTATTCGTCGCACCACTTGCTACACCGTTCACGTTCGGCGCAGCGGGGACATTTGGCGACGTGTACGCCATCGGCGCGTACGGAACCGCCGATGATGGTGCGTCACTTGAGTACAAACTCCGCTCCTGACGCGGTGACACTTGCGGCATCTCGTGCGCTGGCATACCTGCAACGGAGACCGTCGGCAGCGCAACTGCGTCGTCTTCGCTGGACGCGGCGGTTGCTGTGTCTTGCGAGATGAGTTTGTCGAGCCACGGCGGGACGCCCTTCCAAAACAACGCCGCCAGCGGAATCGCCACAACGGCAACAGTCAGCGTGAGTCCACGAAGCACAACAAAAAACGGACGTTCCAGCATCGGCGTTCGCATCGGTTTCCCTCTCATTTTTCGCACGGTCAAAGAGGAAAGTGTAACGGTTTGCAAGCACCGTGGCAAGAGAGAAAATCGGCGACCGTTCACCGTTCACACGTCGCCAGCCACGCGGCGGTCTTTTCGAGTCCGTGTGTTAGCGGCGTGAAAGTGTAGCCGAGTTCGCGCTCGGCCTTCGCGGTGGAATGAGTCCAGTCGGCGAAGAACGTTTCAACCCAACCCGGTGTGATGAACGGATAACCGCCAAACCGTACACACCACGCACGCAGCGCAGTTGCGAAAATCTTTGGGCCAAACTTGAGTAGCGGAAACTTGATCGGATAGTGCCCCGTGATACGGTCCATCGTTGCAAACAGTTCTGCATAACTGGCGTTGTCGCCGCCGAGAATGTAACGCTCACCGACACGCCCATTCTGCATCGCCAACCAAAGTCCGCGGGCCACGTCATCGACCAAGACGTAGTTCCCAGTCGCGCGGCCCCAGTTCGGAAATGGTACAACGAAATTGCGGTGATAATCGCGCAGGATCGTCGAGATCGAATTCGATTCTGACAGCAGCCCCGGCCCATAAACCCGTGTCGGATTCACCGTCACAACTTGCGCACCGCCAGCGACGAGCCGCGCGACTTCCTGTTCGGCAACATATTTCGCCTCTTCGTATTCCGTCATGAACACTGCTGAACGTCGCGGCGTATCCTCGTCTGCGGGCGGACGACGGAGCGATGCGCCAAGCGTAACGATTGATGAAGTCCAAACGACACGCCTCGCGCCAACACGCTGCGCCACGTTACAAACATTGAGTACGCCATCGACATTAACTCTGTGAAATGTCGTCGCGTCGCGTGCCCAGTTTTTAGCGTATCCGGCAAGGTGGTAAACCTCGTCGCACCCGGCCATTCCCGACTCCAGCGACGCCACGTCGCCAATGTCACCAGCAACGATGTTGACGTTTGGATGTTCCCACAGATTTGCTGCAACGACTTCGACTGGACTGTCCGCACGCCACGCTGCGTCGCGGACGATCTTGCCACGCACCGCTGGTGGCGGCACCGTCCGCGCGAGCACTTTCACGTTGTAACCGCGTCCGAGGAGAAACTCCACGAGCGTCATCCCGATAAATCCTGTCCCACCTGTCACAAAAGCTGTTGGCATTTTTCCCTCTGGGCGCATTTCGCGCGATTGTGTATGCTTTCGTATATCGTATCTACGTTTGCAACCTCAACAAGGAGTCGCTCGATGATTTCGCCGTCGCAGATTACCAGTTTCTTTCAAAATGGATTCAAACAACTCGCCGCCGGAAAACCCAGCGTCGCAGGCGACAAGACACAAAAGCAAGCGGTCAACGACTTGCTCACGCTCTCGTCGCTTTCAAAACAACTTGACCTCTTAAATAGCGAAGGGGCTGGCGGGAGTCAGGAACTCTCCACCGAAAAGATCAACGACATGAAAGAACGCGGCCAAATGATGGCAAGCGTTCTCAAGATGAAGATGAGTCAGTTTGAGGGGAAATTAATGAAGACACTTCAAGACGCTGGTGTCGATACCGATACGTCTGTGATGCTTCAGGATGCTGGCGAAGACGGCGTTAAACTTCTCGGCGACCACCCCGACGCCGACCGTATTCGTCAACTCTTTTCGGAAGACTCTCCGATCACACGCGAGTTTCAGGAAGTCTCTCGGCTCGGTATGCTCGTCAAAGGACTCCAGCAAATCGGCGGTGGTGCCGGTGGCGGTGTCACTGCGCAATACGCAATGCAGTCGCAAGACCGCTGGAAACTCCCCGCCGCAGTGGCAACCGTCACTAATGACGGTGCGCAGTTTGCATTTGAATGACGAACGTTGCCTCACGCCCCACACAGTTCGAGTGCAAGTTCTTTGATGCGGCGCAGGTCGAGTTTACCAGTTCCCAAAACGGGGATTTCGTCAACGATTTTGAAGTTGTTTGGCGACGGAATCCAAAGATTCGGCACCGCTTCGTTTCGCATCGCGTGACAAATCTCGTCGGGCGTAAGCGACGTGTTGCGATAGAGCACAACGATCTTCTCACCTTTTTGAGTGTCGGGAACAGCGGTAACGGCGACGCGAAGTCCGCCATCCGGCGTTGCATCGTCGCGTCGTTCGATGATCTTTGAGATCATTTCTTCAATCAAGATGTGTGGCACCATTTCGCCGCCGATCTTTGAGATGCGTGATTGTCGTCCGGTGATAAAGATGAAGTTGTCTTCGTCGATCTTGGCCATATCGCCGGTGTTGTACCATCCGTCGCGCATTACTTCGGCAGTTTTGTCGGGTCGTTTGTAGTAACCTTTCATCACCGTCGGGCCTTTCACCATCAAAAGTCCGGAGGTATTTGGCGGAAGGTCGTCGCCGCTTTCGGGGTGAACGACCTTCACCTTTACCGATGAAAGCGGTCTCCCGACCGCACCTTTTCGGCGGAACAGATGTGCATCTGGCGAACGGCTGTCATCGACGCTGGCCGCCACCACCGGCGAAAGCTCCGTCGTACCGTACCCTTCGACAATCTCGGTGTTGAACTTCTTTTGCCACGCCTCTACCAAGTCTTGCGGCAACTTCTCCGCGCCGCATACGATAGTCTTCATCGTAGCAAAATCTTCTGGCGGACAGGCACGCAGATAACTCCGCTGGAACGTAGCGGTCGATGCCATCACGTTACAGTTATACTTTCGACTCATCTCACCAACCTTTTTCGGCTCCAGCGGCGAGAAGTGATAGACGCCCGTGAGGCCAAACATCATCGGAAACCAAAGGCAAACCGAAAATCCGAAGACGTGAAAAAACGGTAAGATACCGAGGATTGTGTCGTGTTCGGTGACGTGGAGCCACTTGCAGAAGTCGGAGACGTTTGTTGCGATGTTTTCGTGAGTGAGCATCGCGCCTTTCGGTTCGCCGGTTGACCCCGAAGTGAAGACGATTGTGAGCGTGTCGTTTGGTAGCGCGCGGTGAAGACCGAGGTAACGAATGAGACACGACGCTGGCATCATTGATTCGGCTTTCGCCGCAAGTTTATCGACGAATGTCAGTTCAGTGATTATGTCTTCGAGGACGAGGAGTTTGGCGTTGAGTTTGAGTTTTGGAAACCGCTCTAAAAACTTGCGACTCGTGATGATGTGTTGTATTTCGGTGAGTCCGATACAGTAGTTGAGAGCGTCGCTACCGAGTGTGTAGTTGAGGTTGACGAGCGTTCGACGGTCGAGCGCGAGCGCGGCGTTTGCGAGCACACCGTAACACGATGTCGGCAGCAGAATCCCAACGTTTTCCTCGCGCGACGTGAGATGTCGCCGCAAAAGGCGACGCAGCACGAGCGAACGCAAAAGCGTATCGCCACCGGTGAATGAAGCACCGGTCGAGTCTGCGATCTTAAGTTTGTTGGGAAACTTCTTGAGATTGGCGACCATCATCGCCGCCGGTGTGAACGGTGTTTGCATCATAGTTTTTTGAGATTGGTTTGTTTCGGTCACAGGGGTGACAAGTGTCGCGTGCCCAAAAGTTCGTCTCACGGCGAGACACCCTTGAGCCATTGAGCACGAAGGGCGTGTCCCGATTGGCGGTAGAGTTCGGCGGCGGTGTCGATTTTTCCTTCGCGTTCGTCGAGCCGTCCTAGCATGTAACGTCGTCCAGAACCGCTGAACGACATACGCGAAAGGCGTTCGCGCATCTCGAAATAGTTGCGAGCCGATTCCCAGTTTCCTTGCGAAAACGCTGCGTGACCAAGCCAGTACGTCGCCATCGTGTTGACCGTCGCCAACATCTGATCGAGTCCTGCAAGCTGCGTGCTGACAGGAGAGTTTCGCAAATCGAGAATCGTGCGGTCGGGCGTGATTGCGTCTTGCCACGCAGACGCCGCACTGTCTTGCCCCGTGATCTTCCCCTTGATGTACAGCGTTCGTCCACGCCAAAGGGCAAATTTTTGTGTCTTCATCGACGGAATACTAAACGGACGCATAAGCTCCGCCTTCACTCCCGACGGACGCAGCGACTCAACAACCGCAGTGATCGGACGCTGCCACAACTCGACGCTACTCAAGTTTTGCACCGCGCCAAATCGTTCTCGCGTCTCGCGCGGCGACGTGTACAAAACCATCGTGAAGTCACCAGCACACTCTTTTTCGAGGAGCCGCATCTTGGCCGAACTTACAGCAGGCGTCACGACAAGATGCGCCGTGATGTTCGCAAGTTGTTGATCCGTCAGCGGCGACTCTCCCGCACGGACGATCCGTTCACGAATCGCGGCGTCGCCGACGAACTCGCGCAGCGTTGCCACGTCTGGAATTGTGATCCCGTTTTCGTTTACGACAACTCCCGCCCGCCCCGGAACGGGGAGTCCATCTTGCACCAAGAAGAGATAAAGTTCGCCTTCAATCAATACGCCAACGCACCAAAGCTGCGAGCGTGACGTTGCGCTGTCTGGGATTGAGAGCAAACACGCCTCGATTCGCTGTTGTCGCAAAAGTTCAACAAAAACCCACGCACGATCCGCAGGCGTGCCGCGTCCGAGTATGACGGTCTGCCACGGTTCTTGTGTGGGAAAGACGAGCGTGCGGCTGTCATCAACTTGAAACGTCTCGCCGCGGAGATCGATGTTGCGGATTGTCCAGTCGAATAGGGCTTGCGCGCGGTCGATTTCGCGGTGTGAATCGCCGCGTGCCCACTGCGAAATTTGTCGCATCCACACCGCTTGTTTCAGGCTCTGCATATCGCTCGGCAAAACGCGAAGCGAACGTGTGTCGAGCGTGTCGGCGAGCGTCTGCAAAGTTCGCGCAAGCATTTCGGCGGCCTGCGTTTCATCCGTGAGCTGCTTCGCAAACGCCCGCACCGCACCGTCCGAAACGTTCCCCATCGACGCAAGTTGCTCCCACTTTGTTCGGAGCGTATGCAACGCCGCAATGAGATCGTCGAGTGAGTTCGTCTCAAGTTTACCGACGAGAGTGCGAAGTGGTTCGTCGAGCGCGGCCAGTTGTTCAACGAGTTGCTGCGACTGCGACGACAACGGTGCCGAGTCCGACGTGGTTTGCGTATCGCCCTGAATCGCATGGAGGCGTTCGACGATTTTTTCGACTGCATCGGCGTTTTGCGCAGCGAGCTGGGAGAGCGATTCAATCTGCGAATCGGGCGACCAACTTGCATCGACCGACTTTCCTTGGAACCATTTGTTGAGACGGTCTACCATTGCGGTAAGCGTCTCTTCGCCGACGAGGCCCGGCAAGTCTGGATAATTTTCCATCGAGAAGAGAACGCCGAGTGAACGTTCGATCATCTCTTGGTCACGTTGCTGATCACCAACATCAGACGTGTCGTTAAGTAACGCTGTCGGGCTACTTGCACGACGGTCGCACGCGACGGTCAGCACGAGCACGCCCAACACGGCGAGAATGACCAGTGATGTGATTTTGGTTTGATTCATTGGGTGTACCTTCTTTTTTTTCGTATCCGTTGACGGTTTGCAAGTGGCGTAGTCGATTGGCAGTTTCCTTTTTTGCTCACACAAAGGCACGAAGACACAAAGAAGAATTTTTCCGCGTGTTCCGTGTTCTCTCCTCTTCGTGCCTTTGTGCCTTCGTGTGAGAAGAAAGAACATCTCGTAAACGCAAAATCTGTGAACACTCACACCAACATTCTACTTCGCTTGCGGCGTTTCGGGAGGGGCGGTGGCGTCAGGAATGGCGTCGAGAATATCTGCGATGCGTGTCACCAAATCGACGACGCGCGGTCCCGGAATTGTCAGATACCGCTCCGCAACTGGAAAAACGCGATGCAAACGCACCGCATCGAGAATCGCGGCATCGTGTTCCCAGTCGCTAACTGTTGGTGTTGACGTGCCGTCTGCGGTGACGAGATCGATTATCACGTCGGGATTGAGTCGCAAGACAGCTTCGAGCGAGAGCGTCGGAAACGCGATCTGGCTTTCGACGACGTTTTCGCCACCAGCGATGCGTAGCACGTCGGCAAAGAACGGATTGCTCCCCGCAACGAAGAGTCCTTGCAAACGTCCTGTTCCGTGGAGCCTGTCAACGCAAATAAGCGTCCGAACGCGCTGGCGAGATGCGGTTCGCGTTGCGATTGTGTTGAGGCGTTCTTCGAGTGAGTTGCGAAGCACAGCGGCGCGGGCGACAGCAGCGTTGCCAAACGGAGTAGCAAGTTCGTCAATCGACGCCAAAATCCCCGCAAGCGAACGATGATCGACTGTTTGCGTCGGAATGTGAAACTCCGCCGCGCGTTCTACGAGCGATTCGTTTTCACAAAGTGTGATGATAAGATCAGGCTCAAGCGACAGGATTGTCTCCCAGTGTGGCTGGAGCAAATCGCCAATCACTCGCCGCGACTTCGCTTCTGGCGGATCGAGACAAAATCGCGTGACACCGACAACGCTGTCACCAACGCCGATAGCGAAGAGCGTCTCGGTGACGCTCGGTGCGGTGGAGATGACGCGCTGCGGCGGCCCCGCACATTCGGGCAACGTTATGCGCGTACAACCAGTTGCCAGTACACAAACTGCAACGAATGCGTGTAGCGAGTGGACAAATTGTGTATTCATTGGATCACGAGTCGCCCAGCGACGCGCACCGCTTCGATGAGGCTTTGCGGATTGGCGAGGCCACGCCACGCGATGTCGAACGCCGTGCCGTGCGCGACGCTCGTTCGCACTATCGGTAGACCTAGCGTGACGTTCACCGCGCGGTGCATTCCGAGAAGTTTGAGAGCGATGTGACCTTGGTCGTGGTACATCGCCACGATGCCATTGTAGTCACCACGATTTGCCGCGACCATGAGTGTGTCGGCGGGGAACGGCCCTGCGATGTTCATCCCTTCCGACGCCGCGCGGCGAACCGCCGGCGCGATGATGCGCTGTTCTTCGTCGCCGAAGAGTCCACCTTCGCCGCAATGCGGATTGAGAGCACAGACGCCGATTCGTGGCGTCCGGCGTGTGAGTCTGCGAACAAACGACTCGACCAAACGCGCCGTTGCGAGCACCGCGTCTTCGGTGATCGCGTCAATCGCCGTTCGCATCGACTGATGAAGTGTCGTGTGGGCGATGCCGATTCCTTCATCGTTCGTCGCCAGATAAAGCAGCATTGCGTAGTCTGCAACTCCACACCGTTCGGCGAGAATCTCCGTGTGTCCGGGGTAGTTGAGTCCTGCGCGGTGAATCGCTTCTTTGTTGAGCGGCGCGGTGACGATGGCGTCAAGTTTTCCTGATAGCGCAAGATCGATAGCAGTAACGAGCGCGTCGAACGCACCGCGTCCGGTGCGTGCATCGCACGTTCCCGCCGCGACATCAAGCAAATCGTCACGGCAACAGTCGATACACGGAATCGAAGTCGGCGACGAGTTCACTTCACCGCCGACAACCATTGCGTTCACTTGTCGCAAAGCAACCGCCCGTCGGATTGTCTCGCTGTGTCCCAAAACGACAAACTGCGCCGCAGCATCGTTCGCAAGTTGCGGCCACGCCGCCGCGATTATTTCAGGACCGATACCAGCGGCATCACCAAGAGTTATTCCGATGCGAAGCATCACATCTTCCTCACCGCCAAAACAACATTGTGGCCGCCGAAACCAAAGCTATTCGAGATGGCGACGTTGACGGAACGTTCGCGCGCGACGTTTGGAGTGTAGTCGAGATCGCAGTCGGGATCGGGATTGTCGAGATTGATCGTTGGCGGAACGATACCGTCGCGCAGTGCGAGAATCGAGAATATCAGTTCCACACCGCCGCTACCGCCGAGGAGATGGCCGATTTGGCTCTTCGTGCTTGAGATTGAGAGTTTTTTTGCGTGCTCGCCAAACGTCTTTTTGAATGCAAGCGTCTCGGCGATGTCGCCGAGTAACGTCCCCGTGCCGTGGGCGTTGATGTAATCAACATCGGTTGCGGCAACTTTGGAGTCGTTCAGACAGAGCGTCATAGCTTCGGCTGCGCCGATACCAGTCGGTTCGGGCTGCGCGATGTGGAATGCGTCGGACGTTGAACCCCAACCAATGACCTCGGCGAGAATTTCTGCGCGGCGCGATTGGGCGTGTTCGAGCGACTCAAGTACCAGCATTCCCGCACCTTCGGCGAGTACGAAACCGGTTCGATCACGGTCGAATGGGCGGCTGGCACCGCGCGGGTCTCCCTCCCAATGCGACAGAGCACGCATCACACCAAAACCTGCAAGCCCCGTCGTTGTGTACGCCGCTTCAGTACCGCCAGTCACTACAACATCTGCGTCGCCAGCACGAATGAGGGTGAGTGCGTTACCGATAGCGTGCGCCGCGCTGGCACAAGCACTGTTGACGGTGTAAGAAGTTCCACGCAACCCGAACTTGATAGAAATATGTGCCGCAGTTGAGTGAGGTGTACACTTGAGCAGTGTGAACGGCGATATTTTTCGCGGCCCCTTAACTCGTAACGACTCGATTCCAATCTCGTATTCCCGCAGTCCACCAACACCACACCCGACGACAACGCCGACACGGTATGGGTTGATTGCTGCTGTGTCTAGCCCCGAATCCGCAATGGCGTCGCTCGCCGCAGCGAGTGCGAAGAGCGAACTCAAATCGAGTTTTTTGGCTTCGTGACTTGGGAGGTAAGGTTCCGACGAAAACTCGCAGCACGGGCCACCAGCGCGGGTTCGCACCTCGCGCCAGTCTGGTCGGTCATCGAGCGGGCGAATCCCAGACTCGCCAGCACACAACCGCCGCCAGACTTCGCTCACGCGAGTCCCCAGCGGTGTGACCAGTCCCATACCTGTGACGACAACGCGACGCCCCATAGATTCAAACCGGTTTGGTAGTGGAACCTCACTTGCCATCGACAACCGATTGAACGTGATCGATCACCTGACCGACATTTTCAATCTGCTGCGCATCTTCCTCTTTGATGTCGATGTCGAACGCCTCTTCAAAGGCGATCATAAGCTCGGCAATGTCGAGCGAATCGGCACCAAGGTCGTTGGCGATATTGGTCTCGCGGGTAATCTTCTCCGGCTCAATGCCGAGTTGATCCGCAATAATCTTAACTACTTTTTGTTCTACTGAACTGGACATAACGAAAGGCCTCCTGATTGATGGGACAGTGAAACGAAATGACGCGAACTGGTCACAGTTTTTTGATTTTGATGTTTTTGAAGCGTGGCGTGCTGCCGGGATCGTGTTGTTGCAATGCGATGTGACCGACTTGGCCGATGTGTTTGATCGGTTTGCCATCAGCATTCGTTGCTGGTTTTTTGCCAGCCGGATCGACATAGGTGTAAAGCACTTGGTCGTTAACTTTGACGGTGATCGTTTCGTCTTTGCAGATGACGTGATAGGTGAACCACTCGTCGTCGCCGTGCGGAGCTTTGAAGAACTTGATCAGGTCGTATAGGCTGCCCGTTTTGACGGGGTCACTCTGCGAACTGTTGACCTGCAGTTCAAAACCACCTGTTGGCCAATTTGAATCTACCCATGGCGATTTGACGTAAACACCACTGTTCCCGCCCTTGTTGATACAGACATCCATCAACATCTCGAAATCTTTTAGCGGCTCCATGTAGTAGAGATGGCACCGGTCGCCGAACCCGACGATCTCGCCATTTTCAACCTTGAAGTTGGTCGTCGGCTCGTTCGCCTTCCAACCTTCGAGCGTCTTGCCATCAAAGATGGTGACAAACCCGTCAGCATCGGGCTTCGACTCCGCCGCCGAAACTCCTGCGCACAAAACACAACCAAACACGACACTTGCGACAATCTTGCGAAACATGGTGAAGTCTCCTGAAAGTGGGTTGAACGAAACTTGAAACGCAAACTTACACCGTCATACCGCCATCAACAGTGAGGCACTGACCGGTGATGTACGCCGCTTCTTCGCTCGCCAAAAACGCAACGGCGTTGGCGATTTCTTCGGGTTTTCCGATGCGACCTACGGGGATGCGATTCGTCGCTTCGGTGATGATGATGGGGTCGAGAACGGAAGTCATGTCGGTCTCGATGAACCCCGGTGCGACGGCGTTAACAGTGATGCCGCGATTGGCGAGTTCGAGCGCGACGGTTTGCGTGAAACCGATCAGTCCCGCCTTCGACGCACTGTAGTTGCACTGTCCGCGATTGCCGCGAATACCGCTCACGCTGCTGATGTTGATGATGCGTCCCCACTTCGCTTTGCGCATCGTCTCGACGAACGCCCGCGTCATCAGAAACGTGCCGCGCAAGTTGATTGCGATCACGTCGTCCCAATCGGCGTCGGTGAGCCGGCGGATCAGCATGTCGCGCGTGATGCCAGCGTTGTTGACGAGAATGTCGATCCGTTTGCCAAACTTTTCGAGAATCGCTTTCGACGTAGCTTCGACTTGTGCAGCGTCGGCGACGTTGCAGATGTACGCCTCCGCCGTCGCACCAGTTTTCTTGATCTCTTCGACGGCAGCATTGAGCTTATCAGCGTTCGTGCCGATGCACGCCACCTTACAACCCGACGCCGCAAGTTTCTGCGCGATACTGAATCCGATCCCGCGCGTCGCGCCGGTGATGACCGCTACGCGATCTTTCAAATTAATTTGCATATTGATCCCCGTTCCAAATGGTTTACACGCCGCCGAACTCCGGCGGATACTCCACAATTCCGCGTGCATCACGCACGCAGTCTTCTACTAGTTCGAGAGCCATCCACGCCTCGCGCGGCACGTCGAACGGCGGTGCGATATGCCAGCGGTCAGCCGGAACGAAGCCGAACCGGCTGTAGTATTCCGCGTGCCCGAGGACGATCACCGAACCAAATCCGAGCAACTTCGCTCGCTGCAAACCTTCACGAATTAACTGTCCACCGACACCGCGACGTTGCCAACTTGTTCGCACCGCTACAGGTGCCAGCGCGAGACTCGGCACGCTTTCTCGTTCTTCGCGGACGATCCAAATCGGCGAGAAGAGACAAGCTCCGACTATTTCGTTCTCACCAGTCGTCGCTACGAGCGACAGCTCGCGGACAAAATCTGTTCTCCGGCGTAGCGCATCTACGAGTTTTGCTTCTTCTTCGCGTCCGAACGCCTCAACGTTAACTTCCCACACCGCAGCGGCGTCCGCCGGATTTTCTGTACGAATGAAAATCATGTTTCAACCCGCAGCCTGCACTCTATAACTGTTCACACTTTGCTTCGCTTTTTGACGGTGTGCTTGAACTTCAGCAGTGCAAAGTTGATCTCGATTGATGTTTCCGTGTCTGAAACGTCCAAGTGTGGGTCAATTAGTTCCGCAATGATTTCGCCGCTTGCCTGCATCAGCGTTTTCTGTTCGTTTTGGGGCGGATTTTCTTGCAACCGTCTGACGTGTCCCGCCAACTCACGCACCTTGCTGAACGTCTCAATAATACCGATAGTCGTTTGCGTTGCTCGCTGGCTCTTCAACACCGTTGCCAGCATGTACAACCCTTTTTCGGTAAACGCCTTGGTCGGATGCTTCGAGTATTTTCCACGCCCAGACACCTTGTCGTTTTCTAAGGTCGAAAATTTCGACCTTAGAGAGTCCGCGATTTCCAGCACATATCCGGCGGGGAACTTGTCGGGGTTGTTGCTCACCGCTTCGTTCACACGCTTCGTCTCGACGCCGTACAAAGCGGCAACGTCTCGGTCCAAAATAACCGACACGCCATCGAGTTCGATTATCTTGTCCTCGACTTCGACGAGCGTGATTCCGCGATGTTCCCGTGTCATTCACACACCATTTTGCGGTCAATTCTCTTGAGCAGTCCGCGTAAAACTCGTCCCGGTCCGATTTCGTAAAAGTGGTCAACGCCATCGGCGATGAGTGTTCGCACGGATGTTTCCCACAAAACAGGCTGCACGACTTGGCGAACGAGTGTTTGGCGGATCGCGTCTGGCGTGGTGTGCGGCTTCGCATCGACGTTGCTGATAACGGGGATGCGTGGCGTGCGGATTTCGGTTTTGGCGAGTGCTGCGGCGAGTGTTTCGTCGGCAGGTTTCATGAGCGTCGTGTGAAACGCCCCCGCGACCGCGAGCGGAATGACTTTCATCGCACCCGCAGCGTTCGCCAAATCCGCGACACGCAAACACGCCGCACTCGTTCCCGAAACGACGATGTTTCCCGGACACAAATGATTGGCAACGAGTAAAACGTCGTCGCCGCGTGCCTCGTCGCACAGTTTTTCAATCTGCGAAAGTTCCATGCCAAGAATGCTGACCATCCCGCTGGACGTGGCGTCGGAAGCGCGTTGCATCGCTTCGCCGCGTATCTGTACAAGTCGCACTCCGGCGGCGAAGTCGATAGCACCAGCGAAGGCGAGCGCGGTGTATTCGCCGAGACTCAATCCCGCCGCCACCGAACACGATGCGACAACTTCCGGCGACTTCTCACGCAAAACTTCCAGCGCAGCCAAACTCGTTACGAAGATCGCAGGCTGACTGATAACGGTCGTGTCGAGTTTCTCTGGCGGTCCGTCAAAGCAAACTTCTGCGAGGTCGTAACCGAGAATCTGCGAAGCCTCGGCAAAGAGTGCGCGCGCTGCCGCAGACTGCTCGCAAAGCTCGCGTCCCATTCCGACACTTTGCGCACCTTGACCGGGGAAGATGAATGCCGTCTTGCTCATTCTTGTCAGTTACGCTCTGTGATGACTCGTCCCATATAGTAGCCGCAATTTGGGCAGACGACATGGCTCGGATTCTGCCGACTGCATTCGGGGCAGGGGCTTGTTTGGATGGGCGTTTTGTGATCGTGCGAACGCCGCGTACCCGTGCGGGCGTTGCTGTGCTTTCTTTTTGGGACAGCCATTGTTAGATTCTCCACGGAAGTGATTGACACATTGCCAGTTGACACGGTGCCGATTGACGGAGTGTCAAGGGTCGGGTATGTTACCGCAAACGGTGCAGATGTCAACGGCGTAGCCAACAAAAAAATGACACTTTTCGCAAAAGTGTCAAAATGAGGGAGAACTGCGATGAGGATTCGTGTCGCGTTTGGTTTGTGTCTCGGAGTTTGTTTGTGGTTCGGATGTACGAAGCCAACGCAAATTGTTGACGTAGTTGTGGAGCCGACGCCGCGAGTTTCGGTTCCTTCTGCCAAGAAGTCGCTCAAGCTCGACAACACCGAAACCGACGACGCCGCGTTCGAAGAAGTCGTCCGCGACAACGCCGCGCTCGAAGAGTTGACACTCACCGCGACTCGCGTCACCGACGCTGGCGTTGCAAAACTGGCCGATGCAAAACTTCCGCTCAAACGTTTGCGGTTAAGTAAGACGTCGATCACCGACGCTGCTCTCGCGTCGCTCTCGCAAATCCCGACGCTCCGCGAAATCGACATCAGCAACACGGAAGTCGGCGATGCTGGCGTCGCGCATCTTGCATCGCTTCCACAGCTTGAACGACTCAACCTGTACACGACGCGCGTGACCGACGACGCAGCTCCGACGCTGGCAACGCTCGTGTCGCTGACGTGGCTCAATCTCGACAACGCCCCGCTTGGTGACGCTGTTGTCGCGTCGCTTGCGAAGTTGCCGCATCTTGCGTGGCTACATTTGGGTCGCACGTCGCTCACCGACGCCGGTCTCGAACAACTCGCAGCGTTTCCGGCACTCAAAGAAGTTTCGGTGACGAACACGAAAGTCACGCCCGCTGGCGTCGAAAAACTCCGCCAAACTTGTCCGAATTTGACAGTCAACGCAAATGCCGAGTGACGGCCAAAATGGCAGGTTCGGCAACTCGTTCAAGTCGAGTCGAGGAACGAGGAACGCTTGCAAATCCGGCTCTCTGCGGGTCGCGGCAAGAAAAGTCTTGCTCTTGGCACGGGGCGTGCTCTATGCCGATGTTCTCTGCCTTTTGGCGACGAGGCGACGCTGCACTCGTCGTACCGAAAATCTGTTCCCGTTACACCCACCACGTTAAACCCACAAGGAGAAATCGAAACATGTCGAAGTCGCACGCTCCCCGTATTCAGCCGCTTGGTGATCGCGTTGTTGTCCGCCGCGAAGACGCTTCTGAAAAAACCAAAGGCGGTCTCTACCTTCCCGACAACGCAAAAGACAAACCCGCACGCGGCGTGGTTGTAAGCGTTGGTGAAGGAAAGCTCCTCGATGACGGTCGCCGCTCGCCTGTTCAAGTCAAAGAAGGTGATCGCGTCGTATTTCTCTCGTATGCCGGTGAAGAGTTCAAAATCGGCGACGACGAACTTCTGCTCATGCGCGAAGGCGATATTCTCGCCGTGATCGCGTAGACCCGTTACTGGTCGATTTGTAGGCTTCGCCCTCCGCAAGACTGCGGCTTGCGGCAATGACGCCTCGATGGGCCGCTACGCAAAATTCAAACCGTCTTGCAGTATAACAACTGTCAACAACATTCCAACAACACACTTTCAAGGAGAATAGACAATGGCCAAGATGATTGCATTTGATCAAGAAGCTCGCGAAGCGTTGCGTCGCGGCGTTGCGAAACTCGCCAAGGCGGTTCGCGTCACACTCGGTCCGCGCGGGCGGAACGTCATCATTCAGAAGAGCTTCGGTTCGCCGACCGTCACCAAAGACGGCGTTACCGTTGCCAAAGAAGTTGACCTCGAAGACACCTACGAAAACATGGGTGCGAAGATGGTCCGCGAAGTCGCCAGCAAGACGAGTGACGTTGCGGGCGACGGCACCACCACCGCCACGATTATGGCCGAAGCGGTATTCAGCGAAGGGATGAAGGCGGTCGTCGCCGGAGTCAATCCGCTCCACATGAAGCAGGGGATCGACAAGGCCGTCGCCGACATCACTGCCGAACTCAAAAAGATGGCAGTCTCTGTCAAAAACAGCAAGACCGAGATCGCGCAAGTCGGTGCCATCGCGGCAAACAACGACCGCGAAATCGGCAACCTACTTGCCGAGGCGATGGAAAAGGTCGGCAAAGACGGCGTTATCACTGTTGACGAAGGGAAGTCGCTCACGACGGAAGTCGAGTGGGTTGAAGGGATGCAGTTTGATCGCGGTTATCTCTCGCCTTACTTTGTCACCGATTCGCAGAAGATGGAATGCGTCCTTGAGAACGCCTATGTTCTCATCAGCGAGAAAAAGATCAGCAGCATCAAAGAGATGATTCCGCTTCTTGAGGCGGTTGTCAATTCGGGGCGTCCGCTGCTCATCATCGCCGAAGACGTTGACGGCGAAGCACTGGCGACGCTCGTTATCAACCGTCTGCGTGGCACGATGAAAGTTTGTGCGATCAAGGCACCGGGGTACGGCGACCGTCGCAAGGCGATGATGGAAGACATCGGTATTCTGACCGGCGGCGAAGTCTTGTTTGAAAGTCTCGGACGGACGCTCGAATCGCTAACGATCCGCGAACTCGGCACCGCCAAACGCATCGTCGTTGACAAAGACAACACGACGATCATCGAAGGTGCAGGAAAGAGCGACGAGATCAAAGGACGCATTGCACAACTTCGTCGTGAGATCGAAGTTGCGACGAGCGACTATGACCGCGAAAAGCTCGAAGAGCGTTTGGCGAAACTCTCTGGTGGTGTTGCGAAGATCAACGTCGGTGCGACGACCGAGAGCGAGATGAAGGAGAAGAAGGCTCGTGTCGAAGACGCGCTTCACGCGACCCGCGCGGCGGTTGAAGAGGGGATTCTCCCCGGTGGTGGTGTTGCGCTTTTGCGTGCGTCGGCGACTGTCAAGCCGAAAGAGTTGCTGCAAGACGAGATGGTTGGTTACAACATCATTCTTCGTGCTTGCCGCGCCCCGCTGACGCAAATCGCTGCGAACGCTGGTAAAGACGGCGGAATCGTCTGCGAAAAGGTCTCGGAAGGGAAGGGGAACTTCGGTTACAACGCCCTCACCGACGTTTACGAAGACCTCGTCAAAGCGGGCGTGATTGACCCTGCGAAGGTGACGCGAACGGCTTTGCAAAACGCTGCGAGCATTGCAAGTTTGATGCTCACCAGCGACGCCATCGTCGCCGACATCCCGAAAGAAGACAAGACCCCAGCAATGCCGCAAGGCGGTGATATGTACTAAATCACGCAGAACTTGCGGATTGACGTGACATCACACGAGGGACACCAGTCATTAGATTGATTGGTGTCCCTTTTTTTGTGGCAGAAATTGGAATCACCGATATGCAAGAGCACCGCATCAAAGTTTTTTGGATTTTTTGCGTTAAGTCCGATTTTTTTGTGGCAATAAAGCCCCGTAAGGTTTAGGGGTCAAGTGACAGGTAAACGTTTGGGGCAGCGACTTGGGACGCAACAAGTTAACGTTCAACGTTGGCGGCTCGTACGCGCTCAGCGCGAAGACAAACGTCTTCGGCGGTTATAGCGGCGACTATTTCACAGACCGCGCGGGAACGCCGTGGGGCCACACAGGATTTGCAGGCGTGCGATTCGCGTTTTGATTGACGCTGGCGACGGCACCGGCGAGCAGTGGCAGTGATGCCACTGGTAGAACTGCCAATACGCGCCATTCTTGCATTCAACGTTTGCGCGACATCGTATACATCGACGGCGTCAACTGGCAGTTCCACAGCGGCGGGTTTACACCCGCCGCTCGCCATTACGCTTCGCGTTCTGATTCTTTGGGCACTCACTTACGTTTCGTGTTCTTGTTCACGCCGCTCGGCGGCGTGGCGTATCAGTGATGGTATGGACGCGGTACATTTCTTCTGGGATCGGCACTGATTGTTTCCACGGGCCGAAGTAGTGCCAGTATATCGTTGCGTACTCGAACACCGCTCTTACGAAGTCGGAGTATTTGAGTTTCGATCCGGCGACATCACACCACTTCAAGAGCGGAAGTTCGTAGAGCCGATTTTGAAGTGCTCGGCGCGATTCTGCGTCTTGCTGCGTCAGCATCCGTGCGAGAATTTCGACGTCGAATATCCAGCGGGTCTGAAACTTTTCTGCAAAGAGTTGTTCGACGGCAGGGCAGACGCGAAACAGTTTTGCACCGCACTGCGTATCGTAGACCGGAAGCGTTAAAAGGTTTGACGCGGCGGTTGCGAAACATCGTCCCAAGATGTGACGAATCCATCGGCGTTCGATGTGGCGTCCTAAAAGTAGGAGGCGTGCGCCGAGGACGAGTATTAGCGTCGGGTCGCTATCGAGTGTAGCGACAAACTCTGGAATGGCTTCGAGTGGAGTTGCAAGGTCGGCGTCCCAGTAACCGACGTAACGCGGCATAGCGTTGCCACTGTTGAAGATGTGTAACATTCCCTGCCTTACCGCTTCGGCCTTACCGCCGTTGCGTTCGAGCGAGATTGTGTGCAACAAATCGGGCGAAGTTTGACAGAGATTTGCGAGAACTTCTGCGGTGTTGTCTCGGCTGCCGTCGTCTACAAACAAGAGACCAATATCGCGCTGTCCACTACCGAACTCCGCGAAAGCAGTGACAGATAGACGTTTCGCCTCGTTGTAACACGGAACGACAATCCAAGTTGGCGGGCAAAATTGTTTCACGCATCCACTTCCCTTCGTCAATGCAGATTTTATGGCCTATGCCGCGTCTGCGTCTACTTGCAGACGCCGGATGCGTTCAACGATTGCCGTGTGCATTTGACTTACGCGGCTCTCGGAGAGGTCGAGCGTTGCACCGATTTCTTTCATCGTCATCTCTTCATAATAGTATAGGATAACGATGAGTCGCTCGGTCTTGGATAGTCCGCGTGTGAACGAGCGGATGAGGTCGATTTTGTAGAGTCGTGCGGTTGGGTCTTCGCTCTTGTGGTCGGGTACGATGTCTTTTTCTCGCAGTTCGCGTCCGCCATCGCCGTCGCCCCACTGCTTGTCGAGACTCGTCATGTTAACGTTGTGTGAATCGTGGACGACCTGTTTGAGTTCGTCTAACGAAAGTCCCATGTGCTTGGCGATTTCGTGTTCATCTGGTTTGCGTCCGAGTTGCGATTCGAGTGTGTGACGTGCCTCGTTTAGTTTGCTGGAACGGTTTCTTACCATTCGCGGCACCCAGTCCATCGCACGGAGTTCGTCGAGGATTGCACCTTGCACGCGAGGCTGGCAAAACGTTTCAAACTTAACGCCGCGATTAAGATCGAACGAACCGATTGCGTCCATCAGTCCGAACGTTCCGGCGGAGATGAGGTCATCGAGTTCTACGCCATCGGGGAGACGTGCCCAGATACGTTCGGCGCGATTGCGAACAAGCGGCATGTACCGCTCCATGAGACGATTGCGGAGCGCGTCGCACGGATTGCGCGTGTACTCTTGCCAAAGCTGCATTGTCGCTTCGTCCGGCACCGACGTTGGAGCCGGATTTTGTGCCGCACAAATTGGCAGTGTAGTTTGGCGTTCACAGTGAACGGTGGGAGATGTCATGAGTTTGGGCATTACCAAGTCCTCAATCTTTGCGGGAAAAACGGCAGCGATTTCCGGTGGATACCGAACTGCGATTGGAACTCTACACAAAAATTGCGTCTAGTGGAAGCGCAAAAAATTGGTCACGTTTTTGGGGGCACGACACCGTCAGTGCGGCTCAAGGACAATAGGTGTTCGCAGTCCGTCGAAAATGAGTATGAGTACGTCGCCGATCCGTTCTTGGAAACAGATCATCCCCGCACCGAGCGAGCAGATAAGTAGGATCATCATCAGCATACTGTTGATGCCGAAACCGATAGACATCAAGTTAAGCTGCGGTAGTGTACGGCTCAAGATACCCATCACAAACAGCGACAGCAAAACGCCGATCATTGCCGGTGCGGCGAGTCGCAATGCGAGTCCGAATCCGAGTGAGAGGACGCTCACGAGTGTACCGACGAGCGGAGTTTGAATGATTCCGGTGCCGAGTGGGAGCGTCTCGAACGTGTCGAGAAGGGCACTGATTAATACGCGCAGTCCACCCATAGAGGCGAAGATTGTGATGGCGAGAAGGTGCAAGAAGCGTCCGGTTGTCGGGACTTCTTCACCCGACGTTGGGTCGAGAACCGACGCGGCGAAGAGTCCGCCAACTTGGCCGATTATTGCCCCCGCAACGATCACGCACCCGAAAAAAAGACTTATACAGAGTCCGATTGAAAGGCCAATGATAAGTTCGGCAAAAATGACAATCACATAATCGACGAGCGTCGGTGGCTCCGCGATGTTGGTAAACCACAGGAGCGGCATCATCAGCACTGTCATTGCGAAAGCGAACAGCGCGCGAAACTGCATCGGGATGTCGCTGCCGCCAAAGACCGGCGCGGTTATGACGATCCCGCTCACCCGCGTCAAAACGAGTGAAAGAAGTAAAACGCGCGACGTATCGACAAAGTTAAGCCAGAACATTCTGACCGGAATTGTCGGGATTATTTGCCCACACGTCAAGACCGATTTCTCGTCAAAATAGCGTCGAAAGTAGCGGTTGCACGCATCAAACCGTGGAAATGTATCACACGGGTTGTGTCTCCTATGCTTGAGATGCGGGGCGCACGATTGTCTTTCGTGTTGCGGTGTGGTTTCTCCCGAAATACCGCATGTCGGTTTGTCTTCGGCGGCCCCACTTCTGCACCCAATCGTTCACCCTGCTTGCTCGTTCTCCATGTTTCGAAGTTTGCACGCCATACAGTTCTTGCGGAGCCAGTTCTTGAGGACTCCGGTTGTGGCGGTTGCCGTTTTCGTCGGTGCGGTCTTTGCGTGCGGTGTTGACGTAACGCGGTGCGACCAGAGTTTTGGGATTCAGTCTCGTCAGCCGCGTCCGATTGCGGAGACGCAGACTGCGGCGCGTGTAGTTACTCCAGTGCCAGAGAAGTTGAATGGTGAAGTCTCGCCGCCTTCGACGACGGAACGTTTTCTGCCGAATCCCGCTATTGTGCGGATCGTTGCGTTTGAAACGATGGGGCAGCTTTACGGCTCTGGAAGTTACATCGGAACGATTGGGCAATATGGTCTTATCGTATCGAATTGGCACGTTGTAAGCGGGACCGATACGCTTGTTCACGTCCACTTTCCGACAGGGTTTGCGTCGTTTGGTTATGTTCTGTTGACGGATCGGAAGTGGGACTTGGCGGTGATTCTCGTTTCGCGTCCGCCAGCGACGGTCTCTCCACTTGCGATAGCGCGTGAAGTTCCGCGCCCGGGCGACCCGCTTTGGATCGCGGGTTATGGCGCGGGGATGTTTCGCGTTGCCGGTGGACGGTGCCAACGTTATCTCGCGCCGGAGATTCCGGTTGAGGGACAACCGCAGTACGAGTACGTTGAGCTTTCGGTCGAGGCCCGTCAGGGCGATAGCGGCGGGCCGATTCTAAATCGTCAAGGCGAGGTGGCTGGCGTACTGTTTGGGTCGGACTCGCGGAACACGGCGGGGAGTCACTGTGGCCGCGTTCGTCAGTTTTTGGACCAAGCCGCGGCGATGTTAGACAAATTGCCGACGCAACCAGAAGGTCTATTCGCATCGGTCGAGAAAGATGGGCCACGGTACCCGCTCTCGATGACATCGTTTCCACTCGTCGTTGCCGCAGTCCCAGACCGCGAGAAGACACCGACAGCGGGTGGGATCGCCCGGCCATCATCGGCGTCTTTCGGAATCGTATCGATCTCTCGACCTCATGACCCCGATTCCGCACTCTTTACGCCGCCACACGGTCTTGTGCCGACAGATGAAGAAAACGGATTTCCGCAATCAGTGCGGTCTAGCGCGGTGCGGTGAATGCGACTTCGCACTCAATCTGTTCGGCGAGGTCGCTACTGATGGCGAGGCGCGTCTCGCCGAGTGCGATGCGAACCGGAACGCCATCCGACAAACGTGTTACGCGACTCCCTACGAAGAGTCCCATACCCATCAGACGTTCTACGAATTCTGGGAGCAGCGAGCTTGCGGTGATAGTCGCCGACTCGCCAGACTTGAGCGATGACAGTGTACGAACCGAGCGTGTGGACAGCAAAGACAAAAGTTCCGGTGCGTCAAGTTTCTCGACGACGATGTGTGCACGTCTATAGTCGTTCGTGAAGTTGTGCTGCGAACGCAACACGCCAACAACACATCCCGCCGCAAGACCGCTCTCCATTCCGGCCACGCTGTCTTCGAGAACCAGCACTTGCGACGGCGGAATGTTCCAACGCGCCGCAGCAGTCGCGTAGATTTCGGGGTGCGGTTTGCCGCGAGCGATGTCTGCCGCTGTGAGTACGAAGTCGAAACGCGGACGCATCGCATAAGCACCGAGAACCGCATCGACCGCCGCTGGCGCACTACTCGTGCAAATACACTTCGGGATTTTGTGCAATTCCAAAAACGCAAGGAGCGATTCAAGCCCCGGCATCATCTCAAAACCGTCTTGCAAGAAACGCAAAAACAATTCCTCCGACTCGCGGTGCATCGATTCCCAATCGTCATCGAGTTTGTGATAGTCGATGATCGTGCGAAAAGTCGGCTCCGGCTGTAAACCAAGAAGCTGCGTGAAGAGGTCGTGCGTGTAAACCTTCCCACGCCGACGCAACAACTCCTCCGACGTCTTCCAGTAAACGTCTTCGGTGTTGAACATAAGTCCGTCCATATCGAACGCAACTGCGTTAATCGTTTTCATGAGAGCGAGCCGCCCCAGCCGAGTTTGTCGCGGAGCGTTTGGTAGTAGCTGTAGTGTGGCAATTTGAGGAGTTTGAACGAAACCGGTGCGCGGGTCACGACAACTTCGTCGCCGCGACTTACCGTTGCAAGTTCGGCACCATCGACGACGACAACCGCTTGACGATCGGCATCGAGAATCCGAAGCGCATAACGCCTGTTCGCGCTATCGACGACAGGACGATGGCTGAGCGTGTGCGGACTAATCGGACAGATCGAGATCGCGTCGAGTTCTTTGCGCAAGATCGGTCCGCCAGCCGAAAGGTTGTGCGCCGTCGAGCCAATCGGCGTACTCAAAATCAGGCCGTCGCAGCGGTAGACGGTGACTTGCTCTTCGTCGTTCAAAAGCTCGATGTGCGTGAGCCGAAACGGCTGTCCGCCTTGGAGCGAAACTTCGTTGAGCGCAAGTTCATCGGCGACGACGTTCCCCTTTGCGTCGCAAACGCGACACTGCAAGAGAATGTGTTCGACAACTGGAAACGTTAACAAATCTTTGCGACGCAAGAGCGGCAGAAGTTCGCCAGTCTGTACCGTCGAGAGAAAACCGAGCGTGCCGAGGTGGACGGCGATTGTCGGAAGTTGACGGTATCGCATCTGGCGGGCCGCGCGAATGATTGCACCGTCGCCGCCGAAGACGATGGCGATGTCGGCATCGACTTCTGGGACCGGTTGGCGGATTGTGTGACGGTCGGAAAAATCGGCGAACACGACTTCGCAGAACGTACCGATCTCGCGCGACAATTTTTGCACGGTCTCAAAAGTCGATTCAGGTTGACTGTTCCCCAAGAGAATGACGCGCATCACGGGTCTCCGTCTTCTTCAAATACGGCGGGTAAGACAACCATCGGGCAGTCGCGGACAACGGGCGACGACCCAGCCGGTTCGACAACAACGACCAGTCTCCAAACGATTTCATTGTGTTCGCACTGCATCGAGTGCATCACGCCGAGCGGCAGTTTGAGAGTCATATCGTGCTGCATCGGTGCGGCACGTCCGATCTCCACGTCTTCACATTCATAGAGCGTTTGGTGATAGACTTCGCGTGTGCTTGTGATCGTGTCGGTTCCTTGGCGAAAGCGTGTCACTTCGCAACACGTCATTGCAAGTTCCAAACGCCTGACGCGAAGCACGCCCGCCTGAACCAGCCGCAACCGATAACTCCGATTCGGGACGATTGGGTGATCGCTGATTTCCAGTATCGTCGGCCCAATTCCGAAGGCGAGTAGAAGCTGGTGAACAATCCAAACGAACAGTGCCAGTCCGGTACCACAAAACAAAACTCCGAAAAGCGAGCAGGCGACTAGATGCGATGTCGTGCGCGGCTGAAGGATGAGATAAACGAGAACCCACCAAGAGATTGTGTTCCAAAAAACCGTGAACGTCGCCAGTCCGAGGAGCTTGATTCCGGGTTGTGACCGCAGCGGCAACCGCCACGCGAGATACGTTCCGGGGCTGTCGTTGACCGTTTCATACGACGGCACCGTCGGATAGTTTGTGTTTGGCGAGCGAGTCTTGCTGGCCGACTGAAACTCTTGTGAGTGTTGCCGGTCGCGGAGTGCCCACCACAGTCCGAGTCCTCCGAAGACAAGGAGCGGTAGCGGCACGGAAACAAGAAAATACCAGCCCCAAACCGATCCTGTTGGTTCGCGCCATTGCGGTATAACCCAAGTGATCAGGTGGACGGTGAGAATCAGCGCGCCGGTCAGAAAAAGACCGGCGAAGAGAAACGTTTGGCCGAAGCGAATCCGCTGGTAGAGACGGTACACCCAACCGCGACGACGTACCGACGAAGGCGAATGGCGGCGGCGCGACATCGAGGAGAATAAACGGTCCGACACAATTTCTACTCAAGTTGGAATTTGGTCACGCAGTTGTTGCCTCGACGGTTTGCAGTTCGCACGCCGCTCCGCGCCTGTGAAATCCTAGTCGTTCTAGTGCCTTGTAAACATCGACGAGCGTCTTTTCACCGAAGTTGGTGAACGTTAACAGCTCTTCACGCGAGCAGCCCAAGAGGTCGCCGATGGTGGCAAGCCCTTGTTCTTCGAGGCAGTTTGTTGTTCGCACGCTCAAACCCAATTCCGAAAGGCTCATTTGGAGCTTCCGTTCCAGAACTTTGTTGGCCGTGTACGCCCGCCCAAGTGAAATCCGTGTCGCCATTGTCTGAAATCCTCCTTGAAGTTTTACACTTGAAAAAATGGGTTGTCGCGTTATACTCTGCTATGCGGTTATCGAAACGGCGTTCATTTTGAATCCGCAGATACCGCAGATTGTCGCAGATTTTTGTATCTGCTTGCAGTTTTTTCTGTTCACACGAAGGCACAAAGGCACGAAGAGGATAGAGAACGCGGAACACGCGGAAAAACGGAATACGCAGAATTCGGAACTTCCGTGTCTTTCCGTTCTTCCGCGATTTCCGCGTTAAAATTCTTCTTTGTGTCTTCGTGCCTTTGTGTGAGAAAAAAGAACTGCTTGTAAACGATGCAACAACAATCTGCGTGAATCTGTGAAATCTGCGGATACGAAGATCAATTGAATAACTTTGTACTACTCGCCTTCACTGTCGGTCATTACGTCGTTCAGCGGTGCGGTTTCGGCTTGGACGGCACTTGTGAGCGTCGCGTGATGGTGCGGGGTCAGCCCCGCCTTGTCGAGCGTGAATACGGTGACAACGCCCAGCACCATGGCCAAGACGAGCAAAAGCCACTGTTGTTGCGAAAACCCAGTAACTTCGGGCTGGTAATCAGTTCGAGACATAGAATTTTCCTCCGTCGGTTTACATTCTTCACGGCTACCTTGCACGGTACAGGTGGGGATTCTACTCGATTTTCCCCTTTTTGACAAGGTGAGTTTTTCATGGACGATCTTCTCCAAGGTCTCAATCCTTCCCAGTGTGAAGCGGTTTGTCACGACGACGGCCCGCTTTTGGTTCTCGCTGGACCGGGAAGCGGTAAAACGCGAGTCGTAACGCACCGCCTTGCGCGGCTTTTGCGTCGCGGCGTTTACCCGAATCAACTGGCCGCGCTTACGTTCACCAACAAAGCCGCCGAAGAGATGCACGAACGCCTCCAAAAACTCGCGCCGAGCGTTGCCGATGGCGTTTGGGTCGGGACGTTTCACCGGTTCTGCGGACGCATCCTCCGCACTTACGCCGAGTTCGTTGGGCTGGATCGTTCGTTCGTAATCTACGACGCCGACGACGCGCTCAAACTCCTCACAAGTCTCATTCGCAAAGACGACCTCCCCAGCGGCATCACGCCAAAAAAAATCCAGACCGCGATCAGCTACGCCAAAAATCAACTCGTCTTGCCAGACGAGTACGAACCGCGAAACGGGAGCACCGTCGGCAGCGCAACCGCCGAGGTCTACTCGCTCTATCAAGAAACGCTGAAACGTCAAAACGCCGTCGATTTCGACGACATGCTTCTTCACGTCGCTATTCTTTTGCGCGACCACGCCGACATCCGCGAGCGACTTGACCGCCGTTTCCGTTACATTCTCGTCGATGAGTATCAAGACACGAATGCCGTTCAGTACGCAATACTCAAGCTCCTCGCACGCGACTTTCCGAATCTTGCCGTGACGGGCGATCCCGACCAGTCGATCTACGGATGGCGCGGTGCAGACATTGAAAACATCTTGCGTTTCGAGCACGATTTTCCGTCGGCGCGAATTGTGAAGTTGGAACAAAACTACCGGAGCACGCCGCAGATTTTGGGAGCGGCATCGTCGCTCATTCGTCACAACAAACAGCGCAAAGACAAAGGACTTCACACCGCAAACGCTGCGGGAAATCCGGTGCGGCTGGTGAAGTACGCAGACCAGCAGGCAGAGGCGGAATACATCGCTGCGGAGATCGCACGCGAAGTCGCAAGCGGCTCGCGGAGACCGAGTGATTATGCGATTTTCTATCGCACAAACGTTTTGTCACGAAATCTTGAACACGCATTGCGGCGCGAAGGTGTTCCGTTTCGGCTCATTCGCGGACTTGAGTTTTATGCACGCGCAGAAATCAAGGACGTTCTTGCGTACCTGCGATTGCTTTCAAATCCGGCCAGTGACGTTGCGCTAACGCGGATTGTAAACGTCCCAACACGCGGCATTGGCAAGACGACGTTACAAAAGTGCGAAGGCCTCGCGCGTGAACGTGAAATCTCGCTCCTCGACGCACTCCGCGCCGCGCCGAGTGTCTTCAAACTCGCTGCGAAAACGGCTGGTGCGATTCGCGGTTTCGTTCGCACCATCGACGAACTTACCGAACTCGCCGCCAGCGGACAAGTCGAACCGGTCATTCGTGCATTTCTCGACAAGACCAAATTTCTCGCACAGTTTCAGCCAGACGAGTCTGAAGAAGACGGTGAACGTGTCGCCAACATCGAAGAGCTGCTCACCGTCGCACGCGAGTTCGACGACGTTGACAACGCTGACACTGGTGACGAAGTTGTTGTGACGCCGCTCTCCAGATTTCTCGAACAGACTGCGCTTGTGAGTGATGTCGATGCGCTCAGTACCGACAACGCTGTTTCGCTGATGACGCTTCACGCGGCGAAGGGGCTTGAGTTTCCGGTGGTTTATCTCATCGCGGTTGAGGAAGGGATTTTGCCGCACGAGCGGTCTCTTTTTGAGGAGTCGCAGATGGAAGAGGAGCGGCGACTTTTGTTTGTTGGTATAACGCGGGCGAAAGCGGATTTGCGTTTGTGTTACGTTGAGGTTCGCGCGTCTCGCGGACAGGTACGTCACACGATGGCGAGTTCATTTCTGTTTGAGTTACCGCTCGATCAGTTTGAGATTGCTGGCGACGCCGCGTCACAATCGCTTGCGACCGACGAGTCGGTTCCAGCGTGGAAACAGGTTGTACTTGAACGGAGTTTTGCCGCTAAACAGTCGCGTCGTCCCGTCGCGGACGAGTATTCGCAAGAAGTTGCCAGCGAAGACGGTATCGACGACGAGTACGACGACGAAGGACGAATCGTGACCAAGACGCGAACGCGAAAACAAAATGCGTTTTGATGTTACGAACAAGAACGCGAAGCGTAAGCGAGTGCCAGAAGCAGTGGTCGGTGGCTAGTGGCCAGTGTTCAGAACACGAAGCGTAAGCGAGTGCCCCGAATCAGAGCGGGAAGCGTAAGCAAGCGAAACCAAGAAAACGAGAAACAAAATGTCACATCTTGCAGTTTATCCGGGGTCGTTTGACCCGTTCACGCTGGGGCACCTCAATATAGTTGAGCGTGTTGCGCCGCTGTTTGATCGTCTGGTGATTGGAGTTGGAATCAACCGCGAGAAGCGAGCGTGGTTTTCGGGCGATTTGCGTGCGGAGTTGATTCGCCGCTCGACTGGTCACATTCCAAACATTGACGTTCGAACTTATGAGGGGCTGACGGTTCGGTTTGTCCGCGAGATGGGGGCGAAGATTATGGTGCGCGGTGTGCGGCCCATTACCGACATTCAAGCCGAGCTAACAATGATGATGGCAAACCGCCGCCTCGCGCCCGACGTTGAGACGCTGTTTCTCGTCGCCGACGGTGAACTTGCGCACGTCTCAAGTTCGCTCATCAAAGAGATTGAACCGGTCGCCGACGAAGCAACTCTTCGCAGTTTTCTACCCGAACCGGTCGTCACCGCCGTTCTACAACGTCAACAACTCATCGACGTTTCATCACGATAGACCCGTTACGGGTCGATTTGTAGGCTTCGCCCTCTGTTGTACCGCGGCCTCGATGGGCCGCTACCGTTTTGGTATGGGCAATTCAAACCGTCTTGAGTATAGTTACGCTTCGCCGAAGAATCGTTGGAAGATTTGGCGGATTGCGTGCGTTGCTTGTGTTACGCGGAGTTCGAGTTCGTCGCCGCTATCAACGCCGACCAACATCGCCAGTTGAGCCGTTACGCCACTCGAAACCGGTGGCAGCGTGGACGTTGATTCGCAGTTCAAAAGCCGCAGCGCGCTTTCGAGTGTTCGCAAAAAACGGTAGTGAAGTCGCAACGTATCGCGGTCGTTTGCCGACAAGATTCCAGCGGCATACAACTTCTCAAGCGCGCTGAGCGTGTTGGCGTGCCGTATGCCGACACGCTTCGCACCGTATCGCAACTGCAACATCTGCACCAGAAACTCGACATCGAGGAGTCCGCCGGGGCCGCGTTTTATGCGATCATTGGGGTTCGCGTCTTGGAGACGTTGACGCATCTCGGCGATCTCGGAAACGTTGTTCGATTGCCACTCTCGCGCGTACTGCGCTTGATGAACGGCGTGCAGCGTCATCGTTCGCATCGACGATGGACAGAGAAAGTGCTGTTGCGGGTCCGCGACTGTTCCCAAGCGTGACTCCGATTCGTCGAGCGTCAAGACGACCCGTGCGCGGCACAGCATCAGCCGTTCCCAAAGTTCGCCCTCACCTCGCGTGAAGTACGAAGTAAAATCGTCGAGGGGAATCGCAAGACTCCCTTGCCGACCGCGTGGCCGAAGTCGCATGTCGATTTCGTAGAGCTTTCCCATCGCACTCGTACTCGCCGCACGCTTAAGAACTCGTTGAACAAGCGTGTCGAAGAAGTGGCGATTCTCCGTCGGTTCACGCGAAATCAAGGCGTCGTCGGGCGCGAAGAAACTCTTTTGCACCGGCGGCAAAACCGTTTCACCCTCGCCTTCGTAGAGGAAGAGCAAGTCGAGGTCGCTGTGATAATTGATCTCGCCACCACCAAACTTTCCCAGCGCGACTATCGCAAATCGACACGGCTGCCGTCCAATCGACGGCTCGCCATAACGACTTCTGAGTGCATAATACTCCGTCATCACAATCTGCTTGAGACAAACTTGAGCAATGTCGGAGAGTACCGCCGTCGATTCGCGGACATCACTCTTGCCAATGACATCGCGGACACCAACACACAAAATCGAGTCGTGTTTGAAACCGTGGAGAATCGGGGCGATGTCGCCCGCGCCGGCGACGAGATAGTTTAGGTGGGCGTCGAGCTGTTCGCGTTGCGGAAGCTGTTCGCGGATGAGGCTGTCCATAAGCCCATCGAGCATTCCGGGGTCGCGCTGTAGCATATCGGTGAGATACGGCGCGAGCGCACACAACCGAACATAAAGTCGTAGCGATGGTGGGTGAAATCGAAAAAGTTCCCAAAGTCCAGCTTTGCCGCCGAGTGCGTCGGAGACGTTGGCGAGTGTGGCGAGAGTTTGATCGGGATCGGGCGTTGCGGCGACCGCAGTGAGTAACGACGGTGCAATCGACGCAAGAAAGTGCCGGCTACGACGCGACGAAAGATAACGAACCCGCTCCTCGGCCAAAACCATCAAATGATGATACGCCTGCTGCACGTCTCGAAAACGATATGCGCTCAAGACTTTCGCAATCAACTCTGGTGACGGTTCAGGGTCGAATATGAGATCGACTTCGGCAGCAGTTTGTTGGTCGCGGCGAAACGCACCGTGAAACAAGTGGTCCAAAATCCGGCGATGAAGTTCGGTCTTGCGATGGTAGTCGCGCTCGAACTCTGCAAGTGGATCGGCCCCTGTCGAACGTGCGTAACCCATACGAAATGCGAGTTTGCGAAGTTCGTCGGATTGAGTCGGGAGCGTGTGCGTTTGCAAGTCGAACATCATCTGAATTCGGTGCTCGACCTTTCGCAAGAATTTGTACCCTTCACTCAAAATCGTGCTCTCTTGGTGCGACAAACACCCCGCACGTTCAAGACGCAATATCGCATCGAGCGTGTTCCGCGAACGGATCGTCGGAAGTGCGAATCCGTTTAGCAGTTGCAGAAATTGCGTTGCGAACTCGATGTCACGAATCCCGCCGTGACCGACCTTTACATTGTGACCAGACTCGCCGCTCTCTTCGGCTTGTCGTTCGATCTTTCGTTTGAGTGAACGAATGCCAGCGATGTCCATCTGTCCGAGATACGGCTGGTAAATCCAGTATTGAAGTTGTTCGAGAAATTGGCGACCGAGTGCGATGTTCCCTGCGATGGGGCGGGCTTTGAGGAATGCTTGTCGTTCCCAAGTTCGTCCGCGACTTGCGTAGTAGTTTATCGCCTCGTCAAAACCAATTGCCAGTGGTGCGTGATGACCGTTCGGACGCAGACGCATATCGACACGATACGCAAACCCCCACTCGGAAACGTCGGACAAGAGTCTCACGATCTCGCGTCCTAATTCGGCAAAATACTGCGAGTTTGGTATTGCGGTATCGGTTGCACCTTCGGCGTCGTAGAGAAACATCAGGTCGATGTCGCTGGAGTAATTGAGTTCGCGCCCACCGAGTTTTCCGAGTGCGAGGACGGTGAAGTGAACCGCCTGATAATTTGACGTGTGCGGCGTTCCGCGACGGACGAAGAGCCGACGCCCCGCCACACGCAACGCACCTTCAACACACGCATCGGCGATGTCGGATATTTGTTCGGTAACGACTTCAAGCGACTGGCGACGGATGATGTCGCCATAAGCGACGCGGAGTGTGTGACGATGTTTGAAACGACGAATCGTGTTGAGGATGTCGCGGTCATCTTGGAGCGGAGCTAACTCCGCGAGAATCTCGTCGATGACGCGAGTGCGCGGGAGCGGACGCCCTTCGTTCTGGCAAACACCTTTGAAAAGATATGGGTCGCGGATGAGAATGTCGCTTAAGTATTGGCTTGTCGAAAAGATTTCGAGCAGCGTTGCCAGAGACTGCGAGTTGAGCAAAGGGAAGAGCGATTCCGAACTCGGTTGCGAAAGAAAACGCTCCAAATTGTTGAGTACCATGTCGGGGTCAGCGGTCCACCGAATCATCGGCGGCAACACCTCACACCACCAAACGCGCACTTCCTCCGTCGGAAAACGCGACAGTATCGAGACCAGATTCCGATACCCACGCGCCGCATCGACAAGCCCAAACAACCCAAGCCAGTCGTCGGTTACTTCGTATGTTGGTTCTGACATTTCTTGATTCAGTTTCGTGTTGACGGATTGTGTTGCCAGTGTCTACGGTGCTGGCAACATCACAACGACAATCTCACCGTTTACGGGTTTCCAAGGAATTGTTTGCGATTGCCAGCCGTTTCGCGTGACGGAAAGTTTTGGCGTGGCGACTGGCGTGCGGGTTGGTGTTTGACCTGTTCCGCTTTCGCGCCACTGCCATCGTGCGTCGGCCACAAACAAGAACGACCTCGCTTCACCGCAGTAGTAGATTGAATCGCGCGACGCAATCACTCGCATAAAACCGTCGTCACCGGTAATTCCAGAGAGGCTCGGCGTCCCTGCTGCGTTAACGACCATCACCTCGGCACCCGCAATCGGCTGGTTCTTTCCATCGACAACGCGAACCGGTGTAGACCGCCCCGACTCAAACGAGACGACTTCGGCGGCATTACTTCCGATGGCGGCACGTTCCCAGTGAAGCGGTTTGTTGTCGCCGATTACGTTGTCGAAGAAACGACCGAGCTGCATCCCAAGATTGGTCGGATCGTCGCAGTACCATCCCGCCGTGACAACGTCTTTTTTCGTCTCGGACGGTGTCCAGACATTTCGCCAAAAAGTTGCACCGCCGCTGCAACCGTCGTCTACCATCATCATGAGAGTGTTGCTGACAAACTGATTGTCATAGATGATAGCATTGCACGACGCATCACAGTAAAACCGCATTGCGGCCCCGCGCCGATTCGGCGAACGTGATTCGGCGACGATCTCGTTCCCTTCAATGCGATTTCCCGACAAACACTCACGAAACGTAAGCGCGTGCGCGTCGATTGAGTTGTCCGTCATGAGTGCGTGAATGGTGTTGCGTGCGAGCAATGTGTTTCCAGCCATACGCAGCTCTACCGCCTTGCACGCTTGCTGAAAACCGTATTCCTGATTCGGCAGTGATTGAATTGAGACGCTGTTGTCGGCGATGGTGTTGTTCCATCCGCTGACCATGATTCCGTTGCCGTTTTCGGTTTGAATCGTGTTGTGGTGGATGAGGGCCGCTTGACTACTCACGCCGATATTGTACCCCTGCGTTATGACCGCGTTGTTGGAGATGGCGTTTTCGACGATCTCGTTTGTATCGCCATCGCCGCTGATATTCACGCCATACTGGCAGCCGCCCCGGATTGTGTTTAGCTCAACGAGATTTCGTCCCGTGTTGTTTTTGAGATGGACGTTCCCTCCTTCTTGCTGATGCCGACTTGATACGGCAAGTGTGGTGTCGTCGAATGTGTTGTGATGGAGATAGTCACCACCGCCGCCGCAAAAGTTTTGCGAATTGATACCGCAGACGCGCGACGTAATTGACTCAACTGACGAAAACGACCGTGGATTTGACGTGAACACAATCGCGTCACCATTGAAACCAGCGTTCGGCGACTGCATCACGTTACCGTTTTTGATACGAAACCGTGACGGGAGCGACTTCGTTCGCGGAGAATCAGGGTAGAACGGGTCGTCCCAAACCGTCCCGAAGGCAACGCCATAGTAGTTGGCGACGACGAGGGAAACGTCGTCGATGTGGATCGTTCCGGTGAGTTTCGGATCAGTTGGCTGCACGGAAATTCGTATGCGAACAGTTGCGTCATTTTTGAGCCGGAAGACATCGCCCCAAAAGAAGGCACCGAGTTCGGTCGCCTTGCGGCACTCTGCCATCGCGGGGCGTTCAGTGGTATCGCTGGAATTGTTTGTGACGCGGATCGGCTGAAGTGTCATCGCGTCAACGAGTTCAATTCGGACGCACGCGATTGGGTCGGTGTCGCGCCAACCGCTGATCCAGTCGTAGACACGCATTGAGAGTGAATATGTGTAACCGCCCGTTAGTACAATCTGGTCGGAGAGGATCGATTCTGTCGCCGCTGCAAGCGGGAGTTTCCAGCCGAGTGATGCTTTTCCCGATGCGCACGTCGCCTCGTTCTTTTTTGTCGGGAGACGAATCGGTTTGTCGTCACGAAAGGCGTTTGGGGCGGCGCGGGTGTCCCAGCCTTGTGTCAGCGGCTCTTCAAAACTTGGATTGACAACAACTGGCGTTTGCGGTGGACCGGCTGCGTATGTGATCGTGTACCCCTGAAGGTCGAGTGTGATGTTGTCGGCACCGACGACAAACGCCGTTCGCCGCGCAACGATGTCGCTCTGAAGACGATATGTCGCACCGTGTTTTGAGAGAAGATATGGCGTTGAGATTGTTGAGTCGAGATCGATGACTGTTTCGGGCTGGGCCAGCGTTGTTCCTTTTACCGCGCGGCGATAGAGATGCCCTCCGTTTTGTACTGTGACGAGACAGTGATAATCGCTGGCACGCTGGAGCGATTCGAGTGTTGCGATGTGAATATAGCGTGGCGATGTTGTGATCGGCTGCTTCCGGTCGAGTTTGTCGCCTGCACCGAAGGCGACATCAGCGGTAGCGAGTGAGTCGGTGGTGACGCGGAGTGTGAGTGTGTTTGATGTTGTCTGTCCAAACTCTACCGACAAGATGCGAGGCGGATCGGTCGGACGACGAACGACGACGGTGACAAGTTTTTGATCAAACGCATTTTGCTCGTCGATAGCGGTGATGAGAACGCGGTAGATGCCGGATGGTGTTGTTGTATCGGTCCAGATATGGAGCCACGAATGGCCGTTTGGATCGGGAGCGGCGAGTGTGTGAGTCGGGTTTTGTTCGAGCATCATCCAGTCGGTTAGATGATCGGCCAACACTTTCGGCAGCGTTGTCTTGGCGTCGGCGGTGACGAAGACTGGTAGGCGTATCGCATCGCCTGCCGTTATGATAACCGGTGCGAGTGGTGCAATTCGTGGGGCTTTGTTTTCTGGTGAATCGACCGTTGCCGCCAAGACATCGCTCGTCACCGAACGGCCAAATGTATCGGTGACAGTGTAGCGATAGAAGTACGTCGCGCCAGCTAGTAGTGGCTCTGCGGGCGACAACGCGTGGATGTTGACCGGAGTCGCGTTCTTCGCAGTGTGAGTCAACTGTTCGGGGTGCGTGCCGTACTCAACGACGAGCGTTGTCGGCACGTCCGTTGTTACAGTCGGGAGCGATGCCGAATCGTGCTGCGAGACGAACGACACAATCGACGGTTTGATCCCGTTTGGTTCGGCGGCTGGCGTCCAAGAAATGGCCGTCAGTACGATTATGCAGAGTGAAAGAATAGACTTGTTCGTAAACATGAAATTGGGGCGATTTGGTAGTTCTGGTTCGGCATAGCCGAACCCTCCAGTTATCATACGCCGCAGGCGTTTGGAGGGTTCGGCTATGCCGAACCGCTGTGCGGGTGCAAGTTTCTGAACAGGTCTACTGTTCAGGGTTCAACTTTTCGAGTGGGATGCTCACGAAACGCGGGTGATAGACGCCGCCCTCTTTGAAGACGCGCATCTCGCTGTCCATTGAATTGATGTTGTACGAAACGACGAGTTCGCCAGTCTTTGAGAGAACGGGGTGTGCCTTGGCGTTGTAGGCGAACGTCTTTCCGCCGAGTCGCTTTGTCTCTTCTTCATCGAAGACAATGATTTCGTCTCCGAACGGGCCAACCGGTGTTGCGCCGAGACGTACCGCGATTTTTGAACCGATTGTCCCCGGCGTGTAGACGAGTGCATACTTGTCTTTTGCTGGCCCCGACTCAATCGGCGTTACGGAAAGTTCTGTCGAGACGTTGGGGACGATTCCGACAGCATCGCGCATTGAGGCTGACCAATCACTTCCAGTCCAGTACCGCCAAGATGTTGGTACGTCAATCTCGTCGGGGCGAAACCGGAGTGCGACCAGTGCGCGGTCGTACGGACGCTTCTCGCCTTCGCGGTATCCGTAAACGTAGACGAAGCCATCAGTGTTTTCCAAAACGCCGGTTCCAAAAGAAACCGTGTGATCGTGACTGAAGACGGCCAAGTGTGGCGCGAACGGGTCGTCGCGCGTGACACGCAGCGACTCCCAATCGACGCCGGTTTTTGCGTCGATCTTCCAAGTCGCGCGGTCAACGCCGAGGTGACGAAAACCGAACGCCGCACCGCCTTCGCATTTTTCCATTCGCAACAGGAATGCATGAAGCTGATCGCCGATTACGAAGCACTCGCTGATCCAGTACCACTCGTCTTTGCTTGGCGGTTTGATCGGTAGACGTGGCGTTACCCCGTCTTCAGGATAGAAAAACACGATCCGATCTTGGCGCGGTGTACTCCCGTCAAGAATCGCAAACGAGTGATTCACCATCTTGACGTTACGTCTCACGAGCGTTTGCGGATCGACGTCGCCGAGAATTGTGTCGCTGAAGACGAAGAACGTTTTCTGCGAGTGACGCTTTTCGATACCGCTGTTGATTGTGCCGTCAAGATTCGCTGTGAATATCCCGTCTGCGCCAGTCCAGCCGTTTCGGCGGTTGAACAGTTCCGACCAGTCGTCGGCGGGAATGGCAATCTGTGCGCGAGCGACACCAAACGTTATTGCGCAGACCGCACACACGAACAGGAAAATCATTCTCATTGGATTTGCTTTCTGCGGTTTGTGTTGTTCACGCTCCACGTCTGTCATTCCCGCCCCGCCTCCGCTGGGGGCAGGTTACGGCGGGAATCCATCCGGTAGAGTGTGTGCCAGCGATGTGGTAGGGACAGTCAGAGCGGGAAGCGTAAGCGAGTGAACCGTGAGAGCGGACATAGCGTCCACGAATAGCTGTCATGATGGATTCCCGCCTTCGTGGGAATGACGTACTCTGCGTCCAATGGCAATTCAGCCACTCGCTTACGCTTCGTGTTCTGGCGTGAACGGGCGTACTATTTTTTATTTTTTCGCCAGCAATTTTTCGAGCGCGTCGCGTGCGGCGACGAGTTGGGTTTGTAGCGTGACGAGCGACTCTTGTTCTTTAGCGACAACCGCAGCAGGGGCCTTCGACACAAAGTCGCCCGAAAGTTTCGCCTCTTTTGCGGCGATCAGTTTTTCGAGTTTGTCGATCTCTTGCGTTTTCTTTTCGCGTTCGGCGGCAACATCGATGAGGTCGGCGAGGTCAACGAATAGTTCAAACCCCGCAAGCGCAACACTTGAAACAAGCGGCGGCGGCGTCACACTTTCACCGCAAGCAATGAGCTTCGCCGATGCCATGCGTGTGAAGTAGTCGCGCATCGGTTCGAGAAGCGATGCAGTGTTTGCTTCGCACCGTACCGCAAACGAGATGACAGTCTTCGGTGGGACGTTGCGGCTCGCACGCACCTCACGCACCGCACGCAACACCTCTTGAAAAACCGCAAACTGCGACTCCGTTTCACGCGACACGTCCGCCGCGTTTGAAACCGGATACGCCGCACGCGACACGCTCTCGTCCTCACGACCAAGTCGCAACGTCTCGCCAAGCCTGTGCCAAAGCTCTTCGGTGACGAACGGTATGATCGGATGCAAAAGTTTGAGAAGCGTTTCGAGCACGCGAACGAGTACCGCCATCGCCTGCGGTTTTTGCGACGCGTCCGCCAAACGCGACTTCACAATCTCCAGATAGAAACTGCAAAACTCGTCCCACGCAAAGTCGTGAAGTGTACGCGCGACATCGGCGAAACGATACTCGTCGAGTGCCGTCGTCACCTCTGCGGTGACGGTCGCAAGCCGACTCAAAATCCAGCGGTCTTCGAGAAAGTCGCCAGCAGAAGTTGCAGAAGTTTTCGAGGCGTCAACAGTTACATCGTCGCAGTTCATCATGACGAATCGTGCGGCGTTCCAGAGCTTGTTGCAGAAGTTGCGTGCCGCTTCAAACCGTTCACCGACCACTGCGGCTTCTGGGAGTGCGCGGTCTTCGTCGCGCTCTGCCCACTGCGTCCGAAACGGTTTTCCACACTTCGGGCAGTCGATTCGCGGAAGCGTACGATTTTTTTTCGTCTGTTCAATCGTCGCCGAACAGTGCGGACATTCAAAGTCGAGCGATAACCGCACGTCTTGGCTCTCCGTCGTCAGCGATGCGATGGCGAAGCGCAGCGCGTCGGCACCGAACTTCTGCATCACCGAAATTGGATCAACGCCATTTCCTTTCGACTTCGACATCCCTTCGCCGTACTTGTCGAGAATCTTCGGGTGAATGTAGACATCGTGAAACGGTTTTTGGCCGGTGTTGAACAGCCCCGCGATGACCATTCGCGCGACCCAAAGTGTGATAATGTCGCGGCTGGTGACAAGAACGCTTGTTGGATAGTGCGCCGCGAAAAGTTGCGTATCGTGCTGGAAACCGAGTGTTGAGAGCGGCCACAGCGCACTTGAGAACCAAGTGTCGAGCACGTCTTCTTCACGCACCAAACGAAAACCGGCGATGGCATTTTCTGCGATGTCTTCTCGCTCTGAACAAATCCACCACGCACCGCTTGCTTCATCACGTTGCCAGACAACGTCGTTGCGATTTGCGAACGCGGTTTGCAAATCGTTTTCGGTTGCGCTGCCGTCGCACGACCAGATGGGGATTTGGTGTCCCCACCAGAGTTGGCGTCCGATGGGCCAGTCGCGTTTTTCGCTGAGCCAGTCGAGATACCCTTTCGCGTAGCGCGGCGGCACGATGTTGACGTGTTGCGGTGAGTTTTCATCGCGTACAACGTCCATAGCTTGCTGCGCGAGATCGTCCATTTTGACGAACCACTGGTCGTGCAAGAACGGTTCAATCGGTGTTTTGGAACGGTCGGAGTGTGCGAGGTCGATCTCGCGTTCCTCGACTTTTTCGAGGAGTCCAGCGGCTTCAAGATCGGCGACGACACGTTCGCGTGCCGCCTTCACTTTAAGGCCTGCGTAAACGCCACCGACGCTGTTGATCGTGCCGTCCTTGTTGAGAATATTTGGCATTGGGAGCGAGTGCCGCAGCCCGACTTCGTAGTCGTTTGGGTCGTGAGCGGGTGTGATTTTGACGCAGCCGGTGCCTTTGTCGGGTTTCGCCCAGTTGTCGGTAATGAGCGGGATTTCTCGGTTCACAAGCGGCAAGAGTAGTTTGCGTCCGTCGCGTGCCATTGCGGCGAGTTGTTCGAGTTGCGGCAGCATTTCGTCGCGACGTTTTTTGACTGCGGCGATTTCTTCTGGTTCGGTAAGTTTTGCCTCGATCTCGTGGAGTGCGGTGCGCGGGTCTGGGTGAACGGCAACGGCTGTGTCGCCGAGCATTGTTTCGGGTCGCGTTGTGGCGACGGTGACAAACTCTGGTTCACCGCGTTTCGGATTCACGACTGGATAACGGATGTACCAAAAGTTTCCGGCGACGACATCGAAAATCACTTCGTCATCGCTGACGGCAGTTTGCAGATGTGTGTCCCAGTTTACGAGACGTTTGCCGCGATAGATTAGTTGCGCCGCGAAGAGTTTGAAGAAAAAGTGGCGCACTACGTTCGCACAAACATCGTCTAGTGTGAAGCGAGTTTTGCTCCAGTCGCACGAGCAACCCATTTCTTTGAGTTGCGAGAGGATTCGCGTTTGGTACTGTTCTTTCCAGTCCCAAATTCGCTGGACGAGTGCAGCGCGACCGATGTCGTGTCGTGTTTTTTTCTCTTCTTCAAAGAGGCGTCGTTCGACGACAGCTTGCGTTGCGATTCCGGCGTGATCGACGCCGGGAACCCAGAGCGTTTCAAAACCTTGCATCCGTTTTGTGCGGATGAGAATGTCTTGCAACGTGTTGTTGAGCGCGTGCCCCAAGTGGAGCGCACCGGTGACGTTCGGCGGCGGAATGACGATGGTGTACGCTGGCTTGGTGCCGTGCGTTTGACAGACGAAAAATCCGCGTTCGATCCAGAACGGAGTCCACTTCTGTTGTGATTCGAGCGGGTCGTATTGTTTTGGGATTTCCATAGATAGTGAGGGTTTGAATGGGGCGATACTGTGGTCTGGACAAGACGTGATAATCGTGGGGGGTGAGTATACCATTCCAACAAAAAAACACACCCCCCTTGGCGTATAGAAAAAGGCCGCTATACTTCCCCGCCCTTGCTCGTTGGTACGGCATCCATTTGTTTGCTGTTGTCGGCTGGGCAAGGTGTTGGGCGAAAAATAAGTGGTGTCCCTTGACGCAAGTCGAAGAGGTCGCTACAATTCCCGCCCGTCTGTCACTGCGGTTGAAACAGCTTGTAGTGGCGGGTATGTTCTTTGACAATTAGGTAACGCAAGAGTGGCATCTTAAAAACTGCGATTGTCGAGCAGCAGCGGTAGCGATACCGTTAGCCAGCAGCATTGCTGGTAACAGCTTGACGATTGGCAGAGCGCGTAGTGATACGAAAAAATGTAGTTACTCCCTCAAACGGTGTGAGAGAACACCTTTTGAGGATATAGTGTTGATGAGTTCGAGTCGTGCGGGTCGTTTTTGACTTGTGCGAGTATCGGATTCATGGGATCAAGCTATAAAGGGCGCATGGGGGATGTCTTGGCATCAGAAGGCGAAGAAGGGCGTTGAAACCTGCGAAAAGCTTGGGGGAACTGGTAAACAAGTGTTGATCCCGAGATTCCTGAATAGTCATGCACTGAATTCATAGGTGCATGTCGCCAACGCAGGGAACTGAAACATCTCAGTACCTGTAGGAAGAGAAAGAAAACTCGATTCCGTAAGTAGCGGCGAGCGAAAGCGGAATAGCCCAAACCGAGGGGATTTTCCCCTTGGGGTTGTAGGGTCTTTCATTGTGGAGTGATAAAACAGTACGATAGCAGAATCCGACTGGAACGGCGGAACCATAGAGGGTGAGAGTCCTGTAAGCGAAATCGTTATTGTCTCCCGAAAGATACCTGAGTAGGTCGGGTCACGTGAAACCCTGACTGAATCGACGGGGACCATCCCGTAAGGCTAAATACTCTCTGATGACCGATAGTGAACAAGTAGGGCGACCGAAAGATGAAAAGAACCCCGATAAGGGGAGTGTCTATGAGAACCTGAAACCATGTGCCTACAAGCGGTCGGAGCTCGATTATAACGAGTGACGGCGTGCCTTTTGCATAATGATCCGGCGAGTTACCGTCGTTAGCTTGGTTAAGTCCTTCCGGGACGAAGCCATAGGGAAACCGAGTCTGAATAGGGCGATTGTTAACGGTGGTAGACGCGAAACCCAGTGAACTACCCATGAGCAGGTTGAGGCGAGGGTTATACCTCGTGGAGGACCGAACCCACTTGGGTTGAAAACCGAGGGGATGACTTGTGGGGAGGAGTGAAAGTCTAATCAAACTGGGAGATAGCTCGTTCTCTCCGAAATAGCTTTAGGGCTAGCCTCGAGCCACTATCAGACGGGGGTAGAGATACTGAATTGGGATTGGGCGTTTCACCGCGTACCAACCCGAACCAAACTCCGAATACCGTTTGAATTATCTCGGGAGTCAGTCTACGAGGGATAAGCTTCGTGGACAAAAGGGGAACAACCCAGATCACCCGCTAAGGTCCCTAAGTTCTACTCAGTCACAAAGGAAGTCCGATTGCTGAGACAGCTAGGATGTTGGCTTAGAAGCAGCCATCATTTAAAAAGTGCGTAACAGCTTACTAGTCGAGCCATTGGGCGCCGATAATGAACGGGAGTAAGTAGAACACCGAAGCGGTGGAATGGTCAATTTTATTGATCTTTGGTAGGAGAGCGCTGTACAATAGATACATGCCGTACCGTAAGGAGCGGTTCAGGATTGTACAGGTGATTATGCCGGAATGAGTAACGATAAAACAGGTGAGAATCCTGTTCGCCGAAAGCCTAAGGTTTCCTGGGGAAGGTAATTCCGCCCAGGGTGAGCCGGTTCCTAAGTCGAGGCCGAAGGGCGTAGACGATGGGTGACGGGTTAATATTCCCGTGCTGTCCATGAGGACTGATGGGGGGACGGTGTTTGGAGGGTGAGCGGACGATTAGAAGTGTCCGTGGGGTCATTTGGCTTGGGGGAGTGGTAAATCCGCCCCATAATGGCTGGGTGGTCACCAAGAACTAGATTTCATTTAGTCATCTGAAGAACATCCAAGAAAAGCCTCTAATGGTTGAATTGTGGATAACCGTACTAAAACTGACACAGGTAGGCGGGTAGAGTATACTAAGGCGCTCGGGAGAATACTGGTTAAGGAACTCTGCAAAATGGCCCCGTAAGTTCGCAATAAGGGGTGCCTTCGGAGGTGAATAGCTTCTGGAGGCCACAGTAAATCGGTATCAGCAACTGTTTATCAAAAACACAGGACCGTGCAAACACGCAAGTGGAAGTATACGGTCTGACGCCTGCCCGGTGCCGGTAAGTTAAGGAAGGGGGTTATCGCAAGAAAAGCTCTCGACCGAAGCTCCGGTAAACGGCGGCTCTAACCTTGAGAGTCCTAAGGTAGCGAAGTTCCTTGTCGGGTAAGT
>JBOFSQ010000070.1:0-74556 GCA_051651625.1 Thermoguttaceae bacterium | reverse complement strand
CGACTTCGCCAAAGCGATGCGCTTCGCAGTGCGCTCGACCTCTTCGACCGCGCTGGTGCTACTGGAGAAATCCCGCGACGTTACCGCGAATTGGCCGCACTTCTCGCAACCGATCCGCTCGATGAAAATCAGACTTCGCCGCTCGATGCGCTGACAAATACGCTGGGCCGTGTCGTCCGCGACTTGAGCGAAGGAAAGACCGACGCCCCGATCCAAGGGCGACAAGAGCAGGCGATACAGTCGCTCGACAAGATGATCGAGCAGATCGAAAAACAACTTCGTGGCGGCGACGATCAGCAAGAGTCGAGCGGCGGGGCAAAACCGGCAAACGCATCGCGTCCGTTTCGTCTCCGCGCGCCGGGTGAAGTCGATGACCGCGACATCGGTGACACAAACGGTTGGGGAAATCTCCCGCCCAAAGAACGCGAAGCCGCTCTGCACCACCTCGAACGCGACTTCCCAACTCTCTACCGCGAACTGATCGAAGCATACTTCCGCGAAATGGCGGAAGAGAAATAACGCCGCAGACATCACGCCAGCGCGGCGACGAAGTGTTTGTCGATGCAGAGGGTTTTGGCGTCGATACCGAGTGCGAGGCCGACGAGGTCGGAGAGATAATAAACCGGCAAACCAATTTTTTCGCCGAGTCTTTTGGCAACGTCGGCCTGTTTCATGTCGAGATTGACGTGACACATCGGACACGCAACCACAACGCAATTCGCCCCGTGTTTTTTGGCGTTTTGCAGAATCTTGCCGGTTAACGTTTCGACCGATTCGGAGTCGGCGAGTGTTAGTCCCGCACCGCAGCACTCTGTCTTAAAGTTCCACTCTATCGGCGTCGCGCCGAGCGACGCAAGGAGCGTCTCCATCGACGACGGCGATTCTGGGTCGTCGAAGAGAAGGTCGCGCGGCGGACGAGTTAAAAGGCAACCGTAGTAACACGCCACCTTGTATTTTTCGAGCGATTGCACCGCACTCGCCTTGATCGTATCAAGCCCAATCCGCTGGAAAACTTGGATGATGTTGAGAACTTCCGTCGTCCCCGCAACGGGAAGTTCAACGATGTCGCTCATCTCGGCCACAACACCTGCCGACTCACGCAACTGCCGCGAAACTTTAATCAGCTCCATCGAACAGAGCGGACACGGCGCGAGAATGTTGTCGATCCCGTCGCGCTGGGCGATAGCGAGATTGCGTGCGGGAAGTGCCGTTGCAAGTTTGGCGTTGATCGTGTGCGCCGCCGACGCCCCACAACAAATCCAGTCGTCAAGCTCCGCAAGCTGGACGCCCAACTTCTCAAGACACGCACGCACCGAACGTTCGTAGTCAAACGACGAACCGTGAAGCGCACACCCGGGATAATAACCAAATACACGAGAATTAGTTGTGTCGGACATTGTTGTTGTCACCAGTTTGGGGAATAGTGTGATAACCGTTCGTGGGCAATTTGTCGTTTTTCTATTGAATCAACACGGTGAAGCAGATCGCCACTGACGGCAAGATGGCGGCGCATCGCTACAAAAGCGTTCATGATATAGATACTGGTCTGAATTGCGGTTTCGCTACGCAAAACAGCCGAAAGCATCGCTACGCCTTGCTCGGTGAAAGCGTAGGGAAGTTTTCTTGCGCCTCCCCAACTTGAAGTCGCAATTTGCGACTTCAAGTTTTCGGGATTTAGCCCCTCAAACTCCTCGCGAGTTAATTGAAAACGAAACGATTCGGGAAAACGCTCAATATTGCGATTGCTTTGCTCATTCAGTCGCCGCACTTCCACGCCGTACAACTCCGCCAAATCGCGGTCAAGCATCACCTGCACGCCGCGAAGCGTAAAAATTCGACCCTCAATCTGTTGCGGTTTTAGTATCAGTTCCATGATTTTTACCCGCGCTGCCTTTGTACGCGATAGCGTGAACATTCGTGTCATTGCTTGCGACGAACGGCGGTGATGTCTTCTTTTCCCGTTCGGGCATGCATATCTGTAGAAACGAGACCAAAAACAAAATCCGTTTGCCCGATAGGGCATTCACAATCTTCACACGCGAATTGTTGATGCCCTACGGGCAATGTCGGTTTCTGGTGGGATCATCGTTCTACAGATATTCTTCCCCTAACGGAGAAATGATTCGCATATAATTCGTGTTGACGTCGTGCGGTGAATCGGAGCGGGAAGCGTAAGCGAGTGGTGAACCGCCATTCTACACCAAGTTCGTCATTCCAACATCGGCATCGTAGGGAACGGATTTATCCGCTTGCGCAAAACCATCGCACGCGCCGCATCACAATAACAGCCGGAAAGGAGGCGGTACTCCGCCGCATTGACGGACAGCGAAAACGTCGCCAGCATAATTGCATGCTTCAATTCGTCATTCCCGCGTACTCGGCGGGAATCTAAATCACACGCGACAAGCAGATGAGACTAGCAAAACGGTTGTTTGATTGGAATACGTTGCCCATTGTTGTTGTCAGCTTAATTCACCAATGAACTGATTCAGTGATGCCGCAATTTGCTGACGCCGCTCCGCCAAGAACGCCTTGTAGTTGTCAATATCCAGTAGCGTCTCGTCTACTGGAATTGCTTGAGCAGCAAAGGCACCATGTCCTAATTGCGCGATGAGCGGAGGCAAATACGCAGCAGGCGGCTTACTTGTGATAGTCCGGTTTGTTTTGCCGCCGATAAAGGCAAGATTGGCAATGTCATTTGCTTCTCGTGATGTGTAACCACCCTTGAGAACTGCCTTCGGAAAGATGTGGTGAAACTGGAGCCGATGTTGTGCACCAGTGTGGTCAAGCGCGATGACTAATTGGGATTTCCAGTCTTTTGCTTCTGCTGCGCGAAAAGCGAGAAACATCGTCTTAAACAGTCCACTACGCTGGTTGCGAGCTTCCAATTCGTCCGCCGTAATATCGAGGCGACCAAACTGCGAGCGCAATCTGTCAATCAGATTTGTGACAGTGCCGCCGTCGCGGATCGTCGCGAGGTCTTGATCAAGAATCGTCTCACTGGAACCACGCGAGAAACGTCCCTTGGCATTGGAGACTAGTACCCAATAACGCAGCAATCTCTCGTCGTCATTACTCAACGTGTACTTGCGAGAATGCCCAAAGAAAGCTATTGCCACCACAAGAAATGGCGACGACAACAAAGCGGGACTGTCAATGCCGACGTTATTGCGCAAGAAGTTTAGTGCGAAGTGCATGCCCTCGCAGGCACCTTTCCAAGCTTTTTGTAACGCTTCTACCGTCAGATTGCTCACTGTGGAAAATCGCGACTGTCCCGTGGCAAATGCCATGAGGTTCTTCAGATGTAGCCCCATGTCAAAATCAAATCCCTCATGGGCACATTCGGTTTTGAAACCCAGAAAGATTTGCAGCGAGTGACGCCACTTTGCCGTGATTTGAGCCAGTGCCAAGTCGGAGCTTCGCAACTTGGTACCCCGCGAATTGACGCGGACAAAAATCTCTGTGACTTCATCATACGAGAGAGCGCGTTCCAACACGTCCATCCGATAGACATACTTACAGATGCCGCGCAGTTTGGCGAGACGCTGGCTGTATTTTTCATAGCGTGGATCATCAAATCCTGCCATACCAGCGCGTTTCAGAAATGGTGCATCACTGTCGGCTTTGAACACGTCCGACACCTTCACCCACTGCGGTAACTGCTCCAGCTTTCTGGTCGAGACGACAAACGCCATGTTGTTGAAGCGTTTGAGCAGTTCGTCTTCCGACGAGTCGGTTTCATCGTCGATCAACCCGCCGTTCTCTTCTTGATCGTCCTCGTCCACATCGTCGTTCTCGTCCACCTCCGTCACTACCGCTAAATGATCTGGATGTTCTAAATTGAACAGTAGGTCAATCGGACGCTTCTTATCGCGCACCAACACCGGCTCACCCCGAATCACAGCGGACAACGAAGTCAAACGCTGCTGACCATCAAGTAGGAGGCGATTGCCCTGATAGGGATTGGAGCTTTGGTGAACCGCAAAATCTCGCAGCGGCACGCTCTCATCAGTCTCCCACAGCAAAATCGCACCCGAAGGATAACCGCGATAGAGCGAATCCAGTAGGTCGCGCACTTGCGTAGACTTCCACACATACTGACGCTGCATTTCTGGCAGTCGCAGTTCTCCACGCTCGATCATGGAAACTAGGTCTTCGACGCTTGCTTCAGCTTTTGGCATGTTTGTCTCCGAAAACTTTGTAACATTAAAATCGCAACTACTTCGCTCACTTCCATTATTCTCGCTATTGCGTCTTCTTAAACCGCTTGCTCTATAGATTCCCGCCGAGTACGCGGGAATAACGATGCGGAGTGTGCAATCGTGGCGGCGACGTTTTCACTGTCCGTCAATACGGCGAGTACGCCTTCTTTCCGGCTTCTATTCTGTTCAGATTCTGCCACTCGCTTACGCTTCCCGCTCTGATTCTGGGATTCACGCCAAACGAGTTCTGCGTCCAATGGCGATTCGGGCACTCGCTTACGCTTCGTGTTCTTATTCTGTCATTCCCGCGGGAATGACGAAACCGGTTAACACTTCACAATTTTTTCACGCATCTCGGTCACGTTTCCTGTTGCGTTGCGTGAATCGACAACGATGCGGCTGTGGCGAACGATGTCGTTGTAGTTGTAAGCCGAGTGGTCGGTAGCGATGAGGACGGCGTCGTATGACGCAAGATTTTGCGGCGTCAGCGCGACCGATTCCATCGCAGGTAACGTCGGCCACGAACGCATCTTCGGAAGTCGCGGGATGTGCGGATCGTTGTAGTCAACCGCTGCACCACGTTCGAGCAAAAGTTCAATGAGTTCAAACGACGGACTTTCACGCGGGTCATCGACATCTTTTTTGTACGCCGCACCGAGCACAAGAATACGACTTCCGTTCACTGCCTTTTTCGCGTCGTTGAGCGCATCAGCAAGTTTGCGAACAACGTAGAGCGGCATCGTGCGATTGATTTCGCCAGCGAGTTCGATGAATCGCGTCGTCATTCCAGCTTTCCTCGCACACCAGCTCAAATAGAACGGGTCTATCGGAATGCAGTGTCCGCCGAGTCCGGGGCCGGGGTAGAACGCTTGAAAACCGAACGGCTTCGTCTTCGCCGCGTCGATTACTTCCCAAACGTCGATACCGAGTCGCGTGAAGAGAACCTTGAGTTCGTTGACCATCGCTATATTGACGAGGCGATAAGTGTTTTCGAGAATCTTTGCCGCCTCCGCAATTTCGCACGACGAAACCGGAACGACTTTTCCAATCGCCTTCTGATAGAGCGAAACGGCGATGCGACCACTCGTCTCGTCGCAACCGCCAACGACTTTCGGAATACGTTCGGCGGAGAAGTCGGGATTGCCGGGGTCTTCGCGTTCGGGGCTGTAGGCGAGGAAGTAATCGACGCCCAACTTGAGACCGCGTTCACTCGCAACCTCTTCGAGAATCGGCAACATCACGTCGCGTGTTGTCCCCGGATAAGTCGTGCTCTCAAGGACGACGAGTTGTCCGCGACGCAACGTCTTGGCGACGCTCCGCGTTGTTTGTTCAACGTACTGAAGGTCGGGGTCGCGGGTTTCGTTTAGCGGCGTCGGGACACAAAGAAGAATCGCGTCGGCTTCAGCGAGCCGCGTCATGTCGGCGGTCGGGTCGAGTTTTTTGGTCTCGACGCACTCGCGTATCCAGTCTGAAGAAATGTGTGCGATGTAACTCTTTCCCGCCTTGATCGACTCAACCTTCTTCGGATCGACATCAAATCCAATCGTGCGAAACCCAGCCGCGATGAACGCCCGCAACAGCGGCAGGCCAACGTAGCCGAGTCCAACCACGCCGACCACAGCCGAGCGGCCTTCTATCTGCTTTTCCAAACTAGAAACCATATCCGAACCCATTGACATCACCATTTGAAAGAGATTTTCAGTAACGGTCAACCCAAAACGACGCCGCGTATTTTACACGGAAGCGGGTAATCGACAAGAGTTCGGTACAGGTCTGCCGTCTCCTTGTTGATTTGCGCCGCGAGTGTATACTTGGCCGCTGGTAGGGTTTCCAAATGTCTACGGATTTGAAAGAGGTGAAACAATGATCAAAGTTGGGATTACGGGTATCGGTTTCATGGGGATGATGCACTATCTTGCGTATCAGAAAGTCCCCGGCGTGAAGGTCACTGCGCTTTGCGAGAAAGTTTTCACGGAGCGTCTTCAGGGCGACTGGACGAAGATCAAAGGGAACTTCGGCCCGCAAGGTGCAAAGGTTGACTTGACTGGCGTCGCGACGTTCACCGACCTCGATGCGATGCTCGCCAAAGGTGACGTTGACATGGTTGACGTTTGCCTCCCGCCAGCCGACCACGCTGCGGCAACAATCGCCGCACTCAACGCAGGAAAACATACGCTCTGCGAAAAGCCGATCAGTCTCAAAGTCGATCAAGCCGACGCGATGGTCGCCGCAGCGAAGAAGAACAACAAACTGCTGATGATCGGCCACGTTCTGCCGTTTTTCCCCGGTCACGCATTCGTCTGGGACGCCGTTAAGTCTGGCCGTTATGGACGCCTCCTCGGTGGACACTTCAATCGCGTCATCTCAACGCCAACGTGGATGCCCGAAGAACGGTTCTACGATATGGACAAAGTCGGCGGCCCGCTTCTCGACTTGCACATCCACGACGCACACTTCATTCGCATCTTGTTTGGAATGCCGAAACAGGTGCAGAGTGTCGGGCGTTGTTATGGTGATGTGCCGAAGTATTTTTCGACGCTGTTTACGTTTGACGATCCGTCGCTAGTCGTGACGGCGGTGAGTGGCGTCATCGACCAGCAGGGGCGTCCGTTCACGCATGGTTACGAGATTCACTTCGAGAAAGCGACGCTGATTCACGACTCGTTTATGGGGATGATGCCGACGGTGCTAACTGCCGACGGCAAGGTTGAAAAACCGACTCTCCCCGGCGGCGACGAAGTCGCTACGTTTGCAGCGGAAATGGCGGAAGTTGCAAACGCAGTGTCAACCGGAAAGGCGTCGGCGATGCTCGACGGAACACTCGCCCGCGACGCACTCGTCATCTGTCACAGCGAGATGGAATCGGTCCGCACGCGAAAAACCGTCGCGGTATGACAACGTTTGAAATTGTCATCTGGGCGGTGTGGTTGACGTTTTTTGGCGGCGCGGTTGGGAGTTTTCTCAACGTCGTTGTCTACCGACTTCCGCGCGGCGAGAGTCTGATCTCGCCGCCTTCGCACTGCCCGAAGTGCGGACACCATATTCGCTTCAGCGACAACGTCCCGGTCGTTGGTTGGATTTTTCTCGGCGGACGCTGTCGTGACTGTCGTGCCGCGATCTCGGTGCGTTATCCGCTCGTCGAAGCCGCTGTTGCAGCGATATTTGGTGTTGTCGGCTTGCTCGTGTTGACGTTCTGCGAAACTTGCGACACGCTCACGCTCATCAGCATTATCGCCGCAGCAGTCGCCGTCCCGACAACTCTCTTGGCGGTGGGACTGATCGTATATGATCGCAGACGGTAACAGCACAAGCACACGCTCACAAACTTTCAAACACTCGTTTGACTTCGAGAAACTCGTCGGAATCGGCGAGTTTGCTGCCGGTGTCGAGGCGGGTGACGATTTCGCGCCAGAGGCGTTCGTTGAACCAGTCGTAGAAGTGCTGGACTCGTTGCCGTGTCCAATCACGAAGGGAGTCGGCGAAGAGATTTGCAAAACTCGCCGTCGCGCGTTCGCCGGACTTGTAGAGCGCGGCTTCGCCGAGTGCGCCGCTCATCGTCGCGCCCGCTACACTGATTATCGTTTCGTGAAGAATGTACGCTGCGCCGACTCCACCTGTCACAAGTAACGCTGCGGTCACAAGCGGACGCGCGACGGCAACAGAGTTGTCGATAAACTCGCGTCTGCGAACGGCGTCGGGATTCTCGCTTGCCCACGCATCGAGTCGCGCGGTCAGGTCGCTGCGAAACGAGTCGCTCATCTGCGGGAGCTTCGCGTACATCGCCTGCGATTCGCGGACGAGACGTTCACGAAAGTCGCCCGATACAAGCCGCTCAACTTCGTCCCGCAACACGGAGTTTTCTGTGCGGCGAAGTGAATCGAGACGCGACATCGTTTGCTCAACGACACGCGAGATTGCAACCTCTTCGGCGCGGCGAAACTCAACTTCAGGGTCGGTCACGCTGGCCGCTCGACCGCCGAAAACGTAACGCGGAATCTGGCACAACTTTTTGCCAACCCACTGATAACCAGCGTGAATCGTCTGCGACCACGCGGGGCGTCGCGCGTCCCACCAACGCTGTACCTCCGCCGTGAGGACACTCGGCGCAAGCACCGGCCACGAAGTTGTCATCTCGTCTTGCACCGCAAGCAACTTGTCGCGTGCATCGCGGTAGAGCCGCGCACGATGACGTATCGACTCCAAATACGACGGCAAACCGTCGCGCGGTTCGACGAGCCGTGCAAGCGCACCGCGAAGTGTTTGCGTCTTGATTTTGTCGAAGTGTAAGTTTGAAAGTTCGTCGCGCAAGTCGATCTTTTCACCGAACGACGTGTTCGTTCCGTCAAGATTCGGCACACAAAACGGTAGCGTCTGCGTCGCGGCGGCGTCGCGGTCGAACGGAACGGTGACGACGCGAATCGGATCAATTCCAGTCTCGCGTTTGAACTGCACGAGCCACGACGCGATGTGCGGCAGGTCGTCATCCATCACGCGATTGAACAGGAGAATTACTTGCTTCTGCGACGCGGCAGTCTCGCGGAAGAATTTTTTGATCGCTGCGTCGTTGTATTTTTCTGGAGTGAGAACGGCAACTATTAGGTCGGCGACTTGACCTACGCACTCGGCGCGTTCCCAGTTTTGCATCGTATCGGAGTCGATGTCGGGCGTGTCGAGAAGCAGGAGCCTGTCGGGGACGGAATCGACTGTTCGCCAAAACAGAGTTGGCGTGGCGTCGCGTTTTAGCGAGTCGTCGGCGGAGTCCCACGCGGCGAGTTTGAACGTTCCGAAGTAGTGTTGCAGAGTTGCGGCGAGTGACGTTTCTTGCTCAAGAGATTTTGGAACGGCGCAAACTGGATGCTTCGTCCCCGCCGCGCACGGATCGACACCGCTCATCGCCTCACCGACGAGGTGATTGAACAGTAGCGATTTGCCGGTGTTTGTCCCGCCCATCACGGCGACGACGAGGAGCGGTTTCACTGCGAGTTGCGGCAGAAGTTTTTGATGGAGGAGTGTCCACCACGGCTGCTCCGCTGGCGACGCCACACCCCACTCCGTCGCTACACAAACTAGACGTTCGAGCGCAACGTCGAGCCGCCGCAACACATCGCCACACTTTGCAAAATCTGTTGGAGTTGAAGTTATTGTTGTCACGTCACGCCTCCTTCTTTTGCTTCACCGGTTTGCGTTTACGTTTCGCAGGTTCAGAAATTAAATCTGCGGTCAAACTCTGGTAACGTTCAAACAAAAACGCAACCCGCGCAGCGTCGTCGGTGAACGTGCGACCATACGCTTTCTCTACTGTGCGATCAAGTTTTTCGTGCGACTTGAGTAGCACTCGCGGCATCGTGTTCGGGTCGTACAAATCTGCAAGCGAACTGTCGGGGAATTGAGCACGGGCGTCGAGCACCGCTTGCGCGGCGTCTTCAATCGCTGAACGCTGTTTGTCGGTTGCGTCACACCACGGAAAGTTGTTGTAGACAATATTGGCCGAGTAGCGGTAACTCGTTCCAAGGTATCCGCAGATGTAGCGATTCCAAGCCATGTGCATCGCTGACGTGAGAACGCCGAACTCGTATAGCGTGGCGTTGGGAATAATTTGTACAGAATCATTCACGATAACATCTTTGGAGATGAAACCGATTGGAATATATTTTCTGCGTTCGGATGACACACGCGGCACCAAAACATAATCCGTTTCAGGATGACGCACCTCCACAAATAGCGATGGCGACTGGGCGTGTTCTTGCGTTTGAATCTTCGGACTCGCAAGACGAAACTTTTTCACACATTCAATCCGCTCCAAAACGAGCGGCATTTTTTTGAGTTCACTCGGATTGGCGTCAACAAACCACAAGCACCACCGTTCTTTGTTGTTGATAAACTCTTCCGAACCCAAAAGTTTACGAATATACTTCTTCGCCAGTGGCTCGCGCCGTATAAAGTCTGCATACTCGTCCGCCTCGATGATCAAGTGTCCGCCGTCAACTGGTTTGTTCCCGTACAGCATCGGCGAAACTTTACAAAGCGCACTCGTCCGACTCTCAACAATCACGTTAGGCGCATCAACCAAGTACGCATTGATCTGTTTAACGACAGCAGCGCGAGGTTCGCTCGTGACCGTGTCGTACAGAAACAACTTCTTCTCCGGACGATCCGACGTGCTGAATCCCACAATAACACACAAAACCGCCGCTTTGCCGCGTGCTTCGTTGCTCCACTTGAACGTTTGATGCGCGAAGTTGATCTTGAGTCCGTATGTGTTGAAAAGCAATTTCCATAACGGCGCAACGGCTTCGCCTTGACAAATCGATTTGGTCGAGATAAACGCGCACTCGATCTTTGTCCCTTGAATGTACTCCGCAGCTTTTTTGTACCAACACGTCACATAATCGAGAACGCCCGTGTTTTTTTTGCTCTCGAAAACAAGAGCAACGTCGCTCTTTTGTTGAGCGTTCATGTATGTGAACCCAACAAACGGCGGATTTCCCAAGATGTAACTCAATTCCGTTTTCGGGACAACACTTTCCCAATCGAGCGGCAGCGCGTTGGCGCAACGAATCGTCGGCGACGTTGTGAGCGGAATCCGCAAGTACGATTTGCCGAAGTGCGCGCGGACTTCGTTGTTCATCTGGTGGTCGATTAACCAGAGCGCAGTTTGCGCAATGAGCGATGGGAACTCTTCGATCTCGATACCGTAAAACTGGTTGACGTTAACACGAACAAGCAACTCCAAATCCAACAGCGGCGTACCGCGTTTGATTTCGTCGCTGCGTAACGCTTCGATGACTTTGATTTCGAGTTCACGGAGTTCGCGGTAGGTGACAATCAAAAAGTTCCCGCAGCCGCACGCGGGATCAAGAAACTTGAGCGACGCAAGTTTTTCGTGAAATGCATGGAGTCGTTCTTCGCGGACGTTCTTCGTTCGCAGTGCGGTGATTGTGCGTAACTCTGCTTGCAAGTCGTCCAAAAAGAGCGGGCCGATGAGTTTGAGAATGTTCGCTTCGCTTGTGTAGTGCGCACCCAAGTTGCGACGTTCCTGCGGATTCATGACGCTCTGGAACATCGCACCGAAAATCGCCGGACTGATTTTGCTCCAGTCGAACTCCGCGCACTCGATTAGCGCGTCGCGCATCTTCTCGTCAAAATCGGGGCTTGCGATTTGTTCATCGAAGAGTTGACCGTTCACATACGGGAATGCGCGAAGTTGTTCGTCGAGTGTTGTTGTACGACGGTTTTCAGGCTTGTTGAGCGTCTCGAAGATTTTTTGAACGTGAAGCGCGACATCGGAGCCATCGGGTTTTGTTCGCGTGCGCAGGAAGTTGAGAAACGCATCTTTGGGAAAGATTCCAGTGTCTTCTGCGAAGAGGCAGAACAGCATTCGCACGAGATAGATTTCGAGCCCGTGTCCGCCGTAGCCGGTTTCTTTGAGGAGATCGTGGAGCCGTCCCATCAGTTCGGCGGCTTTCACGTCGGCGGGGTTTTGTTCGCCGTACTCCTGCTTTTCGTAGCCCGCGAGGAATGCGAAGAGTTCGACATGGTTTGCGAGTTCGTCGAGAGTGAACACGATTTTCGCAGCGTCGTTATCTAGGTCGTAGACGTGAAAGTGTGCGAAGTCGCAGATGAGAATGACGCGGGGAAGTTCGTCGGGCGGAAGAGCGTCGGCGTAGGCTTTCGCTTGTTGGTACGCGGCGTCCAAATCTTTGCCGCGCGACTTCATTTCGATCAGGATCATTCCCTTCCAGAACAGATCAATCGAACCGCCGGAACCGTCGCGGTACTGCACCTTTTTCTCGAACGTCGCCACTTGGCGACGTGTCACGCCGAAGATGTTGAGAAAGTCAACCTCGAATTCTTGTGCGTCACCTTCTTCGCGCACGGCGTCAGCATACTTGAGCGAGAACGCCGCCGCACGCTGGCGCATTGCGTTGAACGAGACCCGCGCGGGCGATGTTTGTCGTGACATTTTGCGTGGCATTGGTTGGCAGTCCTTTTTTCTCACACGAAGTACACGAAGAGGAGAGAACACGGAACACACGGAATTCTGAACTTCCGCGTCTTTCCGTACTTCCGAGATTTCCGCGTTAAAATTCTTCTTTGTGCCTACAAATTTACCCGTAACGGGTCTACTTCACAACAAAGTTAACCATCTTTCCGCGAACGATGATTTTTTTGACGACCGTTTTTCCCGCGAGGAGTTCGGCGATTTTTTCGTCGGCGCGGGCGAGGCGTTCCATGTCGTCTTCGGTCGCATCGGCGGCGACGACAATCTTGCTCCGAAGTTTGCCGCCGATCTGTACCGGTATTTCTAGCTCCGTTTCACGAATCGCGTCTTCATCAAACGCTGGGAACGGTTCGTAAGCAAGCGTCGTTTTGTGTCCCAAAAGTTGCCACAATTCCTCCGCGATGTGCGGCGCAAGCGGCGCAAGCACTAGCAGAAACTTCTCCATCGCTTCGCGCGGACGAACCGTCTCTTTCGTGAAGAAGTTCGTGAACTCCATCATCTTCGCTATCGCCGTGTTGAACGCAAGTCCTTCAATATCAGCCGCAACTCCTTTGATCGTTTTGTGCAAAACACGATTCTGCTCCGGCGTCGGCGCAACATCTTGTACTTGCTCCGAAATAGTCAGAACGTTCTCGTCGCGCTGCGAAACGATCATCCGCCAAACGCGATCAAGAAAGTTTCTCACGCCGCTCACGCCGTCGCGGTTCCACGGTTTCACCGCTTCGAGCGGCCCCATAAACATCTCGTAAAGCCGCAGCGAATCTGCACCGAAGTCGCGCACAACGTCGTCAGGATTGACAACGTTTCCACGACTCTTCGACATTTTGATTCCGCCTTCGCCGAGAATCATACCTTGGTTGACAAGTTTTGTGAACGGTTCGTTCGTCGAGACGATTCCGCGATCAAATAATACCTTGTGCCAAAACCGCGCGTAAAGCAAGTGGAGTACCGCGTGCTCCGCACCTCCGATGTAGAGATCGACCGGCATCCACGCCTTTTCCTTCGCCGGATCGACGAGACGCTCCGCGTTGTGCGGGTCGATGAACCGCAAGTAATACCAGCACGAACCCGCCCACTGCGGCATCGAGTTCGTTTCGCGTTTGTACCGTTTGCCGTTACGATTAACGTAGAGCCAATCTTCGGGCGAAAACTCCAGCGGCGGCTCCGGCGAGTTGTGCTCCGCGCTAAACGCCAATCGCGGCGAAATATCGAGCGGCAATTCGCTCTCGTCGAGCGGAATCACAACGCCGGTCGGATTTCCATCGTCGTCGAGTTCGCGCAAAAGCGGAAACGGTTCGCCCCAAAAATGTTGACGACTGAAGAGCCAGTCGCGGAGTTTGTAGTTGACCGCACCGCGCCCAAGTCCCGCAGTTTCAAGGTCTGTTACAATTTTCTCTTTGAACGCAGGCGTGGTGAGTCCGTCGTAGTCGCCGGAATTGATCGCAACGCCGTCGCCGGTGAAACACGTTTCGTTGTCGTCGGCTGAATCGTTTTGTTGACGCCGAACGACTTCGATGATCGGCAACGAAAATTGTTTTGCAAACTCGTTGTCACGCACGTCGTGCGCGGGGACACTCATAATCGCGCCGGTTCCATACGACGCCAAAACGTAGTCGGCGATCCAGATCGGGATCGCTTTTCCGTTCACCGGATTTGCGGCATAAGAACCGGTGAAGACGCCGGTTTTGTCTTTCGCCAAGTCGGTGCGGTCGAGGTCACTCTTCGACGCCGCCTGCGTACAATACGCCTTCACCGCTGCACTCTGTTCGGGCGACGTGAGCAAAAAAACGAGCGGATGTTCCGGCGCGATGACCATGTATGTTGCGCCGAAGAGCGTATCTGGTCGCGTCGTGTAAACGCGAATCGTTGCGCCTTCGCCGCGATTTGGAAAACCGTTTTTGCTGCGAAAACTCCGCCACTTTTTGAGAATCGCGGCGACTTTCGTTTCGTCTTTGCCATCGGTGCCGACTATCGGAAAATCGACCTCTGCGCCGGTGCTGCGACCAATCCAGTTTCGCTGCAACGCTTTGATTCCTTCCGACCAATCGAGCGAGTCGAGATCGCTCAAAAGTCTGTCTGCATAAGCGGTGATCTTCAGCATCCATTGCCGGAGCGGACGCCGAACAACCGGATGTCCGCCGCGTTCGCTGACGCCGCCGACAACTTCTTCATTCGCCAAAACGGTGCCGAGTTCGGGACACCAGTTCACCGGTGCTTCGATCTGATACGCGAGGCGATGGTCGTCTTGGTACGCGGCGATTTCTTCGGGAGTTTCGTAACCTTCGGGGATCGGCAGTTCAGAAATCGGGCGACCGCGTTTTTGCTCGGCGTCGTACCAAGTGTCGTAGAGCGTTAAGAATATCCACTGCGTCCAGCGAAAGTATTCGGGATCGCTCGTTGCGACTTCGCGGTTCCAGTCGTAACTGAAGCCGAGCATTTTGAGTTGTCGGCGAAAGTTGTTGACGTTTCGCGTGGTGATGTCGCGCGGATTTTCGCCAGTCTTTTTCGCTTGCTGTTCGGCGGGGAGTCCGAACGAGTCCCACCCCATCGGGTGCAGCACGCTCACCCCGCGCATCCGCTTGTAACGGCAAACGATGTCGGTCGCGGTGTAACCTTCGGGGTGCCCGACGTGCAAACCGTTTCCGCTCGGATACGGAAACATGTCGAGCACATACATCTTCTCGCCTGCCGGAAAATCCGGCGTGCGAAACGTCTCGTTTGATTCCCAGTAGTCTTGCCACTTCTTTTCGATTTGTGCGTGTTGGTAGTTCATGTGTGGTATCCGTTCACGGTTTGTTGTTGAAGTGTCGCTGATGGGTGATTCTTTTTTTCGCACAAAGGACACGAAGAGGATTGAAGCTGAATAATTCCTTTGTGCCCTTCGTGTCTTCGTGCGCAAAAAAGAACTGCCAACAACGTATCAAAAATCTGCGACCATCTGCGCAATCTGCGGATTCATCTTCGTGCCTTCGTGTGGGACTCTTCCTCAGAAAATCCATTCTTGCCGACCGAGTCGTTCGGTGAGTGCGGCCATGAGTTCGTCTTCGGCGGATTCGGTTTCGGCAATGTACGTTACCGAGAATCGCAGGTAGCGTCCGGCGTCGTCCCACGGGACGGTGCAGATTGAAAGTTCGCGGATTAAATACTGACTCGCCTCTTCGGCGTTCGCAAAGTCGCGCGTTTGAGTATTTTTACAAACGCCACTGCGAACACCACGCGGCGACTTGACGTAGAGAAAATACGTCCCACCCGGAAGTTCGCAAACGAAGTTGTGTCGGCGCAATGTCTCGACGAGTTTTTGGAGTCGCCTGCGGTACTTCGTCTCTGCGGCTGCGGGGATCGACGGGTCGTCAAGTGCCGTCGCCGCCGCCTTCTGAATGGCGAGAAACTGGCCGCTGTCGCTGTTGTCTTTCACGTCGGCGAAGGCACGCACGAGCGTTGCGTTACCGCAAATCCACGCCATCCGCCAACCGATCATGTTCCAACCTTTGGAGAGCGAGTGAATCTCCACGCCAACTTCGCTCGCGCCATCGACCTGCAAAAAGCTGAGCGGTTCGCCGCGATGCGTAAACATAACGTGCGCCGCGTCTTGCACGACAACAATGCTATGACGATGCGCAAAGTCAATGACGCGACGATAAAACTCTATCGTTGCAACTTGACCCGTTGGGCTGTTCGGATAATTTATCACCAGCAACTTTGCACGACGACAAACATCGTCGGGGATTGTGTCCAAGTCGGGATAAAAATTGTTCGCCTCGGAGAGCGGGAGCGGATAAACGGTGCCGCCAAAATACTTGGTGTGCGTTCCCGCGACGGGGTAGCCGGGGACAGTCATTAGTGTAACGTCGCCCGGATTAATGAAACACGCTGGCAGCATTGCAAGTGCAGTCTTTGAACCAATGGCGTGATTGATTTGCGTCACCGGATCGAGCGTCACGCCGAACTGTCGTTTCATAAAACGTGCGGCAGCTTCTTTGAACTCAATGCAGCCGTTGTCGGCGTAACCGCGATTTTCGATTTTGCGCGACTCGCGTGCGAGCGACTCGCGCACTGTTTCCGCCGCCATCGCATCGTTTTCACCGATACCGAAGTCGAGCAGCGGACGGTCGGGAAAATCGGCGACAGCCTGACGCTTCGCCCGTTTGATCTTCTCGAACTTATAGATTTCCGTCCCCTTACCATAACCAGCACCGCCCAAGCGGTCGGCAAAGTTTTTTTGAAAGTACGGATCAGCGATAGACATTGTTTTGCCTCTTTTGGGTTTCTTGTGGCCGTGTACGGATGGCCGCCCATTCTAGGCGTTTGCGGCGTTTTGTCAAACCAGTTGCCGCCAACTGGGGACTTGTATTCCACAAAAATTGCGGTAAAACGCGAGGCAGAAATTTCTCCCGTTCACCATCTTCTTCGGAAAGGAACGTCATCATGAATCGCATCGCACGCACGCTCGTCGTTGCCGCCGCACTGGTTATGGCAAACAACGTCCACGCAGAACACACCTATAGCGGCCCGTACACGGACACAAATTTGAATCGCGTCGCGTTTCCGATAGGCGGCGTCGGGAGCGGGATGTACTGCCTCGAAGGAACCGGCGCGATCTCGCATATGTCTGTTCACCATCGGATGGAGTTCTTTCACGAACCCGTTGCGTTCGCGGCGATTAGCGTGAAAGAAGGGAACGACAGCAATGTTGTCAACAATGTCGCCCGCGTTGTCGAAGGGCCAGTCCCCGACTGGAAATACTTCGGTCGTCCAAACGCTGGAAACGGTGCCCCCGGAACGACTTACGGTCTACCGCGTTTTACAGATTGCACGTTCGATTCGGCGTTTCCGTTTGCAACGATCTCACTCAAAGACGACGCACTGCCAATCACCGCGACGATCACCGGATTCAGTCCGTTCGTCGCTGGCGACGCCGACGCTTCGTCGCTCCCAGCCGGTTCGCTCGACTACACTTTCACAAATACGTCAACAAAACCAGTCGAAGCCGTCTTCTCATTTCACGCACGCAACTTTATGGGCGGCGACAAAATCGAAGCGATTAGCGGCGGTTTCAAAGTCGTCGGCCCCGGCGGCGCGTTTGCGATCATCGCGCAGGAAGTCAGCGAGAACAACAAGAACAGTGCGAACGTCGCGGTCGATCACTGCTGGTATCGCGGCGGTTGGTGGGATGCGCTCACAATCGTTTGGAACAACATCGTCACTGCGAAAGTAATCACGAATCCGCCGGTCGCTGGGAACGCAGCGGGGGCGTCGCTTTACGTCCCGCTCAAACTCGCGGCGGGCGAATCGAAAACGGTGCGGCTCCTGACGTGCTGGTACGTCCCAGAATCAAACATCGCCATCGGTAAATCAGCGGAGTCGGGACCAGCGTTTCGTGAAGTTCCGTCGCGCGGCGCGACTGCGGGTCAGAACAAAGTCAGCGGATTCCGCGGGCGCGGACTCGTCAACACCTACGATCCCGCTGGCGACGACCAACAAGGTTCACTCGTCTCGCCAGAGTTCACGGTCGAACACGACTGGCTCTACTTCCTCGTCGGCGGCGGTCAAACACACGACGTCGGCGTCGCGCTCGTCGTTGACGGAAAACGCAAACAAGTTGCACGCGGCAACGACAGCGAAACTCTCAACGGGACATCGTTTGACCTGCGCCAATTCGCGGGCAAAAAAGCGACCGTCGAAATTTTCGACCACGCAACCGGCCCTTGGGGACACATCAACGCCGACCACTTCTTCTTATCCAACCAAGGCGACCCGCAAAAAGCTGCCGATGACGCAGACGCCAAAATCCTCGCCGACTTTGAAGGCGACAACTACGGCGATTGGAAGTTCGTCGCCGCACCGAAGTCAACCGCAGAAGAAACAGACGAAGCGTGTTGTCCACCCGGCGCGTCTTGCGAACCGGCACCGAAAAACTATACGCCTTGGTACTCGCGGCGATTCAAAAACGTCGAAGAGGTTGTCGAAAACTTCACGTCAAATTACGACACACTTCGCAAACGCAGTACAGCGTTTCAGAAGGCGATGAGCGACTCAACGCTTCCGCCGGAAGTGATGGAAGCGGTCGAGGCGAACCTCACAATTTTGAAGTCGCCGACGCTCCTGCGTCAACACGACGGTCGAATCTGGGCGTGGGAAGGGAACAGCGACGAGAGCGGTTGCTGCGCCGGAAGTTGTACGCACGTTTGGAACTACGCTCAAGCGATGTGTCACGTCTTTCCGTCGCTCGAACGGAGTTTGCGTCAGACGGAGTTCTTCGACGCCACACTCCGCGACGGGCGACAAGCGTTTCGTGCAAACTTGCCGGTCACTCCGGGCGGCGTCGCGTGGGACGCATCCGACGGACAGCTCGGCGGAATTATGAAGGCCCACCGCGAATGGCGCATCAGCGGCGACGCCGAGTGGCTCAAAGCGTACTGGCCGCACATCAAACGTAGTCTCGAATTCTGCATCAAAGAGTGGGACCCGAACGAGACCGGCCTGCTCGAAAAATCTCACCACAATACTTACGACATCAACTATCTCGGCCCCGAAGGTCACTGCGGGAGTTTTTACCTTGGCGCACTGGCAGCGGCGGCGAAGATGGGACGTGCGGTCGGCGACAATGACGTATCGCGTTACGAAGCGATCCTCGCCAAAGGTCGCACGCGAATGGAGAAAGAATTGTTCAACGGCGAATACTTCATCCAAACAGTACCGAAGCCGGGCAAAGAAGGGAACCCGAACGGACAGAGCGAATACTACAAAGCGGTCGCCCGCGAAATCGACGCGCAAGGGCCGAAATATCAGTACGGAACCGGCTGTCTTTCCGACGGCGTTCTCGGACTTTGGATGGCGAAAGTTTGCGGTATCGACGACGACCTTGTTGATCCGGAGATGGTGAAGTCGCATCTTGTTGCGATTCACAAATACAATCTCAAGCACGATCTTTCGGCGCACGCGAATCCGCAGCGTCCGTCGTACGCACTCGGTAACGACGGCGGTTTGCTCCTCTGCACTTGGCCGCGCGGCGACAAACCGCTCTTGCCGTTCGTCTACAGCGACGAAGTTTGGACGGGGATCGAATATCAGGTGGCGTCGCACTTGATGCTCGTCGGCGAGGTTGAAAAAGGACTCGATATTGTTCGTGTCTGCCGTGACCGCCATAGTGGCGTGCGGCGGAATCCGTTCAACGAGTACGAGTGTGGTCACTGGTACGCGCGGGCGATGTCGAGTTTCGCGCTGCTGCAAGGGATGACGGGCGTGCGTTACGACGCTGTCACTCGCACGCTTTACGTCTCACCGCGCATCGACTCATTCCGCGTTCCGCTGTTCACCGAAACGGGGATCGGCGTCGTGACGTTCCAAGACGGCAAGGCAACGCTCGATGTCCGCGAAGGGATTATTCCTGTGGCGGAGATTGTTGTTGTGCAATGAGTGGAACGGTTGGTTGGTCGTTCATAGGACGTATAGGTCATATATGACCTATACGTCCTATTGAACGACCACGCGGGAGCACGTCATGAAAACTCGCCACTCGCCACTTATCAGCTTGCTGCTGTTTCTCGTCGCCATCTACGTTGTGGCGTTTTTTGCGGTGCCGTTCACGCCGTACGCGCACAAAGGGACCGTGCCGCCGCGTGGGTTTTTCTTTCTCTCGCTGCTCGTTCCCGAAAACTTCGTCACCGTTTGGACTGGCGAAAATGGTACACTTGCAATCGTTGACCGCGTTCCAATTCTCGCAATCACGATTCTCGGACTCGCAATGATGCGCGGTTACGGACGCATCGTTCTCGCTCTACTTCGCGTGAAACTTGCGCGACTCGAATCCGAACTGTTTGCAATCGTGCTCGGTATGAACGTCGTCTCGACGCTCGTACTGCTGGCGGGAATGGCGGGCGTCGCCAACAATCGCATCTTGATTTTTGTGATGACGCTTATTGGCGTTTTCGCGTCGTGTATACCGCAGTTCACATCTCTTCGTGCCTTCGTGCCTTCGTGTGAGAAAACAACGCCGCGATTGCGCTGCGTCGCATTCTCGTGCCTCGCGGTCTTCGCAACGCTCGTCGTCTTGGCTGGGGCGGTTCCATCGACGGAATACGATGTCGTTTCGTATCACCTTGCGGCGGCGCGCGACTTCGCCGAGACGGGCCGCATCGGTTTTGTCGCCCACACGCCATACGCGAACATGCCGTTCGGTGCGGAGATGTGGGGCGTGTGGGCGATAACACTGTACGGAAAAACTTTGTGTGGCGATGCGTTCATCGGTGGACTCGTGTTCAAAACGCTCGTCGCCGCAACGACTGTTGTCACCGGTCTCGGACTCTACGCTTTTGGTGTACGTCTCGGAAGTGAACGCATCGGTCTCGTTGCGATGTTGCTGTACGTCTCGACGCCGTGGATTTTGTACACGTCAACGGTCGGTCTCGTTGACAGCGTCGTCGGGATGAATGCGTGGTTTGCGTTTTACGCGGTGTGGCTCGCGCGGCGCGAGTCTGCTGCGCGATTCGTCGTCGTCGCCGGACTCTGCGCGGGCGGTGCGGCGGCGTGCAAGTACACGGCGATCCCGATGGTCGTTGTGCCGCTTGCGGTCGCGGTTTTCTGGCCGGTAACGGTTCACGAATTCTTGAGTAAGAGCCTCACACGAAGGCACGAAGGCACGAAGAAGAACTTGAACGCGGAACACGCGGAAGGACGGAAAGACGCAGAAGTTCAGCATTCCGCGTCTTCCGTTTTTCAGCGAGTTTCGCGTTCTCTCATCTTTTTGCTCGCGGTGTTCGTTGCGTGTGGCGCGTGGTACGTCAAAAACTGGTGGTGGACGGGGAACCCGTTTTACCCGCTCGCGTGGTCGATCTTTGGCGACAGCAGCGGCACTTGGGACGCCGCCGTAAACGCACGCTGGAGTCGCGTTCACTCGCCGCCGCTGGACGGTTTCACGTTCGCCGCAGCGGCGCGCGACTTCGTAACCGTTACAATGACGAGTCCGTGGCTGCAACCGCTACTCGTTCCGCTGGCAGTGTCGGCGATGTTCGTGCGACGCGATGACGCTGTTCGGCGGCGAACAGTTTTTGGAATCGCGATTGGGATCGCTTTCGTTCTCGTGGTTTGGTGGACATGCACACATCGCATCGACCGTTTTCTCGTGCCGATTATTCCGTTCGCTTCGATACTTGCCGCAGTCGGTGCGGTGACAATTTGTGTGAATCGCGCGGTGCGCACGATGTTCGCAGTTCTCTTTGGCGTGAGTTTGATTTACGGTTTCATTGTCGGTGCGAGTCCGGCACCGGGGAAGAATGCGACACTGCTCGCGCCCTTGGAATCGCAACGTTCGAGTCCGCTTATGACGACGCCTTGGGCGAGTTGGTTCCGTTCTCAACGGTTTAACGCGCACGCGCCGCACGGAGCGGTGTTGCTCGTCGGCGAGGCGAAGGCGTTTTTCTACGACTCGCCCGTACTCTACAGCAGTTGTTTCAGCGAGACGCCGCTCCGTGCAATTCTCGAATCGGACGATCCGCTGCGTGCATTCAAAGATCGCAGTATAGAATATGTTCTCGTCGATTGGAACGAGATTGCACGCTTTCGTTCACCGGGAAACTACGGGTTTTCGGACTTCGTTACGCCCGCACTTTTTGACCGACTCGTCGGAGACGGTATACTCGTCCCGTTCGCCCCGCCCGACCTCGCCGAAAGAGAATTGTGTCGCGGCGTGCAGGTTTACACTGTCCATTGAGTCCACATATACCGCGTACCGCCATTGACCTGATATTTTCGGATTCGCTCTACTTCTTTTTGTTGCACCACGGAGACACGGAGAGCACAGAGAAGACAAATCCTCTCCGTGCCCTCTGTGTCTCCGTGGTAAATCTCCGAATGCCAACTTTTTGACGTGATGCAGTATAGGCCGTCGTGTCCATCCCATCCACCAACGATTCACATCATGAAAACACTTTGCACCAAGAGAATTGGTTTCACGCTCATCGAAGTAATGGTAGTGCTAACGATCATTGTGATCGTCAGTGCGATAGCGATTCCGCTCATAAGCGGTACGGTGGCGACGCAGCGTTTGCGTCGCGCGGGTGATGTCGTTCGCGCCGAGTGGAACGCCTTGCGTATGCAGGCGATTACCGAGGGACGCATCATGGTTTTTCGTGCGGCGATTGGGAACGACGCGATTCTCGTTGAGTCTGTTCTCGATCCGCACCTGATCGCAACGCTCTCAACAGAATCGCGGTACGACACTGCTGGGCGGATGCGGCGTGACACGCTCACGAGTGAAGAGTTTTCGATGCAAGACGATGGTACGCTACTCAAGTCCGCAAACACAACCAGCGACAACTTGAGAACACGCAACTTGACGTTACCAAGTGGCGTCTTCACGGCAGACGTTGTCACGCTCCCTGATGACCGCACGGCATTTGTTCTCGGCGCGTCGTTGGCACGCGGGCTTGATCCAGAAAATAGTCTGCAATACGAAGAGGTCGCGCAGGACGAGACTCGCTTTGGCGAAGGTGCGGGGAGCGACGGCAAACTCTGGTCTGCACCGGTGTTATTTTTCCCAGACGGTAGCAGTTCCACCGCCGCCGTTCTCCTCAAGGGCGATTCGGGGCGGTGTCTGGAAGTTCGGCTGCGCGGAATCAACGGCGCGACAACAATCTGCCCGATGACATCCGCCGACGAGTATGTCGGCGAGATGAATGCAACGATGACGCGCAGTCTGTGAGCCAGTGAACTTGTTCGGAAACTTGTACCCGCACAGCGGTTCGGCATAGCCGAACCCTCCAAACGCCTGCGGCGTATGACGACTGGAGTGTTCGGCTATGCCGAACCGGAACTACCAAATCGCCGCCTATTGATGTTTCCTAACAAGCCAAGTGAAAAAACATCACCCTGTCGGCAGTTCGTACCCCTTGCGGCGCGGGCGGGCGAGGTAGGTGTTCCCTTTTTCGCTGTTTGTGAACTGCTCCTTCACTGGGTCCCAGTAGAGCGGTTTGCCTACTTCGCCAACAGCACGAACGATGTTGACAAGTTCGCAAAGCGTCGTCGAACGTTGACCAAACTCGACATCGGCGTTGCACTTCGCGCCCGACTTGATGCAGTCACGCCAGTTCTCGACGTGATAGATCGTCTCGTTCCGTGCGTTCTTCGCCTCTTCGGGAACGACCGCCGTAAGCTCTTTCGGATTCGACGAAACTTTGTGACGGTTGATCTCAACCTTTCCTTTGTCGCCGTGAAAGATTGCGCCGAGTCCGGGTCCCCAATCGCCATCGAGTTCGAATCGCAGTTCGGGGCCGTTCTTGAAACGCATCTTCATCTTCGCACGCGGCCCGGTCACTTGTGCCATTCCGTAATACGGCGAACCGGTTTCGTCGTCTTCGACTTTGCGATTCGGGAACCTGCCCGCTGGCCGAATCTCGCACGCCTCTTCGAGAACGATTTCGCTCGGTCCGGTCTCACTTGTGCCGAGAGTCATGTTGATCTGGTCGTAGGAGTGTGTCCCCCAACCGCTCACGCCGAAACAGAGTCCGCCAGCGTCGTAGTCCCACCAGTTCGACCAGCCGTAGTGGAGCTGCGGATGATACGGGCGGAACTCGGCTTGGTTTGTCCACTCGTCCCACCAACCTTCTTTGCCACCTTCGGGCATCGGCTGTTCTGGCTGATTCGTCCAGATGTTGGGGCCGACGAAGTTCGGTGCGCGAACGTATTCGATCTTCCCGAACGCACCGTCTTGAACGAGTTTCGTCGCCCACTTGCAGAGCGGAAGCGAACGCTGCTGCGTACCGACTTGCGTTACGCGCTTTAGCTTTTTGGCGAGATTGGAGAGGTAACGACCTTCGGCGATAGTGAGGCACATCGGTTTTTCGATGTATGCGTGCATCCCCATCAGCATCGCGTGACCGACGATCCACGCCCGCTGGTGTGTTGCGGTGAAGACGCCGACGCCATCGAGTTTTTCTTTCTCGATCATTTCGCGGAAGTTGTCGTAGCCGACAAGTTTGTCGTCGGGATGACGTTTGATGAAGTCGTCAACGCGCGGCTTGAATGCGTCGCAGACAGCAACGACGTTGATATTTTCTGCGGGACGAAAAGCGTTTGGGTAGACATCGCTGCATCGTCCACCGAGTCCGATCAGACCGATGTTGACGGTCTCATTGGCCCCCGCCGCCCCGCCAGCTTGGCCGAGAACGTGACGCGGAATCACAAGTGGCGCAGCTATTGCCGCACCAGTGATTGTTGCCGTCGCCGCAAGAAAATCTCGCCGCGATTTTGTTGAAGTGGAAGTTGTCATTGGTTTTGCTCCTTGTGGAAAAGTGGGTTACAAGCACGGATACCGCATTAGCCCAAACGGGGCGGCGATTTTAATAACCGGCGGTGAGTGCCGCCGCGATAGCGGCAAACGTAACCGCCGGAAATGGCCCAAAAGTATGTGTGCGTCTTTAGGACGCAACTATCAATCGGTTTCAAAGTCGAGCACAAAATAAGAACACGAAGCGTAAGCGAGTGCCCTGAATCATAACACGCCAATGACAACCACGAACGTAACCGGTAATCCGGCGGAGTGACGGTTACGCTCACGACTGCTACTTGGCACTCGCTTACGCTTCGTGTTCTTAATGCCCCGTCGGGGCAAAAACACACCGCGTTCACGCCAAATAATAAAACAAACCGTGAACGTTTACCCGTTTGTTTTGTTGTCATCAGAACCCGCCGCCCGCTTCACCGCCCGACGGCGAACCGAGCGCGCCCCAAACGCCATAAGGACTGGGGCCACTCTTCACTGCAACTTTATTCAAGTCGCCACAGTTGATTGTGTCGGAGATGAATCGTACCGAGCCATCCATGAGGCCGAGATTCACGCCGCCACTGTGGTTGCTCGCTGGCGGGAAAACACCCCACCGGTCGTGCTGACCACCACCGGTATTGTAAGAACAGATGGGCCAATTGGGAGGCGTCGTTGTTGTGAAGTTATTTGCCGTCAACCACCCTGTAAGGGCTAATTCTCCACGCCAGTTTTGATCCGATGCAGTCGCGGTGAACGTGCGACCATTCGTTACTCCCAACGAAGTCTTGCTACAGTTTCCCGGTACCCCGTGTGCGGTACCTTGCCATATACCAGTGTAAATGGCGACGTTACTTCGCACATCGTTTCCGCCGTGCTGACTGGGCGTGAGACACTCGCTGACCGCCGCAGTGTTGCTCGTTCCATCCACGCAGTCACTGAACGTCTTCGTGACGATGATACCATCCCTCGGATTGCTGTAGGGAAACATCATGCGTCCCAGCATGTTATGTGCGTCAGCCGTATTAGTGGAGTGCTGCGTCCAACCGCTATCTCCCATCGAGTAGACGTAATTACTCGGAAACCAACCGGGATTTTTGACAGACTTTTCACCGTTTGACGGGCAGAGCACTGCGGAAATCCCCTTCCAAGCCTGCACTTCTGGTATGTCCCACGGTCCACCATAAGTGAAGGCGGGCTTGTTTTGGGCGACACTTTGAATGGTGTCGTACTGTGCCTGCATCTCAATGAATGGCATCAAGTAAACCAATGTCCCCACCGACGCATAAGCAGAAAACTTTCCATTGTAGTCGTCACCACCTATTGGAAACTTCTGCAAGACATCGTGATGATTGTGGATACCAAGAGCGAGCTGTTTGATGTTGTTGGTACACTGCATACGTCTTGCGGCTTCGCGTGCAGCTTGGACTGCGGGGAGCAAGAGTGCAACCAAGACACCGATGATCGCGATCACCACCAAGAGTTCCACCAGCGTAAAGCCGTTCGCGCGGCGAGAACCGCTGCGGCGACAGCAAAGTCCGCCCCCCCCCCCCCATCTTAACATGTATTGTCATTCCGGTGACGATACAAGCGACGTTCCAAGCCGCTACCAAGACACTCATCAGAAACTTTTCCATACAATTCTCCTTTGCAAAAAACTGAAACTACGGAAACTAGAAAACGTAAAACCGATCCCACCGTGACTACATACTGGGCTTCTTGACCTTGGCGCGCATCTCTGCCCCAACATCGAACGGCTTTATGTCATTGGCACCAGCAACGACCTCTAATTGCAGAGGCGTTGTCTTGGGATTGGCGTACTTCTCGTCAACCAAAGTAAAGGCTTCAGATCTCTGTGAATCATACATTGACGTTGACGGCGGACCAAGTTCTATATCCACCTTCATCACGGTGACTTTGTATTTCCCTACTGGAACGCCCGGATACTCGCCGTGGGTTTGTGGAGCGACCATTCCGTTAGCATCGGAGGTTCCGCCGACGATCCACGGGCTGTCACCTTCGGGGATCAAACGAACCGAGGCACCAGCACACGGCTTATCAGATTGTGTCACTTGGAACCGAACAGGATACAGCTTCGGCATACCGTCAGGCAATTTTTTCCCGCAACCGATTACCATAGCGAGCAAACACAACACGAACATCACATACGATTTCACAATGTACCTCATTTATTTTTCAACGTTCACGTCTGTTTTTGCGCAGCCACCACCTTCGAGCCGCTGCGCACTCTATCACGAAAATCACATGCGTCAAGCCATGAATGACAAAACTGTTGGCGTCGCAACCGTTCACGGCTTTTTCGCCTCTTTGCCGAGCGGTTTGATCTTGATGTCTTTGAACTCGACTTTCATTGGCGGGCCGGTGTGCATTTGTAGGGCGATGATCCCTTTCTTGGTCGCTTCGGGGTGCTTGTCATCGACGCGGCACATAAGTTCGCCGTTGATCATTAGCGTGATGACGCTACCGTCGGCGATGACTTCGTAGTCGTTCCAGCCATCAGATTTTATGAAAGAAACAAGCGACTCGAACGGCGCAAACTGTTTTGAAGTGACGGTGGCGTCGGTGGCGATTTTGTCGTCGCATCCGCGTTTGACAACGGCACCGCGCGTGTGGTGAAAAAGACAGCCCGACCACTGCATATCTTCGTCGATGTCGGCTTGATAACCGAACGCATCCCAGTTCGGACGCCGTTCGCTACGAATCTGGATACCAGAGTTCGCACCTTTGCCGGTGAGCCGGTACTTCAGTTTGAGATGGAAGTCACCCGGCTCTCGCGCCGTCCAGTAGATATAGTTGGTGTCGCACAGATTCTCCGGCGTACTTTCGCCAACAATCGCTCCGTCACGAACAGTCCAAACTCCCGGCTTTCCTTCCCAGTCCGTTAGATCGGTGCCGTTAAAGATGGTGACAAAACCGTCTTTGTCTAGCTTTGAAAAGTCGGCACACCGAACGGGAACAGCCCAAACCACACAGAAGAACATTGACACGGTCAACAACAACCAAATGCGTTTCATCGTACTCTCCTCCTTACCTGTCTTGCGCAACAACCACACTCAAGATCGCCGCGCACTGTATCACGAAAACCGCATACGTCAAGCCGTGGACGGAGAGCGTTCACGGAATAACCGGCGTCGTGTCGGCAGGATCGGGTGACGTTGATGTTGTCACCGGAGATGGTGTGATCGTTGTCGTGATTGGGCGCGAGATGAAGATGTCGGTCAGCGGAAGGAGCGGTTCGGTCGGCACGATTCGCGTCTCGATTCGCTGCACCGTCGTGCGGTCGGCTGGTGTGTACGATGCCGGAATGACGGTCGTTGTCGTGCCGCTCGTCGTGTAAGAAACGGGGACAACACGCTCGACTTGTACCGGCTTGTTAACCGTCCGCGTTACGGGGACGACCTTTGCAACGCGAACCGTGTATGGCTCGACGATCTCTTCATAGATTGTCTTGTAAGTCGTCACCGGAACTTGCACCGCCTCTTTGCGAACAACCTGTTCGGTGCGATACGAAGTTTGCGTCACCGGAAATTGCTGCACAACGTCTTCGGCAACGAACGTCGTGACCGGTTTGTATTCCTGCACCCAACTTGGGCGATAGACTTTCTGAACTTCATACGTCGGCTCGGCGGTCATTTCTTTCCAGCGAAAGCCGGGAGCTTGCCACCGCGTCGTTTGCGTGTCGGGATCGTACTGTTCGCCAGCACGCTGCCAAACCAGTCGCGTGTAGGTTTTCGGTGCCTGCGCACGAATCGTCTCAACCGTTTGACCGCGATCAACCATCTGCGATTCATAAGTCGTGACGGGCCGCTGAACTGTGTAACGATTCTCTTGCAAAACCGTCTCCGTCACGGGAACGGTGCGATTTTCGACGACGTTTCGCTCCTGCGTTTCGTAGACTTGACGCGGAACGACATAACGCTCTTCGCGCACCTGTGTTTCTGGGACTTGCCGCGTCACGTCGTAACTCTCGTCGCGGTACTGCGTTTCCCAAACCGGTTTTTGCACCGTCACTCGCTCTTCGCGCACCTGTGTTTCGGGGACTTGCCGCGCGACGGTCGTTCGACGTTCTCGCTGCTCGTCAACCCAAACGGTTTCATAAGTCGTAACTTCCTGCGGGACGTACTCGGTCGTCAAAACTTTTTTGTAGGTCGTCACGCGAACAGGCTGACAAGCCGTCGGCGCACCTTGCACGTTGGCGGAAACAGCCGCAGAAACGCAGACCAAAGCGACAATTTTCACAACTCTTTTCATGGCAGAAACTCCTCACAAACGAGACCAACTCACACAGAACAACACGCGGGTCACTATTGTCGCAGCATTCGCGCGAAAAATCAAGGCGGGGGAGATTCGCCGAACGTTGACGCACACGACACGACAAGTACGCCGTTTACAGGCACAAAGGCGACGAGCGGCCTTGAGAAAATGCGAAAAAATCCAAGAAAGTTTTCGCAGCCACACGGGCACAGTCGCTATAACCGGTGCAACCGTTCGTCAGAAAATCTCGACTTCAAACTCGTCGAGTGAGATTCCGTGTTCGGCGAGGCGGCTACCGAGGGCGTCGCGGTGTGAGAGGAGCGTCGCGCGGGCCGATTCGGTCTCAACTCGCAGCGATGCCGACATCTTTCCGTCACGAATGCGGACGCGAACCGCAACCGATCCGAGCGACTCTGGATGCATGCGAATCCGAACCGTGTCGCCACGATTTGCCGCCGATTGCAACGCCGCAACAACTCGCTGAATCAACTCGACCGTCGCATCTTGACGCGAAGATTCCGCCGACTTTTTTCCGACGTTGTTTGCAACGTCGTCTCGCACCGGCACCGACGCAGCACTCGATTCGCGCGGCGAAACTTCGTCTTCGGTTCGCCGCGACTTCGCCGACAACGTCGTTGGCGGCTTTGCCGCTACAGTGAAGAGGTTCGTGAACAGTTGCAGAGCATCGCCACGCGGAACGCGCGGCCCGCGTGCAGCGTCGTTCTTATCGGAGGGAACGCCAGCAGCGTCGCGGTCGGTGTTGGTGGTGTCGTCGCTCTCGTCGTCGGTGTCATCGTCGGAATCGTTGTCAACGGTTCGCAGTTTTCCGCGACTGCTAAAGATCGTGAACGCAGTTGACGCCGCAACCGGTGTTGGCGTCGCAACTTGCGGCGTCTGCTGGACGGTTTGAACTGTAGCGGCAACGCTCGGCGTTGCTGCGTTTGCGGCAACCGCAGATTGCACGGACATCGGCGATTGCGAAACAGTAAGTGGCGCGTCTTCACGCAACTCGCTCGAAAACTTTGCAACTGTCGGTGCTGCGTTCAGTCGGTTCGTTTCGCTTTGCGGTGTGACGACATTCTGTACACGATCCGAAGTCGGAACGGGAGATGCGTTTGCATTTTTTCGGGCATCATCAGGCGACGCAACTGTCGCCGAACGTCGCGGCTCGCGCACACTGTCGTCGTTTGCGCGGTCGTGTTGCTGTTGCGTTTGACGCTGCTGCGTTTCGCGTACAACGTCGCGTTGAAGCGTGTCGCGTCGCTGCGTCTCTTTCTGAACAGCCTCGCCACGATTCGTTTCCTTTTGCAACTCACGGTATCGCGTCGCTGCGTTGTCGAGCATCTGTTCGATTTCTGCAAACGCAACACGTTCGCCACGCCGCTGAACTGGCAGTGCGATTGACGCTGGAAGTGTGTTTGTGGCGACAGATGACATGGTGAGACGAATCAGAAATCGGAGCGGGAAGTGTAAGCGAGTGCCCGAATCAGAACACGAAGCGTAAGCGAGTGCCAGAATCAGAACGCGAAGCGTAAGCGAGTGCCAGAGTTTGTTAACATCACGGCACGGTTGGCGTCGCTGGCGTTGTCGGCGTTTTATCGTTTTCCATTTCGGCGCGGGAGGCGGCGACGACGGGCGTTATCGGGACACCGTCGCCGATGAGTTGTAGTAGGTTTACGAGTTCTTTCTTTTCGTCTTCGGTTTGCATTGCACCGAGCATCTTTGCGCGTTTGGTGATGTCCATCCCTTTTGTGATGATGACGGCGCGATCTACATCGCGTTCGTCGCGGATGATTGCCATGATGGCGTCTTTTGCGGCGTCGGGTTTGAGTGCGTCGAATATGGCAATCTCTTCGGTGATGCCAGCGTCTTTCGCCTTCTTTTCTACGTCGGTGAGTCGTTTTTCAAACGCTGCAATTCGGTCGATGAGTGTCTTGTATTTTCCCTCGATGATCCGTTCTTGTCCGCCGACCTGTTCGGCGGTGAGCTGCATATTTGTTGCGAGAAACTCGTCTTGACGTATCCGTTCGGCGCGACGACTCAAGACATCGTCGTAGTGAATCTCGGCGATTTTATCGCTGACAGACGCACGAAGTTTCTCCTCGGTTTGCGTGATGTCGATCCCTTGGGCGACAGCCATGATGTTGTAGAGCCGCTGTTTGTTTATCCCCCAAGCGTAGGTGATATACGTCAAGAAAACGAGCTGCGCGAGGAACATCGTCGCCCCAGCGTAGAGCATCATCGTGCCACTTTTGTCGAGAATCCACGAAGCAATTTTTGTGAGGAATGACATAGTGTGTTACATTTTGCTAACTGTTCGGCTGGCGATTTCGTCCATTGTTTTTTGGTCGCGGCGCGACTCTTCTTCGGTGTAACGCTGGTACTGACGTTCTTTGAGTTTTTCCATCACCTTGACTTCTTTGTCGGCCTCGATGACGGCGCGGCGGCGTACTTCGATCTCTTCGCGGATCATTCCGAGTTGTCGCGTCGCCTCGGTGTGCTGCGCACGCAAAAACGCCTCGCGACGCCGCAAACCGACAAGAAACTCCACGTCGATATTATCGCTCTGCATCGCCGCACGTCCTTCGCCTATCAACGATACGATGCCAGAATCAAGCTCTCCGATCTTGTCGAGCACGATCCGTTCCGCATCATACGCCTTCGCAAGCTCCGCCTGCCGCTCCTTCCGAACGTTGTCGCGTATTGATAACAGCGTCTCCAAACGAAATTTGAACATGAGTCTAGTGTCGGAAAAATCGCCGCCGCTGTCAAGGGAGAAAACTGCTGCCACCTTGCCGAGGACGCGGTTTGGTATACACTTTGATGGTGTACCTGTTCGGAAACATCGAATTGTGGCGATTTGGTAGTTCAGGTTCGGCATAGCCGAACCCTCCAGTTGTCATACGCCGCAGGCGTGGAGGGTTCGGCTATGCCGAACCGCTGTGCGGGTGCAAGTTTCCGAACAGGTTTAGTTGAACACGGCCCAAGCAGGTTTAGCGATGCGAGAAAATATGCGTGATGCGGTGACGTGGTTGGCACTAGTCTTGATTTCGCCGCTCCTTTTGTGGATCGGTGTGTGGCGGCGGTTTGGCCGCGACCCGTTTGCCACTTGGGCCGAGGTATTTGCAATCGTCCCCGGCCCGTTCGGCAACATCGTTCGCCGCGCATATTACCACGCCACGCTCGAAGACTGCGCTATCGACATCGGTGTCGGATTCGGTTCGTTTTTCTCAAAACGAAATGCCACTATAAAACGCGGCGTTTCCATCGGAGGATACTGTATCGTCGGGATGTGTTGCATTGGCGAAGGAACTCTCATCGGAAGCGGCGTTCACATCGTCAGCGGTCGCCGTCAACACGGCATCGAAGGCAGCGCGGCACACAAAGACACCGGAGTTTATACGCCAGTTAACATCGGCCAAAACTGTTGGATCGGAAACGGAGCTATTGTGATGAACAACGTCGGCGACGACACGATTGTCGGCGCGGGGAGCGTGGTTGTACACGAGGCACCAAGTCACGCCGTCGTTGCTGGAAACCCTGCCACCGTTCGGCGCATCATTGAGGAAAAAACGGCATGAAAGCAAACACTCTGTCCACTTCACCGCGAACTGCTCTGGTCACAGGCGGCAATCGCGGGATCGGTTTCGGAATTGCAACCGCACTCGCTTGCGAAGGTTGGCGCGTCGTCATTGCGGCGACGCGCGACGAAGAAGCGTGTGCTGAACCGCTCGACGCATTGCGGCAGCACGCCGAAGATCGAGTCGCGTATGTGAAACTCGATGTGAGCGACGCCGCGTCGCGCGAGGCGTGCGTGACGAACGTTGTCGAAAAATTCGGCGGGATCGACTTGCTCGTCAACAATGCTGGTGTCGCACCGCTAGAACGTCTCGACCTCCTCGAAACGACGCCAGAAAGTTACAGTCGCGTGATGCGAATCAACCTCGAAGGGCCGTTCTTCCTGACGCAACAAGTTGCCCGTACAATGGTCGCGCGTCGCAAGCGTGGTGACGCAACGCCGATGACGATTGTCAACGTCTCGTCGATTTCGGCGACGGTGGCATCGGTGCAGCGCGGCGAGTATTGCATCTCGAAAGCGGGCGTGAGTATGGCAACGCGACTCTGGGCAACGCGACTGGCGAGTGAACGCATCGCCGTCTTTGAAGTCCGCCCCGGTATCATCGCAACCGACATGACGGCGACGGTGCGTGAAAAGTACGACAAACTCATCGCCGAAGGACTCGTCCCGCAACAACGCTGGGGAACCGCCGCCGATGTCGGCACCGCCGTCGCCATGCTGGCCCGCGGCGACCTCGCCTACTCGACCGGACAAATCATCACCGTCGATGGCGGTATGACGCTCGAAAGATTGTGAACAATTCAGGTTCGGCATAGCCGAACCCTCCAGTGATCATACGCCGCAGGCGTTTGGAGGGTTCGGCTATGCCGAACCGCAGTGTGAGTGCAAGTTTCCAAACAAATCTATTCCACAAGGATAAACCAACCAATGAAAACGTCAATTCTGTCTCTGTTGCTCGTTACGATTTTGGCGTTGCCGATTTTTGCAAGCGAGATGTTTCCGTTTGTGATTTCGTTCGACGCGCCGAAGAACGCAACGAACATTTCCGCAACGCTCGATGCGCCAGCGGGGAAACACGGATTCGTTCGTGCCCAAGACGGACACTTCGCCACCGATGCCGGACGCATCCAGTTTTGGGGGACGAACACCTGCTTCGCCGCTAACTTTCTTGAACACGCAGACGCCGACAAAATGGCCGACCGACTTGCACGTTTCGGAATAAATTGCGTCCGTCTACATCACATGGATATGCGCGACATCTGGGGAAAGAACGCCGACAAAACTCTCCGCACACTCGATCCAGATCAACTCGAAAGACTCGACTACTACGTCGCCGCACTCAAAAAACGCGGCATCTACGTCAACGTTAACTTGCACGTCTCTCGCGTTCTCGACCAGCGCGACGGATTCCCCGCGAAGGAAAACCGTCCGTCACACGACAAAGGGATCGACAACTATTACCGTCCACTCATTGACGCCAACAAAGAATATGCCCGCGACATTCTCACGCACGTCAATCCGTACACGAAAAACGCATACAAAGACGAGCCGTGCGTTGCGATGATCGAAATCAACAACGAAAACTCAATCCTCTGCATGTGGGGTGGCTGGGGCGGACTCGATGTCATCGGCGATCCGTTTCTCGCCGACCTCAAAACTCGCTGGAACGACTGGCTTGCAACGAAGTACAAATCCGACGACGCGATTCGCAAGGCGTGGTTCGGAAACATCGAACCGCTCGGCGAAGAGATTCTGCGCGACAAAAACCGAAACTTCGAGACCGACGCCAAAGCCGACGCCACCGCCACAACCCGCGACGGCGTACTCACGCTCGACGTTCGCAGCAAAGGTGAAGTCGCGTGGCATCCGCAACTCGTCGTCTCCGGTTTCGGCGTACAAAAATCACGTCACTACACACTCACCATCAAAGCGAAGTCGAATAAGGAAACGAGCGTCAACGTCGGTCTGCGGATGAACCACGATCCGTGGAGCGGACTCGGTTTCGACTCGTCAATCAAACTCTCAACAGAATGGCAAACGTTCACCTTCGTTGTCACGCCGACATCGGACGACGACAACGCACGCATCGCCCTCGGCGGACTCGAAGCGAACACGGTCTACGAGATCGACACGCTTTCACTCCGTACTGGCGAAGCCGACCGCAGCGGCGATTACTCGGTTGCAACAAAAAATGTTCCCGTGATTTGGAAGCGCGATGCCGGACGGCATCCCGCAGCAGCAGTTGACGACTTTTGTGCATTTCTGATCGACATCGAAGCGGCGTACTGGGACGAGATGTACCGTTATCTCAAGGACGAGATCAAGGTGAAACAGCCGGTCAGCGGGACGCAGCTTGAGTACGGCTCGACGCACGCGCAGGCCGCGATGGACTACTGCGACATCCACGCCTATTGGAATCACCCGCATTTTCCGGGGCGTCCGTGGGATGGTAACGACTGGTATCTTCGCAACATCGCACTGGTCAACTCATTCGACCGCGAGATTTTGCCAAAGCTCGCCACGAAGCGTGTTGCGGGAAAACCGTTCACGGTGAGCGAGTACAATCATCCGTATCCGAATCAGTACGCCGCCGAAGGTTTGCCGTTACTCGCGGCGTTCGGGGCGTTCCAAAACTGGGACGGCATCTTCCCGTTCGCCTACACGCACTCGAAAAACTACGAGCCGCGTATCGCCGGAAGTTTCTTCGATACCGCCGGAAACACCGTGCAGATGGCACACATGATCGCTTGCCGCGAGTTTCTCTGTAACAGTGTTAGCAGTAAGAGCGATGCGGAAACAATCGTCGCGCCGATGACGCGCGAGACCGAACTTGCAATCTTCCAAAAGACGCGCGGCGTGTACGGATTTGGTTTTGAAGGACTCGGTTACGATATTCGCAACGCCCTCACGCAACCGGTTGCGATTGACGTTTCTGATCGCGTTCAAACGTTGCCGAAGCTCGATACGATTCCGCGCGACAAAAAGACATTCGACGCGAAGGGAGCGACAGTTGCGCTCCACTACAACCTTGAGACACCGGGGCGCGGATTCGTCGCGGCGGCGAGTCGCACTGCACGACTCTTCACCGGATTTGTCGAGGCGGGCAAGGCGTATCCGTGTTTTGGTTACACGTTAACTTTCGGAAAAACTAATCTCGGTTGGGCGACGGTCTCGCTGGTCTCACTCGCACGGGTCTCGCAGAGCAGTCGCGCAACGTCGTTTCTCTTCGTCGTCACTGGCGAGATGTGCAACACCGACATGAAGCTGGAATCGCTGGGCACTGACGACCGTGTTACAGTCGGCAATCGTTGGGGGAAGGAGCCGGTCTTGTGCGAAGGTGTCCCGCTGACGCTCACGCTTACGAACGACGCAAAGTCTGTCCGATGCTGGGCGTTAGACGAATCGGGAAACCGCCGCGAAGAGGTGCCAGTCACAAACACCGATGGCAACTTCTCACTGGAAACGCGACCAGAGTTTAAGACGATCTGGTATGAGATTGAAGTGACGAAGTAAGGTTTTTGTAAACCTGCAACGTATTTCTGCTCCAAAACGGCGGGCCTCTCTGCCCGCTGTACGCCGTACTTCTACGCGGCGATGCCCTTACTATTCTAATCGAATTTTGTTTGTCTGTTAGCGAACTTCTCATCGTCTCTTCACGAAACGCTAACAATCGCTGGCTACAATTCGCCGCGACAACTGGATGAGCTACCGATCACAAGTGTGGTTTGTCGCTCGTCGAAAACACGCAACAAAAGGAGAACGCAGATGAGATGTTTTTGGAACTACCGCCGTGCCTTCACGCTCGTTGAACTGTTGGTCGTCATTGCGATCATCGGTGTCTTGGTGGGACTGCTGCTGCCAGCCGTACAAGCGGCGCGAGAAGCAGCGAGCCGGATGCAGTGTGCCAACAATCTTAAACAGATTGGAATTGCGCTCCACAACTACCACGACATCCACAACTCCCTTCCCGCAGGTTGGAACGACCTCGGCTTCTGTTGGAATGGAGCGATTTTGCCGTACATCGAAAAGACGTCGATTTACGACAACATCGTCTTTGCCGAAACGGGTGACAAAACGGTCTATCCATACGGGGCGGGAAACTGGCGAAACAGTTCCTCGTCATACACAATCGCAGATCAACCACCGAACGCTCTCGCGTGTGGAGTGATCATCCAAACCTACACCTGTCCAGACTTCCCACACAAACTCCAGATCAACAATCAAGGGATAGCTGGACGCGTGCAAAACAGTTATCTCGCCAACACAGGCTCGTGGGCTGCAACCGACACAACAAGCCAACTGACTGCCATCGGTTTGGCGTACACACCCAACAACACAACGTCACTTCAATACCGCCAGCAAAATGGGGTGATGTATGGGTTTAGCGCGCTAAACTTCGCGGCAATCACAGATGGACTTTCCAACACAATTGCCGTTGGTGAAGTGGCTGGTGATTCGTCCTTTAGCAACAACGGAAACGCAAACGACCATTGGTACATCGGTTCGGATCAGATTGATCCCGTCGATCCAAGTGTCGATCCCTCGCCAACAGGTGGCGAGTTTTCAGAGGTCGCTGGTTCCGCCTACACACTTCTCAATACGCGATGGAAAGACCCGACATACGATATGCGGCTAATGCAACTCTCGTTCGGCAGTTATCACCCCAACGGAGCCAACTTCCTGCGTGCCGATGGTTCTGTCTTCTTAATGAACGACACAATTCCTCTCGACATCTATCGTGCCCAATTCTCCCGCAATGGTGGAGAGCGATAGAGACGCCGCAGCCTTCAAAGAAATTCACTGATCACCAACATACACACTTTCCCTCAAGGAGATTACCATGACATTCCTGTTTTCTCGGTACACCGGCTGGCTCAAACGTCGCTTCAATCACATCAAACGACGGGTGCAACACGGTTTCACGTTGGTCGAACTTCTAGTGGTCATTGCGATCATAGGAGTTTTGATTGGTCTGCTCCTACCTGCCGTTCAAGCGGCGCGTGAGGCCGCACGGCGGATGCAGTGCCAAAACAATCTCAAGCAGATCGGTATTGCGCTCCACAATTACCACGATATTGCCCAATCGCTCCCAAGCGGGTGGAACAACATCGGGTTCTGCTGGAATGGAGCGATTCTGCCGTACATCGAACGGCAGAACATCTTCGACACGCTCATCTTCGAGGAGACGGGCGACAAAACGGTCTATCCCTACGGAGCAGGAAACTGGAGACCGACAGATACAACCTATGATCCAGCACTCCAACCGCCCAATGCGAAGGCGTGTGCTACGATCATCTCGACGTATGTCTGCCCCAACTTTCCAAACTCACTTCAAGTCAACAACCAATACATCGTTGGGCGTGTACAAAACAGTTATCTCGGAAGCTCCGGTTGGTGGTCGGCAACCGATGCTGAATCACATTTGGCTCCAGTTGGATTGACGTCTATCAAAGACGAAGTGATTTCGCATCAGCGTCCGCGACAGAATGGGCTGCTCTTCGGATTCAGCAACGTCAAGTTCACCTCCATCGACAACGGACTTTCAAACACCATCGCTGTTGGCGAGGTGGCGGGAGACTCGTCGTTTGGAAACAATGGAAATGCTAACGACCACTGGTACATCGGTTCCGACCAAATCGATCCTTGCAACACGAGCGACCCCTCGTCGGGCGGTGGCGAGTTTTCCGAGGTCTGCGGCTCCGGCTTCACACCACTCAACACGCGTTGGAAAGACCCGACCTACGATATGCGGCTGATGCAACTGTCGTTCGGAAGTTACCATCCAAACGGGGCCAACTTTGTCCGTGCGGATGGCTCTGTTTTCATAGTCAACGACTCAATCGATCTAGGCGTCTATCGCAAAATGTTTTCGCGCGGCAACAAGTTCTGACACCAAACGTTCAACACCATCACACAGGAGAATCACAATGACAGAAACAATGAATGACTACTGGGTTCGCTATCGACGCTGGATCGTCGTGTTGGCGTTCGGCCTGCTTTTACTTGCAGGAAGTGGATGCGGAGGAAGTCGGGGAGAACAGGCGTATCGTTCGCTCAATCTCGCCGAAGTCGCGGGCACAATCACACTGGACGGCAAGCCTCTTGCAAACGCACAGGTGCAATTCGAGGAACGAGGCTCTTTTTCCTACGGCGTGACAGACGCAAACGGAAAGTATCGTTTATACTTCGACACTCACCACACAGGTGTTCGCCCCGGTCAAAAAACGGTGCGCATCTGGACGACAATGGGCGGTCCGGGATTTGACCAACTAATGCAAGGCACACCGGCTACCGAAGAGACAATCCCACTGAATTACAACCACGATTCTACGCTCACTGCCGATGTTGCGCCAAAAAAGTCACAGACATTTGACTTCGCGGTCACCAGCGGCGGTAAGACTCGTAAAGCCACGTCCGGCGAAGGAGCCGAATAAACCATACCACTTCCCACACACGAAAGGAACAACCCATGACCGACCGACGTGAATTCTTGAAGCGCATTGCCCTGTTGGGTGCTGCGGCGTTGCCAGCTCGTTCACTCTGGGCGCAAACCGCTGTAGCACAATCCACTGTAGTGCAAGCAGTTGCCAAAGACGCAGGACTCTTCACCGTCTCTCACGGCAAGGCGATTCTCCCGCAACGAACGCCGCGCACCATCGCCATTCCCGATGTCGGCGAATACAAAGTGCTCAAGGGCGACTTTCACATCCACACGCTCTTTTCGGATGGACTCGTCATGCCGAAAGACCGCGTATACGAAGCGGTCGATAACGGGCTTGACGTGATCGCCATCACCGACCACATCGAATATCGTCCCAACTTAGGCGGCAACAGTATCAAGCTGGTTGACGACAACCACAACATCGCCTACAATATCGCGCGGCCCGGAGCGGAAAAGAACAATCTGCTTCTCGTCCGCGGAACGGAGATTACGAAAAAGATTATGCCGCCCGGACACTTCAACGCACTCTTTATCGAAGACGCCAACCCGATAGCTGCCGTCGTTGACGACTGGCGAAATATGCTTGCAGTTGCCGCCGACCAAGGGGCGTTTGTCCACTGGAATCACCCCGGCTGGGTGGCACCGAAGTCGGGCGGACTCGCCGAAGGCGTGCCGATGTCGTTCACCGATGAACACGAGCAAGCGCGGGCCAAGGGACACATTCACGGCGTTGAAGTTTTCAACGGGACGTCGTATTATCCGGTCGCGCTCGATTGGTGCAACGAACGCAACATCACACCGATAGCCAACAGCGACATTCACAAGAGCGAGTGGAACATGTACGGTCATCACAACTTGCTCCGTCCGATGACGCTCATTTTGGCAAAGGAACGAAGTGTCGCGTCTGTTCGTGAGGCGTTCTTTGCGCAGCGCACCATCGGTTTTGCTGCTGGCATGATTTTCGGTCGCGCGCCTTGGGTTGAAGAACTGTTCCGCGCGGCGGTCAAGATCGCGTCTACGCCTGACCGCATCACGCTCAACAACGTCAGTGATATTCCGTGCGAAATTGAAGCGAATGGACAGACTCACTCGATACCGCCAAAAGGCACGCTCGAAATCGCCCGCAGTAACACACTCAAAAAACTAGTCGTGAGCAACTGGCTCGTCGGTACGCACAGACCACTTGAGATCGACGTTGACGCCCAACTCGTTTCGCGTCTGTCATTGGAGACGCAAACACGATGGTAAACCTGTTGCGGGTTGATTTTGTAGGCTGTTGCCCTCCATTGTACTGCGACTTGCGGCAATGACGCCTCGCTGGACCGCTACCGTTTTGGAACGGGAAATTCAAACCGGCTTGAGTATAAGTAAGCGTGTTCACGAATTTGTAACCGTTCACGCTTGATTCCCATGTCCGTCATTCCTGCGTAGGCAGAAATCCAAATCACACGCATCAAGCAGACGCGGCAGCGAAACCTGTGTACGCGAGAATTCGGTGCATTGCGTGCAATTGTGTTAGCTATGTCTTCCCTTTAGATTCATGCCTACGCAGGAATGACGAAACAATCCGTGAACGGATACAAAAAAACATGTTAACACAATTCTCTCTCGACGCGATAATCGCTGAAGTTGGCGGTGCGTCTGATGCGGCACTTCCGATCTTGCAGGCAATTCAGCGGCATTATCGGTTTCTACCCGAAGACGTGCTACGCAATGTCGTGCGCAAAACGAAAATCACCGCCGCCGGCCTCTACGGAATGGCCACGTTCTACGACCAGTTTCGATTAACCCGCGTCGGCGAACACTTCATTCACGTTTGTACCGGAACGGCGTGTCACGTTAAAGGTGCAGACCGCGTGCTCGATGCGTTTCGCCACTGTCTCAACATCGAAGGTGGTCACGACACCGACGCCGCCGGAAAGTACACGATACAAAAAGTCGCGTGTCTCGGATGTTGTACGCTCGCGCCGGTCGTGCAGATTGATCGCATAACTTACGGTCACGTCACGCCCGCCGGAGTCGGTGACATTCTCGACGAGTTTTCGCACCGCGCACAAACGTCATCAAAAGAATATCCGACACTCGCCGCCGACCCGCATCGCGTCGCAACGTTCCGTATCGGAATGGGTTCGTGCTGTCAGGCACAAGGTTCGGCAGACGTGTGTAGCGCGCTGCGTGAGAGTGTGTACCGCCTCTCGCTCGGCGCGAAAGTTGAGGAAGTCGGTTGCGTCGGGATGTGTCACCAAACGCCGATAATTGAAACGATTTCGCAGAGCGGCGTTCACACGCTCTACGCGAAAGTCACAGTCGATGACGTTGCTGACATCGTTCATCGCGCTGCGCCGACTTCTGCGGTGTCGCGGTGGCAACACTCGCTTTGGCGTTGTCTCGAATCGCTCTGGAGCGACGAAGTTCCGAACGCCGCCGAGGCAAAGCGTTTACCGCTTGCGATGCCAGCGGTGAATGCGTTTCGCAGTCCGCAGCGGCACCTTGCGATGGAACACTGCGGCGAACTCTCGCCAACCAACTTGAGCAACTACCGCGAACACGGCGGGTTCGCGGCGATAGAAAACGTTCTCACGATGACACCAAACGCGATAGTCGAACACCTCAAAGCGTCGGGACTTCGCGGACGCGGCGGTGCTGGTTATCCGACTGCGCTGAAGTGGTTCGCAGTGCAAACCGCCGATGAACTCAACGAAGACGACAACGAAAATGACAACGCCGAATCGAGCACTCGTTACGTCATTTGCAACGGCGACGAAGGCGACCCCGGTGCGTTTATGGACAGAATGCTTCTTGAGTCGTTTCCGTTTCGCATCATTGAGGGAATGATGATCGCGGCGCGTGCAGTCGGGGCGACGCACGGGATTTTCTACATCCGCGCCGAGTATCCGCTGGCGGTCGAGCGCGTCCGTCGCGCCGTGAACGTGTGCGAGGAACACGGTCTCTTGGGAAAGAACATTCTCGGCAGCGATTTTTCGTTTGACATCGAGATCAAAGAAGGTGCGGGTGCGTTTGTCTGCGGCGAAGAGACCGCGCTTTTGGAATCGCTCGAAGGAAAACGTGGTACGCCGCGTCTGCGTCCGCCGTATCCGGCGCGTGTCGGTCTGTGGGGAAAACCGACGCTGATCAACAACGTCGAGACGCTCGCGCTGGTGCCGTTCATCTTCAAACCGTCTTCGGAGCAAGGTGTTGAATCGTTTACGACACTTGGTACGCCGAAGAGTCGCGGCACGAAAGTTTTTGCGCTTGCGGGAAAGGTCGCGCGTGGCGGTTTGATTGAAGTACCGATGGGGATTACGATTGACGAAGTTGTCAGCGAACTTGGCGGCGGCGTTGCGGGCGGGAAGCGGTTCAAGGCGGTGCAGATTGGCGGGCCGAGTGGCGGTTGTATTCCAAGCGGACTTTCGGTGACGGCGATAGATTTTGAGTCGCTCACCGAGGCTGGCGCGATGATGGGGAGCGGCGGACTTGTCGTCCTCGACGAAGGCGATTGCATGGTTGATATGGCGCGATATTTCTTGCGGTTTACGCAGGAGCAGTCGTGTGGCAAATGTACGTTTTGCCGAATCGGAACGCGGCGCATGCTCGAAATTCTCGACGCCCTTTGTGATGGCAAGGCGTCGCGTCAAGACCTTGAAACTTTGGAGACGCTCGCGCATCAAGTACAAAGTGCAAGTCTCTGCGGTTTGGGACGCACCGCACCGAATCCGGTGATCTCGACGCTGCGTTATTTTCGTGACGAGTACAACAGTCACATAGAAGGACGTTGTCCAGCGGGAAAGTGTCCTGCGCTTGTGACGTATTCGATTAACGACAAGTGTACGGGGTGTACACTTTGTTCGTCGGCGTGCGCAACCGGTGCGATCACGCCACAACCGTACCGGCAACACCGCGTCGAATCCGAACGCTGTACCCGCTGCGGAGAATGCCGCAAAGTCTGCCCAGAACAGGCGATAGAAGTGAAGTGACCGTCCACGACTCGTTACGCGGCTGCCGCGTCAATGGAGGTGATCGAATGAGAAAACGCATTCTTCTGCTGGTCGAAACTTCGCGTAGTTTTGGTCTTCAAATTATCGAAGGCATTTCTCGCTTTGCGCTCGAAACGGGCCAGTGGACGCTCTTCTTGGAAGACAGGGGGACCGACGAAGGTCTCCCTCTATGGCACCGGCAGTCCAAGTATGACGGCGTGATTAGTCGGTCGGCGAGTTTGGCCGTGTCGGAATCTGTTAGCAAACTTAATGTCCCCACGGTAGAGCTACTGGGAAATGGAGAAACGAACCGTGCGGAAGTTCATTGTGATAATAGTTTACTGGGCGAAATGGCAGCGTTGCATCTGCTGTCGAAAGGACTGAAGCACTTTGCCTATTTCTCTCTGGGACAAAACTGGTGGTCTGCCGAGTTTGCGGAGTCGTACTTGAGAACTCTATCTCGTCATAAAATGAAGTGTGATGTCTGCCCGTTTTCTAGCCGTTCTGGAAGTGCGGCGTTGCACTTGTCTCTACTAAAAAACGAAGAAGCGGATGTCATTGATTGGTTGACGCAATTGCCAAAGCCTGTCGGATTGTTCTGCCCCGCCGACGGGCAAGCGATTTTTGTGCTCAACCTGTGCCAGATTTCTGGCATTTCCGTTCCGTATGAAATCGCGGTGCTCGGCGTTGAAAACAACGCAACGCTTTGTAACTGCACTTCGCCTCCGCTTTCCAGTATCACCGCCGATGGTCACGAAGTCGGCTATCAGGCGGCGAAACTTCTGCACGCGAGGATCGAAGGCCTTCAAGAACCAGCCGTGCCAATCAAAATACCACCGCTATACGTCACGACGCGGGCATCGACAGATTTTTATGCGTTCAATGACGACGATGTTGTCAAGGCGCTTCGTTATATTGGCGAGTCAATAACGCTGCGAATATCGGTCGAGCAAATCGCCGAGTACGTCGGTCTGTCGAAGCGTTCTTTGATCCGACGTTTCAACAAAGTCATTGGACGAACCCCAGAAGAAGAAATACATCGCGTCCGAATGGAACTTGCTAAAACTCTGCTTGTCGAGACGAACATGTCCGTGGCCGAAATCGCGGATCGCATCGGATACCTAACATCAGAATACTTCATACGCATCTTCCGCCGCAACTTTGGCACAACTCCGAAAGAATATCACAAGCGTTTCAGCAAGAAGGAAGGTGAATAGGGCGTAGTAAAGTTTTGGCTGCACTCGTTGTGTCGAAATCCTAGGGCTATCGCCCTAGGCTGGGATAGAACGCACCTTTGGTGCTACGGATGCGATGCAACATCCACAATCGCCTCATACGCCCCCCCATGTGGCACGATAAAGCAAAAATTTGGCACGATAAGACTATAGACATTTGAACTCCGGTGAGTTACAATGCCGCCCGCGTATTGGTGGTCGCTATTACGTCGTGCAGTAGCGACTTGTTTTCTGTCTCTCGGTGTTCACTTTTCACGAAGGAGAAAGACTATGGAGAAAGTGCTTATGATTTTGGTTTCTGGGTTGGAAACGATGCTAGACGTAGCGTGCGCCGCCTGTGGCACGCACAGCTTTAGCCACAATGTTAAGATGGGGGGGGGGGGGCGGTCTCGGTAAACTGCCTCCCTTCTTTGGCGTCTTCTCTGACGCCGCTCTGCCCACCCCTTCTCGACGCCGCCATCGCGGCTTCACTCTCGTCGAACTTCTGGTGGTAATCGCCATCATCGGCGTTCTCGTCGCACTGCTCCTACCAGCCGTGCAAGCCGCGCGCGAAGCAGCAAGAAGAATGCAGTGTAGCAACAATCTCAAACAGATTGGACTCGCTGTCCACAACTTCCACGACGCCCGAAAAGGTGTCCCGCCTTCTACGGTGGGATATGTTGGCGGGGCAAATTACAATGGTATGCCCGGCACGCCTACGGCTATTACGCACAAGCCCAACGCCTCGTTTTGGGTGTTGATCTTGCCATACATGGAGCAGCAGGCTCTGTATGACTTGGTCTCCAGCAAGACCAGTTCGTTCGGTATGTGGATGCGGAACGATGTCTTCTGGAATACGCCTAACCTCACCGCAGATGAGCAGCGTGGGCTTGCGTCAATCAAGGGGTATAACTGTCCTTCACGGCGGTCATCACCACAACCGCTCGGTAATGGTACAGCGACGGTGTTGCAGGGCGGAATCCATGGCACCCAAGGCGACTACGCTTTTGTTCAAGGACGAGCGGCCCCTGCTTGGGCCGGTTGGCTCAACAACCATGACCCCAATGTAAATGCCGACCTTGCGGTACAGCGTGGGCCTATCAGATGTGCCGAGTGGGCAGCCATTCCCGCATCAGGTGCAACGGGTTTTATCCCTTCGTGGACACCACGCGACACAATGACGGGCTGGTGGAGCGATGGATCGAGCAATCAGATAGTTGTCGGCGAGAAGCACGTTTGCCAAGAGTACCTTGGTCAATGCTCGGACTCCACTAGCGGAAATCCAAATCGCACGCGTATTGGCGATTGTTCTATTCTGACGACTGGCGATTGGAACACTATGCCAGCAGCTCGGTCTTTTCACGCACGTTTTGCTCGTTCGCCGCAAGATAACCCCGCCGCTCTTGCTACCGGTAGCACTCAAATCGGTGACGAGAATGGCTATCCACACTGGGGAAGTGCTCATGCGGGGATCGTGCAGTTCTTGATTGGCGACGGGGCGGTGCGATCTGTCTCGATCACAACGACCACGGGAGCAAACGGAATTATTGGAATGTTGGGCAACACCGAGGATAAACGAGCAGTTTCTCTTCCGTAGTGTTGTGTACTGAATATCCTCTCTCTTCTCTACTACGTTCACAGAAAGGTCTACTACTATGAAAACGCAAAAATCAGATCAGTCGGCGTATTGCGTGTTGATGCAAGGTTTCACGCTCGTTGAGCTTTTGGTGGTGATTGCCATCATTGGCGTATTGGTTGCGTTGCTCTTGCCTGCCGTTCAAGCGGCGCGCGAGGCGGCGAATCGCATGACGTGTACAAACAATCTCAAACAGATTGCCATCGCCATGCACAACTACCACGACATCCACAACGCTCTCCCCGCAGGGTCAATCTACAACGACAAGATTGCGGCAGCAGCGGCGACAAACACGGGGTGGTGTGCTTCACACGTCAACTCCGCGAATGTCGATGCCACATACTTTGCTGGCACAGAAAAGTGTTACTGCGGCATGTATGGTTGGCCAGCCGCGATTCTCCCGCAAATGGAAGCTACGTCGGTCTTTGAGCTGATCGACTTCAACGGACTGGCTTACACGGCGATGGCTTGTGATCACACGACGACTCAAGGAAACTCACACGCCAATGCGGTTTTGGCTTCCAAATCGTGTCCGTCTATGCTAAACTGCCCATCGGCTAAACGGAAGTATCCAGCGAATCAGTTCAAAGATTACAGCGTTAACGGCGGTGGGCAGCTTCCGAATGCTACTGGTGTCCTTCAATGTGTCCTTCCAGCGCGACAGAAGACTGATGGTCTTTTCTATACCAATAGCTGGCTCGGTATGGGAGCCGCCACGGATGGCACCAGCAACACCTTCTTGGCAGTCGAGTCACGCCACCACAATCCCCGTGGTGACAATGGAAGTCCTCCTACCGGTGGAAATCCATTTTTCTGGGTGAATCACCAAGACAGTGGGTATGTTCTCTATGCCTGCGGCACTGGCGTCTCTGGTGCCACTAGCATAGTTCAGCTTCCCCCAAATTCAGCTAACACAACTTGGTATACACGTTACGCCAAGAGCCAGCACCCGAGTGGTGTGAACGCGGCACTTCTTGATGGCTCTGTTCGGTTTGTCACCGACACAATCAACTACGACATCTGGCGTTTCACGTTTACGCCCAAAGGTGGCGAGCCGAGCAGCGGGCGGTTTTAGATGGCCATTCACCACCACGGTTCGTTTCGTCGTTCCCGTGTACTCAACGGGAATCTAAATCACACGCTTTAAGAAGACGCGATAGCGTTGCCCCAATCGGGGCAGCAAGAGCTTAGCCGTGGGTGAGCGAAGCGAACCCACGGTACGGAGTCCCCTGAATCGTGAGAGCCCCAACGGGGCGAAAGAAATCACATGACCCGTTTTCTTACGCCCCGTTGGGGCTATAAGGATTCTATTGTGGCTGATGACCGTGGGTTCGCGGAATACCGCTCACTCACGGCTAAGTTCTTATCGCCCCGTTGGGGCTAAAACATACTTCCGTCAACACCATCAACACCCCATTTGCACCATGAAAAAACAAATTCTCGCACTCTTTGCTCTAACAACTTTGTGCATCGTTACCGGTTGTACGAATAGCGACAAGTTTCAAGTCGTCGCCGTTTCTGGGAAGTTGACGTGTGGCGGCCAGCCGGTTCATGGCGTTTTGCTTACACTCGCGCCGACTGGCGATGGACGTATGAGTACCGCAGAAGTCAAGGACGATGGTTCGTTCACGATGATGTACACTGAAGACCGGAAAGGTGCGCAGGTTGGTGAGCACAAAGTTTCTATCGCCGCCAACCCGCTGGCGACGCTCCCTAAGCAGCCCTTCCGTGATGCTTTACTCAAAAAATACTCACCACAAAACACCACGCACCTTATCAAAGTCGAGAAAGCGACGAGTGATTTGGAGATTGCGCTTGTGGAGTGAACGGTAATCGTTCACGGTTGATTCCGACACCGTCATTCCCACATCGGAGGGAACACATCCTGTTGGCATTCGTAGACGTTGCACTCGCACTGATGCGGGCACTCGCTTACGCTTCGTGTTCTTATTTTTCCCAACCACACACCACACGCATTCTACCTGATGGATTCCCGCTTTCGCGGGAATGACGAAATAAATTGCGAACAGTCACAACGAACAAAAGGAGATGGTTTATGAAAAATGGTTACTTGAGAGCAAGATATTTCTGTGTAGTCGGATTGGTGCTTTGTGTTGTTATCGGTTGCGGTAGCAAGTTCAAGCCACTCGGCGGCAAGGTGACGTTTGAAGACGGCAAACCGCTACACTGCGGCTACGTTGTTTTCGTGAACGGAGGCTTCCAGTCCACCGGTGACATTCAAGCCGATGGAACTTATACAGTCGGAACACTCGACATGAAAGATGGTATTCCACCCGGCGATTACCAAGTTTACATCACCGGTGCCGGTGAGACAAAAGACTCTGGCGGGTACACCTCTTTCATCAACAAGAAGTTTGAGTCAACGGAAACTTCAGGTTTGACCTGTAAGGTACCCGTTGACGGAAACACGTTCGACATTAAAGTAACGCCTCCGCAGAAGTAGATTTGTCTTTCGCTTTGGAGGTTTATGCCGTGTTACGTTCTTTACTTTGTGGCGTTGTTCTGTTGTTTGTAACACTTGTCACGCACGGCGTTGCAGTTGCAGACGAAAGCGTGCATCTGGTTTGGTCGGGGCATCCGGTTGGGTTTGATTTTCTCTATCACAAAGACGCGATCTACGTTGCGTTTTATGATGAGAACCAGATGATGACGCTCGGTAAAAGCGAACGAGCAGGGGCGGGAACGGAGTCGCCACGCTGGCAGTTCCAGACGCTCGATTCAAAAATCGGCTGGGATTCTCACAACTACGTCACCATCCAATTCGATAGCAACGACTTCTTGCACGTCTCCGGCAACATGCACGGCGTACCGCTCGTCTATTTTCGGGCGGACAAGCCGTGCGATATTGCCTCGGTCAAACCGGTTCACAAAATGGTTGGCACCGAGGAAAAACGAGTAACGTACCCTCGGTTTCTCTTCGATAACGAGCAGCGACTCCTTTTCACTTACCGCGATGGTGGTAGCGGAAACGGGAATCAATTTTGGAATGTCTACGACGCCCCATCGAAAACATGGTCACGTCTCCTCGACAAACCGCTCTTCGATGGTCAAGGATTGATGAACGCCTACTTTACCGGGCCAAGTCGCGGGCAAGACGGTTATTTCCATCTCTGTTGGGTGTGGCGTGATACCGGTGACTGCGCGACCAATCACGACCTCTGTTACGCTCGCAGTGCCGACTTGCGAAACTGGGAACGCAGCGACGGCAAACCGCAACCAATCCCGATCACACTCGACAATAGCGAAGTCGTTGACGCCGTTCCCGCACAAGGAGGTCTCTTGAACTCCTTCCAGCGAATCGGTTTCGATCCCCAAGGTCGCGTTATCTTGACGCACTCAAAGTATGACGATGCGGGGAACTTTCAAGTAATCAACTCGCGTCTTGAAAAGGACGGTTGGAAACATTATCAAACGTCCGACTGGCAGTATCGCTGGGACTTTCGCGGCGGCGGAACTATCGGTATGGAAGTGAATGCTTCAGGCGTGACGGTGCGATCCGATGGGCGTTTGCAACAAAGCTGGGAACACATCAAGTACGGTTCTGGGACGTGGATACTGGATGCCGAAACACTTCGCCCGATACTTGAGCCGCTTACCGCCAAGCCAAAAGTGAGCAACGCTGTTCGTGAAGAAAGTGTGGTGATGCGTCATCATAGCAGCACAGTCCGTGGTGGTAACGTCGTTTACACGTTCACTTGGGACACGCTTCCCGCGAACCGTGATCGACCGCCAACAGTTCCCGCACCGGAACCTGCAATGCTAAAAATGTCTACGAAATCTTCTCGTTAACAAAAACTTCTGGAGGTCTGCAAATGTCTCGTCTTGTTCTCGCTGGTGCGGTCGTTCTTTTGTCTCTCGCGCCGTTTGTTAGCGGTCAAAATGTTGCGCCGATTTCTGATCCACTTGTGGCAGGTTTTACAACGCCGCCAGATAGTGCGAAGAGTTGGGCGTACTGGTGGTGGCTCAATGGGAATGTCACCGAGGAATCGATCACCAAAGACCTCGAAGGGATGAAGCAGCAAGGAATTGGCGGTGCCGTTCTCTTCGACGCCGACGGTGCCTCGCAAGATGGGAACGACAAAGTCCCCGCAGGCCCGACTTTCGCCTCGCCCGAATGGCGCGAACTCTATAAGCACACACTGCGCGAAGCCGACCGTCTCGGACTTTCGATCAGTCTCAACATTCAAAGCGGCTGGAATCTCGGCGGGCCAACAATCACGCCCGAACACGCTGCAAAACACGCCGTTTGGACAGAGACCGTCGTGAGCGGCCCAAAACCGAAGGCAAAAATCACGTTGCCAACGCCAAAGAAGGTGAACGGTTTTTATCAAGATGTCGCGCTGATTGCGTTCCGCGTCTCTCAAACAAAGACCGACACTGCGCCAGTGACGATTGCGGCAAGTTCGTCGCAAAAAGATTTTCCGCCGACGCTCGCGTGCGATGGACGCACCGAATCGTTTTGGGTCTCCGGCGGCAATGATCCGAAGAACCCCGTTTCCGCATCGTCGCCCGTTTGGCTTGCGATGACGTTTGAAAAACCGGTCGCCGCCGATACTATTGCACTCACCGGACGACCGGGATATTCTCCGAAAAATGGCGTGCTAGAAGTCTTGCAAGAAGACGGCAAGACGTGGAAGAAAGTCTGCGACTTCGCGTGTCCGGCAGACAAAGAGATGCGTCTTAAGTTTGACCGCGTAACCTCACGCGGATTTCGATTGACGTTCACATCGTCGTTCGATCCGCAGTTTCCAGCGTCACCGAGAAATGTACAGGTCGCGGAATTGTCGCTGTTAGACGGAGCGAAGACTGTCAGCGGCGCACAGCAAGCCAAAACACCGCTCAAAGATTACCCTATTAAAATCGCCGACCGCGAAGCGAGCTGGTCTGCGCCAGATTGCCTTCCGTATGTTCTCGACGAGCCAGAGATTCCGGGCGAACCCGTTTTGGCACTGTCCGACATTCGACGTATTGACGCCAAGATTTCCGCCGACAACCAAATCATCTGGGATGTCCCCGATGGCGAATGGCAAATTTTGCGGTTTGGCTACACGCAATCAGGCTCTCACGTTTCAACGTCGAGTGGAAAGTGGCAAGGGTTTACGATTGATTATCTCAGCAAAGATGCACTTGCAATTTACTGGCAAGAGATCGTCAAGCCACTCATCGACGATGCGGGGCCACTCGCGGGCAAAGTGTTGCGTTACATTCACACCGATAGCTGGGAAGCTGGCGGAATGAATTGGACTGCCGGTTTCGACGACGAGTTTCGCCGCAGACGCCTTTACGATCTCACACCATACCTTCCCGTGGTTGCTGGTTACATCGTAGAAAGTCGTGAACGCTCAAACCGGTTTTTGAACGATTTTCGCCGCACCATTGCCGACTGCATCCGCGACAACCACTACGGACAAATGAAGGAACTTGCGGCTCGTAGCGACATCGGGATTCATCCTGAATCGGGTGGGCCGCACGCGGGGCCGATGGACTCGCTACAATTTTTGGGACTCAATGATTTGCCGATGTCGGAGTTTTGGAGTTGGTCACCGCGACACCGCGTTGGTGACATAAACCGCTTCTTTCTCAAACAACCCGCCACCGCCGCGCACACCTACGGACGCCGCATCATTCCCGCCGAAGGATTCACCAACATCGGTATGCACTGGCAAGAATCGTTCAGCGACAATCTCAAACCTTCGTTCGATCAAGCGTTGTGTGAAGGGATGAATCTATTAGTGTGGCACGCCTTCACATCGTCGCCAGCGGAAATGGGGATGCCGGGGCAAGAATACTTTGCGGGTACGCACTTCAATCCCAACGATTTCGTTTTTCAAAAGTCCGAAGACTTTCTCCGTTATATCAACCGTTCCCAGTTCTTGCTCCAGCAAGGTCTGTTCGTTGCCGATGCGCTTGAGTTTTACGGTGAAAACGTCCCGAACTTTACACAAATGAAGTGGGTGAATACGGCGCAGTCGCTCCCCGGATACGATTACGACGTAGCAACCGAGGAAGTGATGTTGGAGCGGGTGTCGGTGCGCGATGGAATGATTGTGCTGCCAGACGGGCTTTCGTATCGCGTTCTCGTTTTGCCACCGCGAACGAGTATTTCCCCCGCAGTTTTGCGTAAGATCGCAAGTTGGGTCGTGAACGACGGACTGACTGTCATCGGTCCCAAACCGCACCGCGCAACCGGTCTTTCCGCCGACGCACAAATCGACAGCGAGGTTCAATCACTGTCGGAGCAATTGTGGGGAAATGAAACGACCGAGCGAGGCGTTCGCAACGTCGGCAAAGGGCGTGTCATTTGGGGACAGACCGCACGCGAAGTGCTCGTGCAAGACGGCGTACCGCAAGACTTCGAGCGCGTCAGCGGAACGAATGAGAAGCCGCGAATTGATTCTATCCATCGTATTGTCTACACGAATCAACTCAACGACGTACAGCTTAAACCGTTTGCCGAGTGGTCGCCTAAAGCGGTCGGCACCGCTCCTGCCGATCTCGAAAGCGGTGTGGCGGCGCACGTCTATTTTGTTGCGAACCTTTCCGCGAATCCCGACCAAGCTGTGTGTGCATTTCGCGTTACAGGTCAACAACCGGAGCTTTGGGACCCGCTCACCGGAACACGGCGAAAAGCGACCGCGTTCACGCAAGAAGGCGAGACGACGCAGATACCACTCGACTTTGCTCCTTATGGTTCGTTCTTTGTTGTGTTCCGCGAAGCGATACCGAAAAATCAAAACGGGGTCTCGACAACGAACAAACCGGCGATAAAACATGTCTCGACATTGGACGGTTCGTGGCGCGTCAATTTTGACGAAACGTGGGGTGGCCCTGCGTCGGTCGATATGCCAAAACTGATTCCGTGGAACACGCACACCGACGAACGGATCAAGTATTACAGCGGACCGGCGACGTATCACTACACGTTTGATTTCCCGAAAGAGTCGCAGCGGTCGCGTGTTTTATTGCGGCTTGGAAATGTTGCAGAGATGGCAGAGGTTCGGCTCAACGGCGAGACACTCGGCACAGTTTGGGCACGTCCATTTGAACTGGACGTTACTTCCGCGATCAAGCCTCAAGGGAACCGTTTGGAGATTACGGTTGTCAATCACTGGGCGAATCGTGTTATCGGCGACGCAAAACTTCCGGCTGCGGAACGCCGAACCAAAACGAACATCAAACGCCTCATGCCCGATACTCCGCTCGTAGAAAGCGGACTCACTGGGCCAGTAGAATTGTGGGTTGAAGAATGAATCACGTTGAACGTTTTCGTGCATTGATGAGTTTTCAGAGCATTGATCGCTTACCGCGTTTTGAGTGGGCGATGTGGTGGGACGAGACGATTGCGCGCTGGAAAAAGGAAGGGTTGCCAGAACACCTCACCACCGTCTTCGAAATCGCCGACTACTTCAATCTCGACCCGTACCAGCAGTTCTGGTTCTCGACGACCGATCCAACTATTGAAGCTGTTCAGCATCACGTCGAAGGAATCGTCTCCACAATGGACGACTATCTTCGCATTCGGCCTCAACTCTTTCCAGACCACACTGCGGCGATTGAGTCGATGCGGGCATGGTTTGAACGTCAGAGTCGCGGCGAGGCGGTCGTTTGGATGACGATTGAAGGGTTCTTCTGGTTCCCGCGAACGCTGATGGGGTTCTCAAAAATCTGTCTCGCTTACTACGACCAGCCCGAACTGATTCACCAAATCAACAGCGATCTTGTCGAGTTCAATCTCAAAATCATCGACGCCGTTGCCCGCATAGGACGACCGACATTCGTCACAATAGCCGAAGACATGTCGTACAATCACGGCCCGATGATTTCTGAAGCGGTCTACAACGAGTTTGTCGCGCCTTATTATCGCCAGATCGTTCCGCGGCTTCAAGAGATGAACACATTCATCTTCGCCGACACCGATGGCGACGTGACACTGATGGTGCCGTGGCTTTTGCGTGAAGGAGTGCAAGGCGTCTTACCGCTGGAGCGTCAAGCAAATGTTGACGCGGCGAAGTTACGCGAGCAGTATCCGTCGCTGCTGATGATCGGACACTACAACAAAATGGTGATGAACCAAGGAGAAGCGGCGATTGAGAACGAGTTCAAACGACTGGTACCAGTAATGCAGCGAGGCGGTTTCTTGCCGAGCGTTGATCACCAAACGCCTCCCGGCGTCTCGCTTGAAGAGTACCGGTGTTATCTGCGTCATCTGTGGAATTACACAAGTACCGGATGAACAGAACAATAACGCCGCTCGTTTTTTCGACCGGTCTACGATGCCGTGTGGTTCATCAGTAGCCGAATTACGATTCGGCGGGCGACGACGACAATGTATGTCGTCAGGCGACTGCGTCCGCGATATTGTCGTAGAAGGCGACAGTTGTCGTGCCGCAGTGCTGCGAAGACATCGGCACTGATCGCGTCGCGCTGCGTTGGTGAGAGGATCACTTGCCGCGCCGCTGCGGTGTGGTCTACAACGTGAAAGACCACGCCGAGAATGCGGTCAACCAAATCTTCCCACCCACGCGGGGCCGATGTTAAACAGCAATACACAATCTCTTCGTCCATTGTGAAGCCACTCCTGTTGTTTTGAGGTAAGTATTCACGGTTAATTTTGAATCGCAAGGTAGGCGACGGGTTTACACACCCGTCGAACGGTGTTTGTATACTCACAAACACCGCTGAAGTTTGGGGACAAATCGCACTTCTTGCGCGACGTAAGTCGCGTGTGCGGGAGGTATAAATCCCGCACCTACCTAACGTTGCCACTCCAATCCGTAAACGGACACCTTTTTTGCACATGAAAGCGCGAAGAGGGTTTGTTAGCGGACTGGAGTAGAGGCTCTTGTGTTCGCTCACCCGCCCCAGAGAAATCGGTGAACGTTCCCCCAGAACGATGGTTTTTCGTCGAGCGTATCGTATGCCGGTTGCGGCACTGGCGTTGCGGCGACTGCGTTTCGCGCCGCGTACAAGTTGTGCGCAACGCGCGGTGGTAACGGTGCCGCCGGACGATGCTCCGAACGATTCGGCTGACGGTGTTCTTCGGCGAAATCTTCGTGCGACGTGTGCGACGGAACACGCGGCGGACGCGGGGCTGCGTGCGTCGCAGTATGATGTGTGTGCGTTGCGGCGGGGTGTGCGCTGTGTGTCGGTCTTCCGCCGTGGTTGAGTATGTCGCGGAGTGCGTCGCCAGCGTCGTACAAATCGTGCGCTGCGCTATGCGGACTCCGATGCGGGCCGTGCGGTTCGTGCCCGCCCACTTCTTGCGCGACGACGACATCACGCGGCTGCGGTTTCGGTGCTGGCGGCGGAGATGGCGGCACTGGTGGCGACGGCGAATGATGCGGTTTCGTGTGTGTTGTCGTGTGCGTTGTCTTTTTGTTGCCGACAATTTCGTTCACACCAACGTCGTTACCGAAGTAGACTTTGCGTGCTTCTTCGTTGGCGAGAATCTCTTCAGGTGTACCGTGACAGAGAACTTGACCAGAACGAATAATGTAACCGCGCTGCGTGATTTGCAGCGTCTCGCGGACTTGGTGGTCGGTGATGAGAATCGCAATCCCGTCGCGTGAAAGTTGACGGATGATGTCTTGAATGCCGTGAACGGTAATCGGGTCGATGTTTGCAAACGGTTCGTCGAGTAGGATAATTTTTGGCGACGAGACCAGTGCGCGTGCGATTTCGAGTCGTCGTCGTTCGCCGCCGGAGAGTCCGCCGCCGAGGTTGCGGCGGAGGTGGGTGAGGTGAAACTTTTCGAGCAGGTCTTCGCAGCGTGCGTTTCGTTTCGGGCGCGATACGCCGAGAAGCTCCATCACGCTGAGAAGATTGTCTTGCACCGACAAATTGCGAAACACGCTCTCGGCCTGCGGAAGGTAACCCATTCCGCCATCAAGACTGCGGCGGTACATCGGGAAGTGAGTGACATCTTGTCCGCCGAGATAGACGACGCCACCGTTGGTCTTGATGAGTCCGCAGGTCATCCGAAAACTTGTCGTCTTTCCCGCACCGTTTGGGCCGAGTAGTCCGACAACTTCACCTGCGTTGACGTGAAAACTAACGCCATCGACGACGCGCCGTTTCCCATAAACTTTGATCAGTCCCTCGACGGCGAGGATCGGTTTCGCAGCAACCGGCGTTGTTTTTGGCGGTGTGGGAACGACGTGCCGATGCGCTGGAGTATGTTCGTTTGCACGCGAGTTTGCGTGCGTGTGCGACGTTTCGTGTGCGCGCGGCGACACTGGGACGGACGGTGCGTGTGAATGTGTGCGCAGCGGCGATTGCTCGATTTGGGTAGACATGGCGTGGGAAGAGTAGGCAATCTCGCCACCGCTGTCAAGACGGGTTTTGTGTCTGTGGCGACAACCGACGCGGATGGGTCTATACTCATGATGGTTTGAATTTCCCGTACCAAAACGGTAGCGGCCCATCGAGGCCGCGGTCTTGTGGAGGGCGAAGCCTACAAATCTACCCGTAACGGGTATAAAATCCCCCGCCTACCGTCTGCGGGTGTCTCTGTTATACTTGCGGGCGATGTCTTCGGTTTACACACTTACACGAGAGTTTGAGTTTTGTTACGGTCATCGCCTTGCGTCGCACGCGGGGCGGTGCCGCAATCTCCACGGCCACAACGCAACCGTTCACGTTACGTTGCGTCAGGAAAGTCTCTCGCCCGACGGAATGGTGATCGACTTTGGCCACCTCAAAAAACTCGTCGGCGACTGGATCGACGCAACGCTCGACCACAAGACACTTCTCGCCGCAACCGACCCGCTTGCAGATGTTTTAGCGTCACACGGCGAAGCAGTCGTCGCGTTGCCGTTTGCGCCAACGGCGGAGAACCTCGCACGGTTTATCAGCGAGAGTTTGCGCGACGCTGGAGTTCCGGTCTACTCGGTCACGTTTTGGGAGACGCCACGGTGCTCGGTAACATACACGGCACAGTAACACATGCTACGCCATCTTGCGATAATTATGGACGGAAACGGACGCTGGGCGCAGTCGCGTGGTCTGCCGCGTGGTGAGGGGCACCGTGTCGGGAGCGATACCAGTCGCACGATTATTGAGGAGTGTGTCAATCTTGGGATCGAGTACCTAACGCTCTACTGTCTGTCGAGTGAAAACTGGAAACGCCCCGCCGCCGAACTCGATGCGCTGATGAAACTGTTACAGTTTTATCTTGCGTTGGAACTTCCGCGTCTTCAGGCCAAGAACATTCGACTTCGCATCATCGGACGCCGCACGGGTTTACCGACCGAAGTTCTTGCGGTGATCGACGAGAGCGTTCGCGTTACGGCCAGCAATACAGGGATGACGCTTTGTCTCGCAATCAACTACGGTGGACGCGGTGAACTTGTCGATGCCGCGTCGGCAATCGCCCGTGATGTTGTGGCGGGAAAACTTTCCGCAGACGCGATCACCGAAGAAACTATCGCGTCACATCTTTACACCGCCGGTATGCCCGACCCCGATCTTCTCATCCGCACCGGTGGCGATATGCGTGTGAGCAACTACTTGCTGTGGCAGGTCAGTTACGCAGAGTTTTGGAGTACGCCAACGTTCTGGCCCGACTTCACCCCCGCACTGCTCCACGAAGCAATCAACGACTTCAACCATCGCGTCCGCCGATTTGGCGGCATTGAAGTAATTTAGGTTCGGCATAGCCGAACCCTCCAGTTAGCAACGCCGTAGGCGTTTGGAGGGTTCGGCTATGCCGAACCGCTGTGCGGGTGCAAGTTTACGAACAGGTCTACTGAATAGGTTGCCTGCACCAGCTTTTTAGATGTGGGTGCCTTGCGTATTGTCGCCGTTGCGATAAACTACGCCACCTCGCCTTGGGTCTTTTTGGAACATTCACCCATTGTTTCTGTAACAGGTACCGCTATGCTGAAGAACTTTTCGATTGGAACGAAGCTCCTGACGGGTTTTAGCGTCTTGACTCTGCTCACTGTCATCACTGGCGTGACGGGGTGGTATTACCTCGGTCAGGCTGGAACGGAGACCGAACGGGTCTTGAAGTTGCAGGAGACTCGCGACAAGGGGGCGCAGATTCGTATCGCGGTAAATCGTGGATTGATCGCCGCAGCACGGTTCACCGCCACAAAAAATATCACCGACAACGAAAACGTTGCGAAGGCGACAACGGAGATCACCGGTCTCATCGCCGAAATCAAGACGATGTACAAGGCGATCAATCCTGATGACACCCACATGTTTACACTACTTGACGAGATCGGAGCAGAGGCAACGGCGTTCCAGAAGAGCCAAGACAGCTATCTGGTCAAGTATCGGGAGAAGCTGGTATCTGACGAAGCACGCACACAGAAGGGAGGTGTTTTTCGAGGGAATCTCGACAAACTCAATGCGCTGATAATGAAACTCTATGCGGAGAGTTCCGTGGAGGCTGCCGCCGGAAGTAACGCAACTGGCCCTTTCATTCCGTTATCGCTCACAAAACTGACTCAATGCACCGATGGTGCGATTATTGCCATGGCCAATGCTCGCGTAGCGATGCGCGACTTTGAGTTGAACATGAATTCCCCAGCGGAGAAACGAGACCCGTTTTTTGATACGGCGAAGAAATTGTTGGAAGATGCTGGCCGCAACGTTGCGCAGGTCGGGGAATTGTTGCCAGACAACGATGAGGCAAAAAAAATTGTCGCCGATAGCGCAGCGACACTCACCGATTGGATCGCCGCAGTAGACGGTAATCGTGTCGCAAACATGGACATGTTGCAGTTGGCGATTGACCGTGACGCAGCAGCCGAAAAGTTGCGCGCCGAAGTCGCTCCGTTTACCGATGCGCTCCAAGCCCTCGTTGGGAAGGCGAGTGAGAGTATGCAGGCGGCAAGTTTGTTCGCCACTCGTGTCTTGATGGTCACGATTGTCGTGAGCGTGCTAATCGGACTGATTCTCGGATTCATTTTGCGAACTGACATCGTGACCGGTATCACGATAATCACACGCTTGATGCAAGACTTGAGCGGGCAAGGTGAGATTCAAGTTACGGTGCCATCGAGCTTGTTAGAACGAAGCGACGAAACGGGAAAACTCTCGCAGGCGATGAATGGTGTGATCCACGATTATCAGGCAGTAGCAGGCTTGGCATCGACTCTCGCGTCTGGCGATTGGCGGACAGACGTGCATATTAAGTCTGATAAAGACACGATGAACATCTCGCTAAAGCAGATGATTGAGTCGGTTCGCGGCGTCCTTGCGCAGGTCGAAACGGCGGTTGGCCGCGTGACGACTGGTGCGTCGCAGATGGCCGAAGCGAGTGAGAGTCTTTCGCAAGGTGCAACGGAGTCGGCGGCGAGCATCGAGGAAATTTCTGCTTCAATGCGAGAGATCGGTGGGCAAACGACTTCAAACGCCAAGAACGCCACCGAGGCGAACAAGTTGGCCAAACAGACAAACGATTCTGCGGTTTCGGGACAAAATATGATGCGGCAGATGGTCCAGTCGATGGAGACGATCACGCAGAACTCGCAAGAGATTCAGAAGGTTGTGAAGGTGATCGACGACATTTCGTTCCAAACAAATCTTTTGGCTCTCAATGCGGCTGTTGAGGCCGCGCGTGCGGGGCAACACGGTAAGGGGTTTGCGGTTGTGGCCGAAGAGGTGCGAAACTTGGCGTCGCGCAGTGCCAAGGCCGCGTCTGAAACGACGCAGATGATCGAGAACAACAGCAAACAGATTCACGAAGGTGCGGGGATCGCGTCGCGGACGGCAGACATGCTCAACGGAATCGTCTTCGAGGCGACGAAAGTTGCCAACCTCATCGGCGAGATTGCTGTGGCGAGTAACGAACAGGCGCAAGGCGTTTCGCAAGTTGCACAGGGACTCAATCAAATTGATGCCGTCACGCAGCAAAACACAGCCAGTGCCGAAGAGACGGCGAGTGTTTCCAACGAGATGAGTGCCCAAGTGACGCAGCTACAAAAACTAATCTCGCAGTTCAAAATAAGCTGACGTTGCTGTTGACCGAATCAGAGCGGGAAGCGTAAGCGAGTGCAGCGTGAGTGTAGAACAAAGTTGTCGAAACAGCGTTCATTTTGAGTCCGCAGATGCCGCAGATTGTCGCAGATTTTTCGTATCTGCCAGCAGTTCTTTTTTGTTCACACGAAGGCACGAAGAGGAGAGAGAACACGGATGGTGTAGTAAAGTTTTGGTTGCACGAGAACATTGGTTGTCCGAGTTTTCGCCCCAACGGGGCGTAAGAACTTAGCCGTGGGTGAGCGGTATTCCGCGAACCCACGGTGTACGAATCCACAGAAAAATCCGTAGCCCCAACGGGGCGTAAGAGTTGTGTACGCGGTTCAGTTCTTGCGCCCCGTTGGGGCTTTCTGGACTTTGTGGCTCTCCGTACCGTGGGTTCGCTCCGCTCACCCACGGCTAAGCTCTTGCTGCCCCGTTGGGGCAAAGAACACCAACAACGCCGTCAAAATTCGGTGAACGCTTACACGGAATCAATCGTGAACGTTCACAACGGAGGCAATACGAGTGTCAACACCTCACGTCGTTCATCAGGGATTCATCCCGTATCTTTTCGAGTGTGTCTTTGGACGATGGACGCCGCGTGCGATATTGTGGGGCGTCGTTATCGGGACGGTTTTGGGTTTCGTCCCGAAGGCCAACTTGACGGCGGTTGTGCTGGTGCTTGTGCTCTACTTCACGCCTGCAAACGTGTTAGCTGGCTTGGCGGCGGCGGTTGTGGCGTGGGTGGCGTCGCTATCGACGGCGACCATCGCCGCAGAGATCGGCGGTGGCGTAACGAGAACATTTGCCGACGTGATTGGCGTCGCCAGTAACGCCGTTCCACTGGTGGCGTGGCTCGACCTCGACTCGCCGCTATTGATGGGGCAACTTATCATCGGCGTTGTTACCGCCGCGATCATTCTTCTCGTCGCCCGCACAATCATCACCGGACGCACTGAACGCGACGCCACAACCGGTGCGTGAATCGCACGCTCTACGCCAAACTCTCGACTTGTGCGTAGATTTGTTCCTCGGTGAAACCTTCGATGTCAACGCTCTTGCTCGGACAGACCGCGACACACGTTCCGCACCCCATACAGAGACCGGGGTTGACTCGTGCCGTGTGTTTGACAACTTTGCCGCTGCGGTCTTTGATCTCCGCCTTCTCAATCGCTTGATATGGGCAAGTTCGCTGGCACGCATAACACGCTGCGCACCGCAGTTCATCGACGATGGCGATTTCTGGGTCGCGCGTGAGTTTCGGTTGACTCAACATAATGAGCACCTTCGCCGCCGCCGCCGAGGCCTGCGCCACCGATTCTGGAATGTCCTTGGGTGCCTGACACGCTCCGCAAATGAAAACGCCAGCCGAGTTCGTCTCAACAGGACGCAACTTCGGATGCGACTCGGTCATAAATCCGTACTCGTCGTAACCAACGCCAAGCTGCTGCGAGAGTGCTGTCGCGCCGGGAGTCGAACCGATTGCCGTCGCCAAAACGACCATATCGGCTTCTATCGTGACGGGGCGTCCAGAGAGCGTGTCCATTCCGCGGACGATTAACTTGCCGTCTTCTTCAGTGATCTTCGAGACGCGGCCACGGTGATAAATCGCGCCGTCCTGCTCAATCGCACGCCGCACAAACTCGTCGTACTTTTTGCCGCCGCTGCGGATGTCCATGTAAAAAACGTGCGCCTCGCCGTGATGTACTTTGTGTTTGTAAAGCATCGTATGCTTCGCAGTGTACATACAACAAATTTTGGAGCAGTACGAAACGCCCTTGGCGTTGTCGCGGCTCCCAACACATTTAATGAAGACAACCTTTTCGGGAATCTTTCCGTCGGACGGGCGACGCGGTTCGCCGCCAGTCGGACCGCTCGCCGAGATCAGTCGCTCGAATTGCAAACCGTCAATAACGTCTTTGTATTTTCCGTAGCCGTACTCGCCGTACCCTTCGAGTTTTTCGTTCGCTTGATCTTTGTCGATCTTGTATAACTGAAAACCTGTCGCCGCGATAATCGCGCCGACTTCTTCGGTGACGAGTTCGTCAACGTCGTCGTATTTAATGGCACCTGCCGCACATTTCTTTTCGCAGATACCGCATTTGCCGGTCTTGAACTTCGTACAATTTTCGGCATCGATAACGGGGCGTGCTGGAACCGCTTGCGGAAACGGAATATAAATCGCCGTGCGATTGCCGAGCGAGTAGTCGAACGAGTTCGGAATCTTTTTCTGCGGACAAGCGTTCCAACACGCGCCGCAACCGGTACATTTTTTCGTGTCAACGTATCGTGCGCGTTTGCGAATCGTCACCTTAAAATTGCCGACGTAACCTTCGACCGACTCGATCTCGGAATATGTGTAGAGTTTGATTTGCGGGTGTTGACCGACTTCAACCATACGCGGCGTGAGAATACACTGCGAGCAATCGAGCGTTGGAAAAGTCTCGGAAAGTCCGGCCATTTTCCCGCCGACGGACGGTTCTTTTTCGACGACGACAACTTCGTGTCCAGCGGCGGCGATGTCGAGCGCGGCTTGAATTCCTGCAACGCCCGCACCGATGACGAGCGCACGCCGCGTCACCGGAACTTCAATCGCGTGGAGTGGACGATTGTGTTTCACCTTCGCAACCGCCATCCGTACAAGTTCAATCGCCTTGGCTGTTGCGGCTTCTTTGTCTGCGTGTACCCACGAGCAGTGTTCGCGGATGTTTGCGATCTCGACCAGATACGGATTCAGCCCAGCATTTTGGACCGCCTTGCGAAAAGTCTTGAAGTGCATGTGCGGCGAACACGCCGCAACGACTATCGCGGTGAGACCAAGTTCTTTCGCCTTGTCGAGAATGAGCTGCTGCCCGGGTTCGCTGCACATGTATTTGTACGCGACCGAACAGTGCACGCCCGGAATCTTTCCAGCCTCAACCGCAACACGTTCGCAATCGACATTACGGGCGATATTCTCGCCGCAAAAACAAGTAAAGACGCCGATTTTCATGGGGGCTTTGTTTTGTGGTTTTGTTTTGTGGTAAGCGTTCACGGATTGTTTTGCTATTTGTCGTGAACGCGCCGTCTTTTTGCCCCGTCGGGGCAGCGATTTCAATAACCGTATGCAAGCGGTACTCCGCGCAGCTTACGGTAGCGTCCACCTCAAAACCGTGCGTCTGTAAGACGCAACCTGTCGCATGTTTGACTCACGCATTTAGTCGCGTCTTACAGACGCATACTAATTTGGGTCGCGTCACCGGCGGTTGCGTTTGCCGCTATTGCGGCGGCACTTACCGCCGGTTATTGAGATTGCTGCCCCGTCGGGGCAAATACGTCAACGCGGTCAATTCCGCAACCGTTCACAGTGCATTTCACGCCTGCTGCACGAGCGGCGGCGTTACGCCGACCTTGGCGATGGAGCCGCGCATCTCGGTGTCGGACTGGATGTTTTTGAGGCGATAGTAGTCCATCACTGAAAGTTTTCCGCCAGCGATAGCTTCGGCGAGTGCGGTCGGCACGGCGGCTTCGGCCTCGACGACGTGTGCGCGGTTCTCTTCGATGCGTGCGATGTTTTCTTGTTCTGCGGCGACGGCGAGTGCGCGGCGTCCTTCCGCTTTGGCACGAGCAACGCGCGTGTCGGCCTCGGCTTGGTCGGCTTGAAGACGTGCACCGATGTTGTCGCCAACGTCGATGTCGGCGATGTCGATGGAGACGATTTCAAACGCCGTCTGCGAATCGAGTCGTTTTGCTAAAACAGCCTTGCTGATTTTGTCGGGATTTTCGAGAACTTCACCGTGCGTCGTCGCCGAACCGATTGACGAGACGATCCCTTCGCCGACGCGAGCGATGATAGTTTCTTCGGTCGCTCCACCAATTAACTGGCGCAGATTTGCACGCACCGTCACACGCGCCTTGACCTTTAACTGTATCCCATTTTTGGCAACGCCGTCGAGCGTGTGGCGATCTTTCGCCGCAGCCGGACAGTCGATCACTTTCGGATAAACGCTTGTCTGAACTGCTTCTAACACGTTGCGTCCGGCGAGGTCGATAGCGGTTGCGAGTTGGTAATCGAGTTCGGTGAGACGCGCTTTGTTCGCAGCAATCAGCGCACGAACAACTAGCGCGACGTTTCCGCCAGCAAGATAGTGGGCTTCGAGCGATTTCGTTGTGATTACAACGTCATCGAGTCCGGCCTGCACTGCCATGATTTTGCTGCGAACAATCATCGCCGAATCGACACGGCGAAACGCCATCCCAAGCAGGTCGAAGATGCCGATCCCCGCACCGGTTGTGACCGACTGAATCCAGAGCGGAAAGAACCGCAGAAACACCGCAAGAAATGCGATGAAGACAAACAGCGCGACAGCACAACCCGCAATGACGACGAATTGCGTCATCGTATCTGCGTCAGCCGCTTGAGCAAAGAGTGGTGGGAGCATTTTTGGTGGTTCTCCAGTAGTCGTCACCCCCGCGTACTCGGCGGGGGCCTAGAGCTAACGCTTTGTGGTTCGCTTGCGCGAACGACGCTATCGCGTCTGCCTGTGCCGTGTTGTCTGGATTCCCGCCGAGTACGCGGGAATGACGGAATCAACCTTGAACGGTCAATTAATCTACTTCTTCGCCGGGCACGCGGCGCAGCACTCGCACTTTTCGGCGCACTTGCACTCGCCGCCGGTCTTGCAACCTTCGCAGCACTTGCAATCAGCGCACGCACACTTCGCGGCCTTCTTGCACGGGCACGCGGCGCAGCATTCGCACTTTTCGCCACACTTGCACTCGCCACCGGTCTTGCAACCTTCGCAGCACTTGCACTCGGCACACGCACACTTCGCCGCGTCGCCGGCGCAGCAGGCGTCGGTTGTCGTCGCAGCCGCAGCAGCTTTCGGGCAGCAAGACGCACCACCAGCACCACCAACACCGCCAGTTGCCGTACTGTCAGCGGTTGCACCTTGGCCGCAGCCGTTCGCCGCAACGAGCACGATCACGCACAGAATCCCACTCAACGTTGTCATCAATTTGGTCATAGTTTTGTCCTTTCACATAAACTTGTAACACGCAACAATTTTGAACCGGCACCGTGCCAGCCAAACCGTGCGGCGCATCTTACCACCTCTGGGCGAAACGTCAACACCGCGTCCCAAACGATGCGCGACCACGTTCAGATTGGTCTACGAGCCGAGCTTGAAACCGCCGCGTTTGTTGGTATACTGCGATTGTGTTGCGCGGCGACGTGCGACGACGATGCAAAAAATCGTGAACGGTTCCACTAATTTGAAAACTGGAGGAGGTGAACGATGAGAAAACTTGCAACTATTGTCACGGTCGAGACTGTCCAGCCGGTTCCCGAATCCGACAATCTCGATGTCATCACACTGCACGGACGGTTTTGGCGACTGGTCGTCGGGCGCGATAGCGTCAAGTGTGGCGAACGCGGCGTCTACTTCGAGATCGACTCGGTGCTCCCCGAAGAGCCGCCATACGAATTTCTGCGGAGCCGCTGCTTTACTAGTAACGAGCTAAACAGAGGTTTTCGTATCCGAACAGTCACGCTGCGAAAACAGATTTCGCAGGGACTCTTCATCCCGTTCGGCGGTTTTCCGGTTGCGGAGTACGGCGAGTTACACAAAGCGGCGGAGTCCGAACCCGATGGATTCGACCTCACCGAACTGCTCCGCGTGAAGCTCTACGAAAATCCGAACGAAGGTTGCCAAACCGAAGACGCTATCGGACAGTTTCCACACTTCATCATGAAGACCGATCAAGAACGACTCCAAAATCTTCCCGACTATTTTTCGCTCTACCGCGACGAAGATTTTGAAGTCACCGTCAAACTCGACGGCTCGTCGCACACCGTTGCTTGGCACGAAGGCGAGTTCATCGTTTGTTCGCGGAACCTTCAAAAAGTTTACGATAACGACGCCCCGCAAGGCGACTTTTCGGTACTGATCAAAGAACAAGGTTGGTTCGACAAACTTCGGCAGTACAATCGCAGCATCGCGGTTCAGGGCGAGTTTGTCGGCCCCGGAATCCAGCGGAACCGTGCGAAGTTTCAGTGCAAAGAGTTTTTCGTATTCGACATCTGGGACATCGAACATCAGCGGTATTTGTCGGCACCGGAGCGAGTCGCAACGCTGACCGCGCTCTTCGGCAACACCGATTGTATGGTGCCGGTGGTGAAGGAATCGTGCAAGATTTTGGCGGAGTATCCAACGTTCAACGCGCTTATGGACCTTGCCGACACGACAACGATTCGCAATACGCCCGCCGAAGGGATCGTGTGCAAAATGATCTCCGACCCGATGATCTCTTTCAAAGTTATCTCGAACAAATATCTTTTGAAAGACAAGTAGACCCGTTCGGAAACTTACACCCGCACAGTGGTTCGGCATAGCCGAACCCTCCAGTTATCAAAACGCCGTAGGCGTTTGGAGGGTTCGGCTATGCAGAACCGCAGAACCGCAGTGCTATCGCACCTCCAAAATCACAGACCGAGTTTCGCCTTCCCGCAACGTCAGTGTTTCGGAGGCTGTTTCCTGCAACACTTTCGCGGTGACGGTGAACGGTTCGCCCGGCAGGACAGCGTATGGCATCCACCGTACCAGCTTGCCGTCAACCTCTTCGTGTTCAAAAAGATGCGATTTGCCGAAACCTTGCACAAATCCGAAACTGCCGTGGTCGTCGTCTTTGAAGAGCGAGCCACGCTGATACTGAATTTGCACGGAAGCAGACTCCGGCATAAAACTCTCTTCAACACAAACCGCAACGCGAAGACAAGCCGGTTGTAAAACCTTGATGTACAAGTCATCGACATTGGCGTCGAGTTTTGGAAACTCGATGCACCAGTCAGTTTGTTCAGTTCCGGTCAAACCGCGTCGGAATCGGATTGGACGATTTTTGTCGTTTTCCTTCGTACCGCAATGAAGGATGGCGTGACAAAGCCCGCGTGGCACCGCCATCGAAAATTGTCCATCGCCACTGATGCGGATCGGGTGTTGGAATTCGCCCCAGATTTGTCCATCGATCTTTCCGACAATATAAGCCATCAAGTCGCCTCCACATACCTCTCCCGCACTGCTCGCGATTTGTCCAGTGATCGTCACACTCGGTACGGGACGTATTACCAGTGATGCGGTATCAGCGGCAAGAGTCACGTCGCAAGATGAATACACCTCGTTGTGTGGTGCAGAACGAGGCACCGGTTCCCTCGACGCATCTCGTTTGCGATCACTAATCGTGTACACACCTTCCATTCCGAAGTCGGAAGTCCGCGTACCGTCAAAATATGTCAGAGGGTCCATCGGTTCATGTGTAGGTTCGACACAATATGTTCCTTCCGTCAGCGGTGCGAGCGAGAATTGACCATCGGCATCAGTCATCGCGTTTCGGATGATCCGATCTTGTGGGTAGACCGCGAGAGATTCTTTTTCCACAGCGTCAATCCAGATGCCTGCCATCGGGGCACCGTTCCGATCTTCGAGGCGTCCTTTGAGTACGATACCGGGCTTGACATCGACAACAACGGGGTCGGTCGGTGCTTTGTCAAACGCCATTGCCACTGGGGCAAAGTCACTCGGAATCGCCCAAAGGACTATGGGAACATCACGATGTACCCTGATGCCGAACTCGCCATTGTGATCGGTAGCAGCGTATAGGCTGTCACCAATCGCGCTTCGAGAATAGGTGCGGATGAGTACATTCGCCAGCGGCGTTTCCGTGGGCGACAAGACCACGCCGCGCAAATGCGCTGCCGGTACGAGAGCAAAGTCTCCGAGGTGACAATCTGTCCCATCTGCTTGACTCAATTCGTGTGCCGCAATCAATTCGTCGATTGGATACGATGCAACACCGCGTGAAATGAAGTCGGGGTGTCCCGCTCTGATGCAAACATATAGCGGGCTTTTCCCGACCAACTCTTGCGGCAACGCGACGGAGTATTCTCCTTGGCGATTGGTTTGCGTGAAGTGTTCGCTGATACATTTTTCCGGTGTTGTAGCTCCACGCCCGTTGACAAAGTCGGGGCCTTCCCAAAATTGCGTGCAGACTGTTGCAGCGTCAATCGGTGTTTTGTTGTTGTCTGTAACGGTTCCGGTAAAGGTGAACGGTCTGCCTATGTTAGGCGTTGTCATCGGTAATCCGCTGGTAAGGACATTGATTGTTTGGGTGGACACGGATTGGCTCCTGCATGTTGTTGGTTCGTGAACTGTAGTTTCCGAAGTTTCCGACTTTTGTGTTTCGGTTGCCGCCATGACAAGTTTATTTGCGGTACGTTCAGCGTTTTCACCTTGTGCCATTCCAAAAGGAGAAACCATAGTGGCAATGGCGATGCCAGCGGCAGCGAGTAGCAACACCGCAGCAGTTCCCGCGCGACCAAGCGATTCAAGACGAGGTGTTTTGCGTGTCATTGTTTCTTTGCTCCTTGTGAAATGTGGTCTCAAAATGGTATGCTTGCAAATCAGCAGTTGTTTGCATCATAGCACTTGTCCGCGTCAGCGTCAAGAGGAAGTTGACGATGGAGAGTCACTGTAGGAGCCACAGGTGGCTTCACCGCACCGACGCATGTTAAACTTTTTCGGTGCGCCGAGTTATAGCAGTTGTAGTATCATTGACACAAAAGTTTATCTTCTTTTTGGGTTAGGGAGTTTGCCTTTTCCTCAAGTGGCGTGTAAAGTTCGGTAGTCTTGCGGCGGTAACGGACGTGGTTCCGTTTGGAGCAAGATCAATCCACGAGGTGCTTCACACCACTTTCTTTTGAGGAGAGACCCATGAAAAAGACACTCTTTGCTTTGGCAGCAGTGGCGATGCTGATCCCACTGTCAGTTGGTTGTTCGAGTACAGGTTCGAGTTCAGGCTCGTCGTCTGGCTGGAATCTGTGCCGTACCGGTTCGCTTTGGCCGACATCGCGGCGTCAAGCGTCGGCACCGGAGGTAGTTTACGCTGGGCAGCAGTGCGATCCTTGCACGCCCAACGCATGCCAACCGTGCGAGCCAGCTTGCAATCCGTGCGAACCGGCTTGCGACCCGTGCAAACCACGGACGATTTCGTCCTACACGCCCGTCACACCAGCACCCTACGGCGGTTGATCCGTTACGGTTCGCTACGCACGAAAGGGAAGAGGTGGGGGAAGTTGTGACTTCCCCTGCATCTTGCGCACGGTCAACCGATGAGCGACCCATTTCTCCAAGCCCAAGCGATTTTAGAACGGCGTTTCAACGTCGAACGGCAGTTGCCGACAGAGATTTCATACGAAACTCTCGAACACCGCCTAAACGGTTTGCGCCGCGTCTTTGATGCGCTCGGTAACAATGCCGCGCCGTTTGAAGTTGTTCACATCGCGGGGACAAAAGGAAAAGGGTCGGTCGCGCTGATGCTGGAAGGGATTGTGCAGGAATCGGGGTACAACGTTGGCACGTTCCTCTCGCCTCACCTCCACACAATCCGTGAACGGTTTCGCATTGATGGCGAGCTGGTTTCAACCGAACAGTTTTGCGAAGCGGTCTTCGGGATCGAAGACGAACTCACCACACTCGGCCAGCGCAGTGCCGAATTGCAGACCGACATCGCGTCGCTCTCGTTCTTCGATATGACACTCCTCGTTGCCTATCGCATCTTCACAAGGTGCGGAGTCAACGTTGCGATTTTAGAAGTCGGGATGGGCGGACGGTTCGACTCGACAAACGTCTGTTCGCCAGCGATGTCTATCGTGACGAGTATCAGCTACGATCACATGGTCGAGCTTGGGCCAACACTCGCTCACATCGCCGCCGAGAAGGCTGCGATTGTTCGCAGCGGAGTGCCAGTTGTGAGTGGCGTAGGCGACGACGTTGCACGCAAAGTGGTGCGCCACGTCGCCGCCGAACGCGGTGCGCCACTACGCGAACGAGGAATCGACTTTAATGTGAAGTTACGCAAAGTTTCGGCGCAGTCCACATCGTTTGCCTACGCCAGTTCACACCACAACCTCGATTCGGTTGTGATTCCGTGTTTGGGTGAACATCAAGTAGACAATGCGGCAATCGCCATCGACGCCGCGTGTACGCTCGCCGAACGCGGTTTCCACATCACGCCAGAAAACATCACCGCTGGACTTGCACGGTTGCACTTGCCAGCCCGGATCGAGTATCTCTCGACCAGACCAACTTTAATCGTAGACGGTGCGCACAACCGTGCGTCCGCCGCCGCACTCGTTGCCGCACTCAAAACGCTCGAACACAAAGGACGCACGACGCTCATATTCGGAACGATGCTCGGCAAAGACGTAGACGGTATGCTCTCGGAGTTGCTCCCATTTTTTGACCGAACAATTTTGACGCAGTATTCGCAAAGCGTTCGCGCGTTCCCCGCACAGGGACTGCGAACGCTCGCCCTCGCCATCAACGACGACATGCTACCGCCGTTTGAATGCGACGATGACGACGACAACCCCAGCAGTGCCATCATCGCTGAGTCGCAATGGTGTACTCACCGCAAGGCCCGCGACATATTTCGCCAAGCCGCCAGCAATACCAGTGTCCAACCGACAAACGCCCCGCCACAACTTGAGATGATCAAAAATTGCTGTGAGGCGTTTGATCTCGTTTGGAGCACGGCTGAACGCGACGACATCGTTTGCGTGACCGGTTCATTCTATCTGGCGGCGGTGATCCGGCAACATTTTTTTGACGCCAAAGAGGTGAAAACGTTCGCGGATTTTTGAGGAGTTTCACACGGAGGCACTGAGGCGCGGAGATGATATGAATCCGCAGATTCCACAGATTGTCGCAGATTTTACGCATTATTGGCAGTTCTTTTTTGCGCACAAAGGCACGAAGTACACGAAGAACACAAAGAACGTTTTCAACTTCAATCCTCTTCGTGTCCTTTGTGCGAAACAAATTGCTCGTAATGTATGCAATCATGCGACTCTCCTCCGTGCCTCTGTGACTCCGTGTGAGAAAAAAGAACTACGAGCAAATGCAAAAAATGTGAACGCTTACAAAGAGGTGCAATCATGAAATGGTTCGTTGTCATTTTCATCGTGCTTTGCACGACGACCGTACTCCGTGCAAACGAATCAACATCGCTGCCGAACGCGGCACAAGTTGCGTCAACACCGAGCGACGCCGAAGAAGAAGCTAAACTCGCCGCGCAGGAAGAACGCATTCGCAAAGCACTCGAAAACGCCGAGTTTCGCAAGCTCCACGACATCCTTGGCGGTACGCTCCCGAAAGTCACGCCGCGTCCGCTAGAAGTTGCAGTTGTAAAGCCCGTTCCGCCGCGAGAGATTAGCGTTGCGGGCGACTGGTCGTCGTTTTTGCGAAGCGAAGTGGGACGCATCGACAAGACGATTTGGAATCGACTCTACAACATCGAGAACGTCGAGACAGTCGGTTTCAAGAGCGTTGTTTACGAGTTTGCTGCGACGCTTCCGACGTTTCACCAAGGATCGGATCGAGTTGCGCGACGTGTTACTGCGTCTGCTGACGGCGAAGTTCCGGTACGTTTGGTGACGCGGCAAGGCGACTTGGTGCGTACATCGCGCGAACACGACTTTGCGATCATCGGTAACGCATTTGTTGCTGTCACCGACTCGCGGACAGGCGAACCGCTCTTTGCACGCGGCGGACGGCTCGAACTTACGGACGATTCATCGCTGGCACTTGCGACTCCGCATCTTGACGGTAGTGGTTCTGGAGCGGCGATTGAGCCGTTGTCGCCGCCGGTGGTTGTGCCGCAAGAACATCGACGATTGGTGATTTCGCTTCGCGGTCAGGTTTGGAGTCTCGATGCGAGCAGCAACGAAACTGCTGTTGGTAGTTTGCCGCTGGTGACGTTTCGTGACGCGACGCGGCTCGCCCCACGCGGCGGCGGATTTTACGCGGCAACTGCGGCTTCGGGAACTCCAGAACCAGTAACGTTCGATGCGGAAAAACATCCTGTCGTCGAAGTCCGTCAAGGTTTTCTTGAAAAGTCGAACGTCGATTTAGACAGCGAGCGTGAGCAGCTTGAATATCTTCATCAACTTCGCCGCGAGTATTTGCGACTGTTGCGTTCGGGCGATGAACAACCTGCGGAGAATGTTCAGTGACGTGTGAACATCCGAGCATTTCGACGCGCCGTGGCGACAGTGGTGAGACATCGCTGATCGGTCCCGCGCGGTTTGCCAAAGACGATTTACGAATCGAAGTTGGCGGCGAACTCGATGAGTTGCAAGCAGCGATTACCCTCGTGCTTGCCGAGACGCAAGGACAGTGTGACGACGCTGCGACGTTGCAACGAGTGCTGGCGGAGTTGAGCGAAATCATGGCGGAAATCGCTGGCGTTCCGGGGCGACTCACGTCTGCGCACGTTTCCGGTCTCAATTCCGATGTGCGACGTTTGGAAGCATCGCTTCCGCCGCTGGCTGGTTTCGTGACGTTCTGCGGCGACGTTCGTGCGGCCCGTCTCAATGTTTGCCGTACAATTGCGCGACGAGTCGAGCGTCGCGTCGTCTCGTTGCACCGGGCGCAACACAACGTCTCGCACGAAGTTCTCGCGTATCTCAACCGCTTGAGCGATCTGCTCTTCCTCTTGGCACGACGCGAATCGCCACAATAACACGAATAAGAACACGAAGCGTAAGCGAGTGCCCGAAGTAGTGGTCGGTAGCTAGTGGCCAGTGATCGGAGCGGGAATCGCCATTCGGTACGGCATATCAGTCGCTGCCGTTTCTTGTACACAAACTGCGAATGATTGATATTGTGTGACGTTGTGTCGGGGAAGAAGTGGATCAATCATGGAGATCAATCCGCAAATCGCGATTTCCCTTGTCGCCAATGGAAAACCCCAGCCCTGATGTCTTGTAGTCACTATAATTCTTGGGAATGACCGAACGAACTTTCGTCAGCATCGGACGTTGAGGTGGTGAGGTCGCAGTCTTACCGTTGGATGCGTGTTGCTGAGATTGGGCTTCATTTTTGACGACAATCACGGCATAGTCGTCTGGCAAAATGCCTACCTCACCGATAGTTCGCAGAGTGAATCGCCCTTGGACATCAGATATTCCGGTGCCTAACCGCGCACCGCTTTTGAATTCTTTCGGTGTGAAGCAGATCGTTGCCCCTTCAAGCGGTTCGCCTTGGTAGGTAATCACACCTTGTGCCGGAACTAGCCCGATCAGCTTCGGCTTACTACAGCCGAATACCATCGCCATCGCGACAAGAAGAGTGAACATAATATTACAACTAATGTTTTTTGACATAGCCAGTCCCCTTATTGTTGGTTTACAGTGAACGACTTTCACCACCGCTGGCTGACCCCATTGCGCCCCAAACGCCATAATGCGATTCACCGCTCGTAACGGGCGACAAGTGAAGTTTTCCCGCATCAATCGTTTCCGATACAAACTGCACTGAGCTGTCGCATCGCAACACATAGACTCCGCCGGGGTGATAACTTGTCGGCCCAGCGTAGTAGCCATAATTGGAGCTGTCGGTACACGCCGGCGAATTGGGGGGCATGATCGTGCTGAAAGAGGTTGCCATCGCGGATGCCGAAGCCCAGTTGCGCCCAATCTGGCGATCCAGTACGGCAGCGGAGTCATACATTCTCCCAGTACCATCCGTTGCCATACACATGACAAACCAGTTGCTTGCCGCAAAGGCGATGCCTGTGATATTTGCATCCAATACATGCCGACTGCTGTCGAGCGAGATGCGGTGTTCACTCATCATCACCGTATGACTGGTTCCATCTGTGACACTCGCTAAACCGTTCCACACCCTCGACGAAATCGGACCACGACCACTGGCAACGCCAAAGACAAACGGCGTGTCGCCACTGGAAACTTGGTAACTCGTCGCCGCCGCATGCGTCCCATCTCCGCTCAACCCCATATCAGCCCAATTTATGTCGCGAGACTTCAAGCCAATCCCCGAATCGGACGGACATCCCAAGAGCGGTATCGACTGATTCAAAATAGGATTGATCCCTCCACTACCATCGCTTACCATCATAAAATGGCAGGGATGAGTCGGGTTGGCATCTTGCTCCATAAATTGATCAGCCCGTGCATTTTGTTCGATAAACGGCAGCAAGGCGACGAACGTCGAATAGGCTGCCATATCGTAGCCAAACGCAGCCCAAGGTCCCCGGCGACTCGTAGGACCGAAGTCGTAACTCGGCAGCACGTTGTGTGTGTCGTGATAGTTGTGTGTTGCAATCCCAACTTGGCGCAGATTATTGGAGCAGCTCATCCGCCGCGCCGCTTCACGAGCGGCTTGTACCGCTGGCAGCAAGAGCGCAACCAAGACGCCAATCACCGCAATCACGACGAGAAGTTCGACGAGCGTGAACCCAACACGTCTGCGGCGCGCACCACACCACAAGAGAGAACAAGACATACGAAGACACCCTTCGCGTTATGTACACCGCTTGTCCTTCGCATCAGACGGCACACGTTTTCACGAAGCTGGTAGGTCTTCTGACTCCCGACAAAAATCGTCCTGCCTTCTCAACGGTGCGAACCGTCAATGGCTTTCAAGAGTGGACAATTTTTTGCATCGGTTACAGCGGCGAGGACCGTCCCGGAATTGCACCGGAGTTCCCTGTTCTTTCGCGCGAAGCACACTTGCTCACGCGAACACCAACTTCAAAACTAACACGCGGGATTGTAACGTCGCTGGCGGCGTTGTCAACGGGATTGCGCAGACCGCTAACAAGTTTTTTGGTAGGAGTCTCACACGAAGGAGAGTGTCCGCAGATTTCGCAGATTCACACAGATTTTGATGCGAAGTTTTAGAACTGCCAAACAAATACAAAAATCTGCGACAATCTGCGGCATCTGCGGATTCACCTACTCTTCGTGCCTTTGTGTGAGAAAAAAGAACTACAGACGATTGACGAAACTGGGTGTAGTAAAGTTTCGCTTGCAGACGTGCATTGCGTATTTGCCCCAACGGGGCTTGCAACACACCGTCTCGGAAACTGCGAATATGCCGGTTTTTCTAGCGTTTCGTCGGCATTGCGCGCGGAGCGTGAAGAGGCC
>JBOFSQ010000069.1:0-4310 GCA_051651625.1 Thermoguttaceae bacterium | reverse complement strand
TAGCGGGGCGACTTCGTGCATCCAAACCGTTTCAAACGGGATGTAAACCGCCCGCCCGCCGAGATCGAGTATCGGGAGGATGTCGGACTTGATCGAGTTGCCGATCATGATAACGTCTTCCGTAGCAACGCCGCGACTCGTGAATAGACGATTGTACTCTTGCGAAGTCTTATCCGCAAGTACCTCGCAGTGATCGAAGAACGACGCAAGCGACGAGCGTGCGAGTTTGCGTTCTTGATCGAGCCGGTCGCCTTTGGTGACAAGCAACATCGCGTAGTGCGGCGCAAGCGCGGTGAGCGTTTCTGTAACACCGTCAAGCAATTCAAGTGGCCGGTGAACCATCCGGTGACCTTGCTGAAGAACTTCGGCGACGAGCGACGACGGCACGTCATCAAGCAGCATTTCCAGCGTCGCATCGAGAATCGAGAGGATGAACGACTTGATGCCAAAACCGTAGTCGTCGAGATTGCGCACAATGACTTCGTGAAGAACACGATACGCTTCATCACGCGCGACGTGTACACTTATCGCGTCCAGAAACCAGTCTTCGACTTCGCGGAAGTACGGCTCGTTGATCCAAAGCGTGTCGTCGGCGTCGAATGCCAAAAGTGGTTTCATGGGGCTGTTTGCGGTTTGATTGTCGTGTTCGTCATTCCCGCAGACGGGAATCTATCCCGATTCGGGCACTCGCTTACGCTTCGTGTTCTGATTCGGGGCACTCGCTTACGCTTCGTGTTCTGATTCGCTCGTTTCGCGTTCAAAAACATCGAGAATCTGTTTGCGTGACGCGGTTCCGGTTTGGCCGATTTGGCGGATCGTGATCGAGGCGGCGACGTTGCCGATGCGTGCCGCTTCACACAACGTCGCACCGGCGCAGAGCGACGCAACAAGTGCCGCACTCGTCGCGTCGCCCGCACCGCAAATGTCTATCGGGCCGCTAACGTGAACGGCGTCAACGAGCGTCGTCTCGCCAGAAACATCGACGACAAGCTGCCCGCGTTCGCCGAGCGTTACGAAGACCGCGCGACCCGTCGTCGCCGCAAGCGACTTGCCGTAACGTGCGAGCTGTTCAATCGACAGCGACGCAGAATCCGTATCACATCCCAACGCCGCCGCCACTTCGTATTCGTTGCACTTGATCAGAACGTTGCGAAAGAGTCCGATTCGTGTCCGCGAGTCGGCGTAGATTATCGCACACTGTTGCCGCTGCAACTCGTCGCGTACCGCCGTCGTGACGACGCCGCAGTCGTCTTCCGAAACTTGGTCCATCACCATAACCGCATCGACGAGCGGTGCCACCGCGTGAATCGCGTCGATGATTTTCGCCTCAACTTCGCGCGGCGTCGGCACGCGATTCTTGATATCGAAGCGGTTCTGTTCAACGCCACGCATTCCGGCAACACCGCGCATCGGTTTGGTGTAACACGGCGTCGCGCGTTCCGGCGTTGCGTGGAGAAACGTCAGGTCGATCCCTGTCGATGCGAGTGCGCGAGTTAGTTCAAAACCTTCGCCGTCGTTCCCAACAAAACCGATGGCGTAAACTTTGCCAACGTCGAGTGCGGCAAGATTGTTTGTGACCGTCCCCGCCGCACCCGCACTCATTTTGCATGACGCAACTTGATACGCCGTCAGCCCCGTCTCAATCGAGACCTCATCGAGTTCCGCCACGATGTTCCAGTAGCGATCAAGAAAAAAATCGCCAACGACCGCAATGCGAATGTTTGGTAACTTGGCGAGGATTTGTTGAACTGCGTAACCGTTCATGGCGAGTCATTGTGTCGTTGGGTGGCAAATCTGTAGCATTCGTTCACGGACGATTCCGTAACACTAAACGTCGAGTATGAGTATGGTGTACTTTTGCCCCGACGGGGCAGCAATCTCAATAACCGGCGGTAAGTGCCGCCGCGATAGCGGCAAACGCAACCGCCGGTGGTGGTGACCAAAACTCGGATGCGTCTGTAGGACGCTACCATGTTTCGCGTTAACCGTGGTGCCATTAGTGGCGTCTTACAGACGCAGATTTTGAGTGGTCGCTACCGTGGGCTGCGCGGAGTACCGCTTGCCCACGGTTATTGAAATCACGTCCCTTGCGGGACGAAGACAAGTGTTGCGATTTTTCAAGCCACGACACCAACACGCATTATACTCGGATGGATTCCCGTTTTCGTGGGAATGACAAATGGGGACGTGAACCGTCATCGAAACAGCTCATACGCGAGTGCGGGGATTGTTTGTCGGTGTTCGCCGGCGATGTAGAAACTCTCGCCGCCGTCGGCGACGGTGCGTGAGAGGATCGTCTTCCACGGACGGAAATAGTAACGCGGGTCGCTCTTCGGCGGCGTTTCGTTTACGTCTTTTCCTTCGAGCGGAAGCAGATCGAACACCGCCGTCGTGAAGTGGGCGATACGTTGCCCGTCTTGGTGCGCGACGTTTCGTGCCATCGACAACGCCTTCAAGTAAACCTCTGGGCCGATGACGCCGCTGCCGAAGTTGCAGAAGACGCCGCCTTCGAGTCGTGTTATTGATTGCGTGTAGATTAAGAAGTCGGTGTAGGAAGCGGCACCGAGTGCGGCACCGTCGCAGTTTGGGTGCTGGTGAATGAAGTCGCAGCCGATGCCGACGTGAACTGTCACCGGCACGCCGAGTCGGTTTGCGTGCCACAACAAACTGTGTTCGCGGTGCGGCAGTTTTCGTGCGTCGATCATTCTGCCGACCGCTTCGCCGAATCCGATGTTGTCGCGTAGTGCTTCGCGTGCGGCGTCGTTGATTGCGCCGGTTTCGTTCCAGAGTCCGAACTGCCCTTCGCTGATGTACCGCGCGACGCTTTCGGTTGTCGCGCCGATGAGTGCGAACTCGAAATCGTGAATGCACCCTGCGCCGTTGAGTGCGATGTGAGTGACGAGTTTTTCTTCAAGGAGTCGCACAAGAATCGGCGTACACCCCGCGCGGATAACGTGCGCACCGAGCATCCACAAAACGGTTGCGCCGCGCGACTTCGCCACACGAATCCGCGACGCCAGCGGCGCAAGGGACGGGTGCGACCACATCGCTGGTGAACGCGGGTCAAGCATCACCGAGAGGTCGAGATCGTGAACCCGCTCCGCGAGCGGTTTCAAACGAAGACGCGAACGATCAAATTGTGGGAACGGCATCGGGAGTTGTTAATTGGTTGAAAAAATCAGAACACGAAGCGTAAGCGAGTGGCCGAATCAGAGCACGAAGCATAAGCGAGAGCATAACCGTTTTCACGTTTTTGGCAAGCGAGACGCGCGGGGGAAATTGTCTGTCCCGCGAACTCCGCAAAACCCTCCTATCAAATCAAGAGATGATTCTTATAATGCGGCGATGACACACGCACTCGATCTCACCGGCAAAACGGTTTACGTCATTGATTCGCACGGACTGATATTTCAGCTTTTCTACGCGCTGCCGCCGATGACTTCGCCGCAAGGTGAACCGGTAAACGCCGTCTACGGCTTCGCAAAAGACTTGCTCACCCTCCTCACGCGACATCGCCCCGATTACCTGTTTTGTGCGTTCGACCACTCGTCGCCGACGTTTCGTCACGTTAGCGACTCGCAGTACAAAGCGAACCGCGCCGCGATGCCCGACGACTTGCGTCCGCAACTTGCACTCGTCCGCGAAGTGGTCGATGCGTTTGGTGTTGCGTCGCTCGTCGCGCCCGGATTCGAGGCCGACGACATTCTCGCCACCGTCGCCGCCGAAACGGAGTCACGCGGCGGACACTGCTGTCTCGTCACGAGCGACAAAGACGCGCGGCAACTCATCACCGAAAAAACGTCGCTCTACATGCTCCGCAAACAACAGCCGTACACCGCCGCCGAACTCCTCGCCGACTGGGGAATCACGCCCGAACAAGTTGTCGATTTTCAAGCGATGTGCGGCGACGCCTCCGACAACGTTCGCGGCATTAGCGGCGTCGGTCCAAAAACCGCAACGCAACTTCTCCAGCAGTTCGGTTCGCTGAACGCGATATTTGAAAACGTTGACAAACTCACCGGAAAACGCCGCGAGATGTTCATCGCCGGACGCGGCGACGCCGAACACGCTCGCGAACTCGTGCAACTCCGCCGCGACGTACCACTCGAAATTAACTGGGACACCGCAGCAGCCGCAGCCGAACTCGATCCCGAACGACTCCAAAAAACTTTTCTGCGATTCGGATTTCGTACACTCATCGCGTCGATTCAGAACGCAGTGTCAACGCCGACTCCAGCGGTTCGGCATAGCCGAACCCTCCAAATTTTTGACGCTCCACCCAATACTGGAGGGGTCGGCTATGCCGAACC
>JBOFSQ010000068.1:0-47122 GCA_051651625.1 Thermoguttaceae bacterium | reverse complement strand
TCTGTGTTGCGTAGTGAGCAGATTCGTGAAGTTTCCAAACTGCAGGAATTTCTACAAACCTCGCCACAGCTATTCACGCCAACCGAATGCAAGAACTACTTCCGACACGATGGGTATGCGAAAACGTAAAATGCTCTAGAGCGGATACTCCGAAGCGGCGTTCGTCCGATCATCATCATCGACGAACTCCAAGCATTGGAAGGGATTTACCTGAACGGTCAGCGTGAACTCTTGAAAGAGATGTTCAACTTCTTTGTCGCGATGACGAAGGAATCGCATCTGTGCCATGTGATCATCGCCAGTAGCGATGGTTACTTCATCGAGCGTATCTACAACGACAGCAAGCTCAAGAAAACATCGACGTTTATGTCGGTTGATTACCTTACCAAAGAAGACACTTATTACTGGCTCAACAATTTGGAAAAAGAAAGCGGGATGAAAAACTTCGCCTTGAGCGAAGTACAGAAAGACGAGATGTGGAACGTTTTTGGCGGAAGCTGCTGGGAAGTCAGTGCCATTTTGGGCGACTTGCAAGACCGAGCAGTTAACGGCACCGTACCGCAAGAGGCGTTTGACGAGACTTTGCAAAAGTACAAGGTGATGCAGAGGAGTAAGTTTTATGAATACGCAAGTCTTTACAAGGACAAAATTGCAATGTTTTTGAGAATGGCTGAAGTCGTTGCGCAAAAAGCGGCGTTTACGGTTGGCGATTTTGCTGAACTGGTTGAACACGACACGATCAGCATCGAAAAACTAACGAAACATTTTGCCGAACTCGTGCGTCAAAATGTTTTGGCATACAACCCAACAACATCAGAGTTTTCTCTGCAAGGCCGCAGTATGGAAGTCGGACTTTTGATGTATGCCGAAATGATGAAGAAGACTTGAATGGCAGTAAAAAAGAACAAGCCGAATAATCAGATATACGTTCCACAAGCCGCAGTCTTGAGGGCGAAGCCTACAATCCACCCCGTAATGGGACCATCAACCGTTACGCATTAGTGTAAGTTTCATCAAAAGCTCAACATCTTTAGCGGCGATAACTCGCGTTGGATAACCACAGATGCGCCGAATGCAATCGCCAAACGGACAGAGAACAGGCTGCAATGAAAACTTCAAGCGTTTAAGACCATAAACAACCTTTTTCGCTAACAACCTATTTTTGTTGTCCTCAAAGTCACTCTTCCAAGGCGTCATCTGCCGATACTGCCAGTATTCTTGGGTAAGCGGATGAAAGTCATGGGCGTTCCATGGTTTGGCCCCGCCAGCAAAATGGACGATTACTGGTGAGTTACAGACCTCATCAAAAACCGTCCCTCTGAAGTCAACTCGCCGCAAAAATAAAGGATTCACCGCATTGTATTTGGGGTGAACATAGACGACTTGTCCTTGAAAAAGCATATTCAAGACATCTTGATCGCCACAATGTTTTTTGCCTGAAAACAATTCCGAAAACGTTCCTTGTGTAAATTGTAATGACTTTTCGAGGCAGCAGTTTTGTTTCCATAACGGGACATTTATAAGAAGCATTCCTGCGTTAAAGTATCGCAAACCGAATCCTTTGGAAAAGACGTGCGCCGCACCAAAAAGGTCGGAGACCGCTGCAAACAAGTATCCTTCGAGAGGTGTTGCAAAGAGTGGTCCAAGATCGCCGAGAACGATCATATCACAGTCGAGGTACAACAGTTTTTCGACATTGAGTTGATCAGCAGCAAGAAACCGCAAAAACGTAGAACGATTTGAAATTGTACCACCGGGGGGGACCGCTTGAATCAGAGGAGTGTTTTCTTCTATGTAGTGAATTTCACACTGAATACTCTGTGTGCGTAGTGAACCAAAGAATCCCTTGAGCATCCCATCTTCTGTGACACGCTTGTCCATCGTAAATAGATGAAAAAACAAACGATGTTGATGATTATTCTCAACTATTGATTGTATTAGCGTCGCCGCATGAACAAGGTAACGGTGGTCTGACGCTATGGCAATGTGTAGATACTGACTTGACACTAATTCAACCTCTTAAAGTTATCGGAAAACTTTCTGATGCAGAAGGTAACAAAGATATTTGACGCCGTGAAATATCACTCGTTTGTAAAATCTAAACGACTGGAACGGGTCTTTCCGCAATTTTGCAAACACCAGAGGGAATCCCACTTCGTACTCACCGCGTTTGAGAAACTCTGTCTCACACTTCCAGCTAAAGTCCCATAGATGGATCGCATGTGTGTTCGGTGTCTGTGCATCCAAAAAATTGGCGGGACGCTCTTTGATTGAGTATGGCAGTGGATAAAAATACTCCAGCGGATACAGTTCAACACCACCAACCTGCTGGCGAACATTCATTTGTGTCAGACCTCGTTTATGGAGTAGTCCTGTAATGACTTTCGGGATCGTTGTTGTTTTTTTGGGTAAAAAAATGTGATTGTGATAGTATTCAACACACTCGGCAATGAAGTTATGTTGCGGAATCGCTCCTATAATCGCACCATTGACTAGTTTTTTGCTCTCAAACCCCAAAAAACACTCGTGGTTCAAGAAAATATCGAGTGGTTTCATGAGCCACATGTCTGTATCTAGATACACGCCGCCATAGCGATGTAGCGCACAAAGTCTGACATAATCTGATACGAACGCCCATTGCTTGTGTTCAAAGGCATCACCGACATACTTACAAGCATCGAGAGGAGAATTAGTTTCGTCCCAACGTTTGAAGGTCCAGTCTGGAAGTGCTGAATTCCACGTTTCCAAACAAGACACAATAAGCGGCGAATATGGCTTGCCACCAAACCAGCAAAAATGAATTGTTTTAGGAATCATAGCGTTTATTTCTACACCGATATTGCAGGTGTTTTATTATACCGAGCGGCATAAGCATCACACACAGAACGGGGGACTTGGATTGCCGGATCGTTTGCCAAATCGAATTTGAATGTAAACTTTTACCGATGTACCCAATAGTGTGACTAATACGTTTTATCAGAGGAAACTCTTTTGTCGTTTTTTCATTGAGGTTCAGAATTTGTCCCTGAATACTCGCAAAAGGATTTTTTTGATTAGCACTACGAGTCAGGCCATCTTCGAGATACTCTGCCCAGTAAATGATTTTATTAACGTGCAGTAACTCATATCTCTTTGCGATACGGTTCCAGACGACTTCTTCTGTAAGAAACTTCTCGGTTTCAAATACTGGGAATGGAAATTCGCGTAAAATATCAGTCCGATACACTTCTGCTTTATCGCCCTTGATTTTATCTACATGGCGAGCTTGAATGGTATTTGCCCAATAATTCGTTCTAATGAACTCTGTTGACATACTTTTGCCTGTCGAGTCATCCCCTTTCAGAAACACCATTCCCCCACTTTTAGGAGTCTTTTTACAATCTCTCCAAGTATTGCGTATAGTTTCAATTGCGTCATCGGCAAGGTAGTCATCGCTATCAAGGATGATGGTGAGTTCACCACACGCATGTTGAACCCCCAAATTAATTGCTGTGTGTTTGCCGCCGTTTTCCTTGCGAAAAAAACGAATAGAAATATGACCAATGGAAATCCAACTCCGAACTTGAGATTCGGTGTCATCGGTGCTTCCATCGTCAACAATAATCCACTCGAAACTTTTGTCAGTTTGACGGAGCAAGCTGTCATAAGCATCTGTCAGGATGTATGCACGATTGTATGTGGGTGTTAAAATCGTAATCATGCTATATTGACACTCGTTTACATTTTGCGTTCAATTTCACTGCGTATTTGTACAATTTCTGCGCAAAGCTGTGCTGTAAGATCGCTCATATACTTGACCTGTTTTGCCTGAAAGTCAGATGTTTTTTTGTGCTGATGCCCTAGACACTTTTTGACTTGTTGCTCAACTCGCCCCAAAAAATGCTTCAAAGTTCTCGCATAAATGCTGTCAATGAATTGTCGCACGCTGTTGGTTTTATGATTTAGAATACGTTCGTAAAACGCTTTTATTTTCGTTGGCAAAAAACTGTTTCTAGCAATATAATCGCGGTCTTCTGCTGTTAGCGAGTCAATGTACCTCTGTTTTTTCGCGTGGTATGGCACGCTTGAAGCAGCATTGAAATTGTGAACTATCATAGTCAATTTTCTATAACCAAAAGCGTCACAGAAAGTTTCATAGATTCCACGCTTTTTGAGTTCTTCAGACAACAACTCAAACACTTTCAATATGTCAAGTTGGGCATCCCCATTGGAAAAGACTGTTGACCCTTGCCTCACACGATAATGATAAAAGCACTCTGGTTGCCAAACTATTTTTTTAGCGAGAGCACCTGCTAGAAAGCAAGGTAAGTTGTCTTCCATTATCAAGCCTTCTGGACACCGAATCTCGTTCACCACAAGTAGATCACTTAAAAATAGTCGTTGGCATAAAGAAGTAGGGATATTTTTAAGATAGTTGTTTTTTTGAGAGTCGTCCGAAATCTCTTGTGCTTCATAATGTGTAATAACTGGAACAAACGTATTATCCGATTCATAGTAACGGTCTACAAAAAACTCGACTATTTGTGCTCGAGCTTGTTCCGCTCTCAAGTATGTTTTTCGGCAAGTATCAAGATCGATCCAGTCATCAGAATCCACGAAGAAGGTGTACTTTCCTTTGATATGGGGGTACGCAGCATTGCGTGCCGATGCCTGTCCACCGTTTGGTTTATCAACAATTTCTATGCGTGGGTCGTGCGAGACATACTCTTGCAATATGGAAAATGAGTTATCTGTCGAACCATCATTGACGCAGATAATCTGTATCTCACGCAGCGTCTGATTCACAACAGAATCAAGGCACTGCCGCAGATACTGTTCCACATTGTAAACTGGAATGACAACACTGACTTTTGGGGGCATAACAATTTTTGCTCACTTATTCACGTTATGTGCTTTGAATTCTGCAACCGTTTCATACAAAAGCGATTCCCACTGATCCCATATCTTATCGGGGGCGTACTGTTTCACCATCTCATGCCCAGCTTTTCCCATCCGAGTACGCAAATCAGCATCATCCATCAAAACACGAAGTTTTGCTGCGAAGTCGTTGACATCGTTTTCTGCAAGAAAACCATTGACGCCATCAACAATCAATTCATTCACGGCTGAACAAGTCTTTAGCCCAACGCAGGGTAAACCTACTGCCATTGCCTCAGTTAAAGCAAGTGGAAAACCTTCATACGATGTTGGAAATGCAAAAATATCTGCTTGCTTCAGAGTGTTTATTGTGTCATTCGTAGTTCCTTTGAGAAATATCTGATTTTCCAAACCATATTTCTTTATTAACTTACTAAGTATGTTCGTGTATCCGCGCGTCCATTCACTCCCGTAAAATTCAACTTGCCAGTCTGGATATAACCTAGCAACTATCGCAAAGGCCTCGATCAAAAAATGCTGTTGCTTCTGCTTTACATCAAGCCTCGCTACCATCAAAATTGTTCTTTTTGGCTTATCACGCATTAATTTCGCAATATCGCTTTCGCAGAATTGTGGTACCACGTTTGGAATAGCAACGGTTTTTGTTGTTAGATATTTGCGAATGTAAGCAGCAAAGCTAGGCAACAAGACCTGTAAAACATTGCATTTACCCACGGTATCTTGAAGCTTCCTACGTCGAATCAGTTCTGCGTACTCGACTTCTGGAGAGTTGTGCAGCATTAGAACAACAGGGCAATCTAGCTTTACTTCGGGCTGTATTAACGTTTCGGCATCGTGCAGAAAGAATGGGACGATCACATCAGGTTGAATTTGTGTGACGGTATTGACACGAATAGAAACTAGCTTCGAAAAGTTCCAAACCTTTGCTATATCGTAAACCGGACGAATACCAAATAGTTTTTGGATGGGATTTATAACTTTACGAATCAATCGGATAAGCAATGGAGCCTGTCGTTTTTTACCAGAGCCATTCAAGTTGTGAAAGGTAACATTGCTATCTAGTGGATAAAAAGGGCGCCCCTGTTTGGCATCATCACACACAATTGTAACCTGATGACCGCGTTGGGTCATCGCGTTTGCCATGTTACACAAGACCTTTTCCGCGCCACCAGCACTCTCGACGACGTTCTCTCCCATCAACAGCATGATTTTCATTATTAAACTCCGCTCACCGGATTGCGAATGGCATCCGTATTTTTATTTGCCATGAAGTCAATAGTTTCTCGCAGTTGCACGATTTCTTCACATAGCTGTGTAACCGTCTCGCTCAGTTGGATAATATGCAAGTTTGGGTCAGCGTTTTTTTTCCCAATTCGCTTCCCACGCAACGTTCTGATTACCATTTCGATTCGTTTTACAATCGGGCGCAATAACAATCTATTGATCCGTTTTAGTATAGCAACCATATCGTAGTTTGTTTTATCGCTAAATAATAACGTAAAATAAAAAGACTTTATATCAGATGACAAATTGTTGTCTTCATTCAAAAATGTAACGTCACAATCATCAAGGGCATTTTTTATGGATATAGTAATATCTGGCATGCCACTTATATCCATTATTTTACGATAGCAATTCCTTATGTGGTATAGTTTTGACAAATGGTAGACTTCACGATAATTGACGTATTCTCCGCTTGATTCGAGAAAATCTCTTATCAATCTAAAAACTTGAATAAGATCAAGTAAGATGCGACTGCTTTTGCGATTCATAGTTGAATCAGCTCTCGCACTGCGATAATAGTACAATGCAATGGGTATACACACAATTTTTTCAGACAATAAAACGGTTTGCCATGCAACAAACTGGTCTTCGCACATTAGACCGACAGGACACTTTATGTCATTATCTAAAATAAAAGTCGTCCGGTACAATTTATCTACCATTGAACCTTGCAAACCAGCCAACAACTCTTTTTTATCGGTAATGGAGCACGTCTCTTTCAAAACAGACCATTGGGTTTGGCAGATTGTTTTCAGATCAGCATCCAGTAACGTCCACTCAAAAACGACAACATCCGCACCAGCTTGTTCGGCGCGATAATACGTTTTGCGGCAAGTATCAAGATCGATCCAGTCATCTGAATCGACGAAGAGCGTATACTTTCCCTTGAGATGCGGGTAAGCAGCGTTACGAGCCGACGACAATCCACCATTCGGTTTATCAATTATTTCGATGCGAGAATCTTTGGCGGCATACTCTTGCAATATGCCGAATGAACCGTCCGTCGAGCCATCATTGACACAAATAATCTGTATTTCTCGCAGCGTCTGATTCACAATCGAATCGAGGCACTGCCGCAGATACGGCTCGACATTGTAGACGGGGATGACGATGGTGACTTTTGGTGATGACATTTTATTTTCGCTCGCTTACGCTTCGTGCTCTGATTACCGCAGGTAACTTTCGATAAAAGTCAATTGCTGTAACGCTTTGGGAGTATGGAATGAGACTTGATTTACCAGTGTATATGTCTTTAATTTTTCTATTGCGTTAGCAACCGAAAGTGTACCTTGCTCAAACAGCAATAGGGTGGCGTATAAATTATCGTTAGCGACCGGCCCGTTGATAATATCATAACTTTTAGTTTTGATACCGTTTCTGTTCGCCAAAATGAATCGTAACCACTCTTCCGTTGCGCCACTAAAAACGTAAATCGAAAAATCGCAGTTAGTAAAAACTTTCTCATCAATCGCGTACTCGGACACAACCGCATTTTCTGTGCTGGAACGTTTTTTTTGTATGACCGCCCAACGATATGCCTGATCGAAGTCGGTTGTGGTATAAAACCCTTTGCCAAAATCGGTGTTGCTGCGGCATTTATGCAACAACAGCGTTGTGACTTTTTCGATTGAACCGTGATATAACTTCATACATCTTACCGCTGGTTTTGTATGTATTGTTCGATTTCGTCGATAATATAGTTTCTGCCTTGCGTGTGCAATACGTCATAGGACTCAATCAAAAAATCATACACGTTGGTTTTGGCAAACAAAAACAACACGTCTTCAACTTCTTTCTTTCTCAATCGTTGATAATTTTCTACGCAAAAACATATCCACAGTCCGTGTTCTTTTTTTACCTTCTTTAGCTGCTGTTTTTTTTCTTTTTGTATCGCTTGATACAACAATGACGCACTTTCGTACCAGTATTTTGTTTCGCGGTCATGCAACTTTTTGTATAGTTCTGTATCGGCGAGATACTGCAAAGAATCTACGACCGAAAGTTTTTTCTTCTTGCCGATATACGCGACTAACTCGCTTATCTTGAATGGCAAAATCGCTTCCTCAATGTCCATAAACTAATCCCCTTCAATACTTGTTGCCCGCTGGCTGTTAAACGTAAGAAATGTCACTGCGCGTGATAAGCCTGGGCACTCGATTACGCTTCGCGTTCTGATTCGTGGCACTCGATTACGCTTCGCGTTCCGATTCGTGGCACTCGCTTACGCTTCGCGTTCTGATTCGTGGCACTCGCTTACGCTTCGCGTTCTGATTTCTTTAGCGGTGAAAATCGAAAAACTCGCGGACTTTCTTTATTCGCCTGTTTACCGAAGCAAGTAATCTTTTGAGCCTCATCCCAAGAGGTGTTTCCTCAAAAACAATCCATTGAATCAATCTCTTGTCTTGTTTGCTAAATGAGCTATTTTCAGCAAAACGCACTTTCGTCTCTTCATCAAGTAGGGTAACTTTATAAAACATGCTTTTTAGAGCATTGTATCTCTCTTTGTGGGTAAGCGAATTTTGAAGCGTCCCCCAATACTTCTGTCGCACTTCTAGGTCTTTTCTATGTACTTCATTTTGTCTCATTGCCGTAAGTGTCTGATCGTGGATGCGATAAGAGTATAGCACTTCACTGATTGAACCTATTCTATGCTGGCACGATGCTCGCAACCAGTATTCATAGTCTTCAACAAGAAACCACGCCACGTCATATTCGCCGATAGTTTCCATGACAAGTCGGCGATACAGAAAACATGCGCCGAAAAAATTACCGGTGAGTAGATTTGGTAACGAAGATTGCCACCATTGACATTCTTTTCCATTCCCCACTTCGTCGATACAATCGTATCTTGCTCGCACCATTCCAAACTCTGTCTTCTCATCGAGAAATTCTACCATTTTTTGCAGGGCTGTTGAGTGGTAACGGTTATCGTCAGAAGTCCATGTTAAGTATTTTCCTTTCGAGTTACGGAACCCCACATTCAATGATTCTGGCAACTTGAGATTTGTTGTGTTGTGGATAACGCGAATGCGTGCATCTTGGGCGGCATAATACTCTGCAATTTTTGGACTCTCATCCGTCGAGCAGTCATTAACGATGATTAACTCCCAACGTTTGAACGTCTGCAAGAGGCAGCTCTCAATCGATTCCCGAAGGTATTTTGCTCCATTGTAAACAGGCAACACAATCGATACGACGGGCGAGTTAATGTCGGGCAATTTCTTGAACACTTTCCAGCCTAAAAACAACCCATCTTTACCGTCTTTATTTTCATATGGAATGTTTTCGTGTGTAGAAACGTCACATCCAAGATGCTGAAATTTGTGTGACAGTTGCTTGCTAGAAAACCATTGTTCCCAATCACAAATTTTAAGCGTGCCCAACTTCGCAATGTTCTTGTCAATGATAAGAACATTGCCATCGGGTTTTGTGATACGATACAACTCTGCAACGGCGGCATCCAGATCGACGCAGTGCTCCAGCACTTCCGCCAAATACACGCAATCGAAATGATTATCGGGATATGGCGTCTTCACAATAGAACCGACCGCCGTTTTTATACCATCATTAATGAATGGCGTAAAACTAGGTGCCAAATCCATTGCATGCCATTCAAGATTGGGAAAATCAGCGTGAAGCCGATTGACATAGCGACCCTTACCGCATCCACAATCCAAAATCTTGGCCCCCGATTGTTTGGGCAAAGAATCACGAACCAATTCATAACGTCCGTCATTATCAGGCAATGATGCTAAAAACGAATCAAAAATAGCAACGAAGTTAGTTTGTAGCTTTAGTGTTAGTGCGTCAAGAAAATACTTGATAGCCCACGCAATTTCAGCATCAGAAAAGTAATTATCGCATTGGCCATAACTTCCAAACCAACCGCCAGACTCGTTTTGTAACGAACAGGCGTGAGCGAATGCATGGTCTGCTCGGTCGCGCTCGCCAAGTTTATACCAAATGATTGCGTACTGAAAAAGACCGGTTGAACAGACCCCGCTTTGTTTGGGGAGTCCGGGAACAGAGCCATCTTTGCGTTGCAACGCGGCGACTTCTTGCATCGCATTAAGCACAATGTCTTCCCTGCCAAGTTCGAGTAGACCGTCAAGCATGTAAGCATGAAAATGTGACAAACATTGGTACGGGAATGTCTTTTCCTGCTTGACGTAATAATCCAGCGCATTGTCAACGACGACTCTCAAGTCTGGCCGATTAAACTTTTTAGCCGTCCACAACAGTGGCGCAATTGCGTAAAGATGCACGGCTTCGGGAACACCACCCCAAGCGGACGTATCGGGCGTGGTGATCCGTCCCGATTCTAACTGGCGAGATTTGATCCAGTCGCACCCTTTCAGAAGCGATGACTTGAATTCTGGATATTCATCGACGAGTGCATACATACCACGGAGAATTTGACCGGTGTCAAAAACATAAGGATTTTTCCCGTCCGGCGCGTTCCAAGAACCATCTTCGTTTTGGATCGTAACAAGCCATCGTGCATAACGCAGAGCACGATCTTTCATTCCCCAGTTCAGCAACGTGGGAATATAATAGCCAGACACTTCAGGATAAGAAGTTCTGTTACCGGAACTCACCGCAATACCGCCATTGAAGTTTGAGTAACGGTCTATCCATTGCTTCGCTCGCTCGTAGGTTTGGATTATCGACATCGCTGTTTGTCTCGCATTCATTTACTGTTGATGATGGTGGACTGGGGATGCTGGCTGCACACACACTTCTGGGCACTCGCTTACGCTTCGTGTTCTGATTACGTTACATCAATTAATCAGAACGCGACGCGTAAGCGAGTGCCAAAATCAGAACACGACGCGTAAGCGAGTGCCAGAATCAGAACACGACGCGTAAGCGAGTGCCAACGTACAACGCTACTGATTCTGCACATACTGTACGGCTTGTTTCACACTATCTTCGTTCCACAAATTGCGGGTGCTACCGCTTTCTGCCCAAATTGTTTTATCACGCAATTCCTCGAATTGTTCACGCAGTCTGCGAGTTGCGTAGGCTTTCAAGTCTGCCAAAATTTTTCCCGGTTTGACGTCACCTTTGACGACGACGTGAACATGGTTACTTTGAACGCCGACTGCCAAGCATTGCCAGTTTCGATGTGTGCAAACTTCATAAATGGTTTGCCTTGCTACGTCTCGATGTTGTGTTGACAGGCGAGTTTCCGGATGTTTTAGCATACAGGCTTTCCGCTGTTTGCGTGACGGACTCGCTGGTGCATACTCTTGTCCGAATGTTTTGTGTTCGTGATCGACTGTACCTCTGGCGTCTCCGTGCAACCAAGTACCGTAACAGGTAAACGTAATCAAGTAGGCGAGCGGTGTTGTATACATTGGCGACGAAAGTCATGTGTAGGGTACGTCTGATCGTTCTGGGCACTCGCTTACGCTTCGCGTTCTGATTACGTTACATCAATTAATCAGAACACGACGCGTAAGCGAGTGCCCGAATCAGAACACGATGCGTAAGCGAGTGCCCGAATCAGAACACGATGCGTAAGCGAGTGCCCGAATCAGAACGCGACGCGTAAGCGAGTGCCATAGTACAAGTGTCCAACCCGAATCAGAACACGATGCGTAAGCGAGTGCCATAGTACAAGTGTCCAATCCGAATCAGAACACGACGCGTAAGCGAGTGCCATAGTACAAGTGTCCAACCCGAATCAGAACACGATGCGTAAGCGAGTGCCATAGTACAAGTGTCCAATCCGAATCAGAACGCGACGCGTAAGCGAGTGATGTTACGATTTACCTAGTATGCGTCCCAACTTTTTGACAACTTTGTTGTATTTTTTTTGCGCATAATTAAATAGCTGCTCTTTGAGTCCAAAAGAACGTGGGTTTGGCGACATAACTAATGATTCCGCGTATAGCTTCGCTTCCATTTCATCAATGCGATCCAAGTCAAAACGTTCGGTCATTTGACGAGCGTTTTTGCCGATGGTGCTACGATATGCAGCATCACTACAAACTTTGCGTATTCCAGCCGCAACATCTTCGGGGGATTCATAGTTTTTCACAAGATACGCATTCTCATTGTGAGTAAGGTATTCGTTCATCGGGGCAATATCTGAAGTTACAATGCTAGTTTCACAAGCAGCCGCCTCAATGAATACAATCCCAAAACCTTCCCACCGGCTTGGAACACAAAAACAATCGCAGGCAGAAAAGTAATTCGGAAGTTCTGAATTTTTCACCGAGTCAATCCAATGCGTTCGATGCGCGACACCACAATCTTCGGCCAGTTTTATGTACTGTTCTGCTTCGCCAAGACCAACAAATACACAAAAATAATCATCCGGTAAAAGCGTAAGAGATTGAATGACAGATTCAAGATTCTTTGCGCGATCTTTGCGTCCAACGTGTAGTATCAATTTCCCATCGGGAAACTTCTGCCGAATGCTTTGCGTATCGTCAATGTGCCGAAAGATGTTTCGGTCCACCCTGTTCGGCATGATTCTGATACGCCTGCTATCTACGCCGAGTTTTATTGCGTTTTGTGCGACAGCCTCAGACATGCAAATTGCCATGTCAGCATATACCATCATTGGTGTTATATTTGTGGGGTCGTGTATAGAAACAACGGTTGGCGTGCCTTTGATTTTGTTCTGACAAACCAACTCTGCAGAAAAGAACGCACCATACGCTCGCACAACATCCGGGCGTATCTTTTGAATAATAGAACGAAAATCTTTTCCGTTAGTACCAATCACTTTCATTCCAAAAGCCTGAAACTCCCCCGTTTCGTAGGGACTCACGCAATATACCTCGCGACTAACATTCGCAGGATTATAATAGCGTTCAAGCCAGTCATGCCCAGCCCTGACATAAACATCTAGCGGGTCGGAAGGTACTACTACAATTTTGTTCAATTTTGGCATAATAAAATCCTAAACTTGAGGGGCTGTTGATGAAACAATTTTTCCGTCTTCATTGACCACAACGTAGGCAAACTTTCCTGACCAGTTAAATACAGTCTCGATGACAGGCGAATGTGAATACCAAAGTTTTCTAATTATATTAGAAAGACGTGGCATTGACTCAGTGCCATGATACCATTTGCCATCATTCAAAAGAATATCAAAAGGGTTGGAGTCTTCATTTACAATAATTTTACCACCATTGGCATTTGGTACAGGAGTTTTTCCAAAAGGGCAATTATCGACTTTTCTTTTGCGAATAAAAATCAAAGTGTTTCCTCTTGTCAACACCTGCCATAGGTGATACGGTCTACCAAAGACTGTTTCGGCAAATGATGATGGACAAATAATTACACCCGCCGAAGAAATTCTCATGATTTCCTCACAAGCCAAATGAGGGTTTTCGACGTGCTCAATTACATGGTGGCTATACGAAAAATCAAAAGTTTTATCTTCAAACGGCAACAGTTCTAAACTCGCTTGGACAAACCGTATGCCCTTTGATTGTAATGCCGCTTCGTCAATTTGTTTCCCTGTTCCCAGTCCCCGATGCTCCGGTGTAAGAAACCCATCAACCCCAACACTCGCTTTAGGATGTGGCGACATTCCGCATCCTAAATCAACCATATAACGACTCTCCGCAATACGCTTCTCTGCTAACAACCACTCTTCCGTAGGAAGCGCGGGCGAGATTGCCTTTCGCCGAAACGGCCTTTTAATCGCTCTCCATATTTTTGCGATGGTGTCCATTTTAGTTTTCCTCTTGTTGAGTGGTTGTTGTCGTCCATTGTTGGATTTTCGGATGGCGTGTCATCACATCAATCGGAACGCGACGCGTAAGCGAGTGCGCGCGTTTATTTACGCATCGCGTTCTGATTCTGGTTGGCGCAGGAATGACGAGCTTGTGCGTGAATGGATACCGTGTCCCGCTTCGGGCACTCGCTTACGCTTCGTGTTCTGATTACGCGGGCACCGGTTTTGGTCATTCACCGTTCGGATTATTTTGGAGCGTGACCGTTTTACACAAAGATAATTGTTCAACCGGAACATAGATATATTTGTGAGGGCAAATCTTGCATTCGGGCATAGGACCTGAATTATAGTGTTGCAATATATCTATAGCTGTACAATTTGCATCTAGAGCATGATAATCACGCGTAAATCGCCAAGCGTCAGGTAGCAGTTGCTTTTCGTGTAACATTTGTGCGCTTAGTATCAGTCCGCATCTATAGAGTTTATTATTGTACAGTTGTGAACAGTGACCTTTTTGACACCCACGTAATCCGTATGCTAGTTCAGGCTTACTGTTGCAAGGGAGAGGGCAATCATTACTGTCTTTTTCATAGAATTTAAACATTTCATAACAGTCGTTTACGTTGTATGTAACATTCATACTTTTACACAGCGAGACCGCTCTTTCAGCGGCCTCATTATGTTGTGGAGTATTTATGTGCTTCGAGATCGATACAGACCCATTTGTTTCAAAAATCGCCTTTAGCACAGATGTTTTTTTCTCGTCTAATAGAATCCCGTTTGTGTATAATATGATATGTGACTCTTCCCAAGCCTCGCGTACTGCGTATATCAAGGCATCTGTTTCTGGATGCAGTAATGGTTCCCCCCCTGCAATGGCGACAAATTCGGGAATAACCTTGGTTTGCCAAGTGTCAATCCACGCTTGCATTTCAGGAAGCGGGGTTAATCCTTTCTGCAAATAACTCATATTGCAACACCATGAACACTTTAAGTTGCACCCATGAGAAGGAAATATATCTATTGTTCTTACTTTTACTCTGCCATTAACATCAATACCAACAAATGGGAAAAAGTATTCCGTTACATACTTCCTATGCGTATCCTTGTTTTGTAGCCATTTCTTGAAAGCAACGTTCGACAACGCATGACTTGCTATTGCCGACAACGCCCTAAAGTAAAAATTTACAAGTCTTTCGCTCTTCCAAATGCTCTTCCGAAACGGTCTTTTAATTTCTCGCCAAATCTTGGCAATGATGTTAAGGTGGGGGGGGGGGGGGGGTCTGGGATGTGGTCATTTTCGTTTTCCTTTTCGTTGGTTTTTTGTGGTGTCGTCTATTGTCCGGTTTTCGCTTGGTGTGGCAGTGGCACTTCAACATCCGCACATCAATCAGAACGCGACGCGTAAGCGAGTGCCCGCGTTTGTTTACGCATCGCGTTCTGATTCTGGTTGGCGCAGGAATGACGAGCTTGTGCGTGAATGGATAACGCAAGCCGATTCTGGCACTCGCTTACGCTTCGCGTTCTGATTCTGGTTGGCGCAGGAATGACGAGCTTGTGCGTGAACGGATAACACAAGCCGATTCTAGGCACTCGCTTACGCTTCGTGTTCTGATTTTTTTCCGATAGTCACAAGTAAGTATCCCTGTCCACAGTTGTCGCTACACTTATTCTCTCTGAACCATCGTTCTATTGCGGTGCGTAAATAATGCTGCTCTGGCAAAAATGTTAAAGCGTGCAATTCGTCTATCGTGTACTCCGCTGTTACTCGAAATCCTGAAGCGGTGAACTCTTCACGAAGCGAGTATTGTGGTAGCTCTAATCCCCAAGGCCATGTGCCACTTTGTTCTTGTATCGCCTTTCCCGCCCGATATGCCAACGACGAAGCATTTGGTATCATCGAAACCATCTGGCGAGTAACCCTACTCCAGTTACGCAAAAGCTCGATCCGCTTGTCCCTCTCAAAATGCTCCAACAAACCCGCCTGAAACACCCAGTCAAATGAGTCCGCCGAAAATGGCAACTCCTTTTCACAATCAGCCAGAACTGTCCGAACGGAAACCGCCAATTTGTTGGACGCAATATCAGTCAATTCCAAACATTTTTGTTCAAAATCTAAAGCTGTACACTCACATCCAAACTGAGCCAAACACAACGACGTCTCTCCTGTCCCGCTACCGATCTCCAAAACGCGATCACCGTGTTTACATATCTTTAACATTTCCTCCGTCCAAGCAGAATACTTTTTGTTTCGTATCCGTTCAACCAATCCAGCCAAATGTTCCAAATTGTAACGCTGCCCCCAGTCTGTCGCAGACAACCTTCTATCCACATTAGACGCTTTCGACTCAACCTGTCCTCGAAACGGTCTTTTTATTTCTCTCCAGATTTTGGCGAGCGTGTTCATTTTAGTTTTCCTTTTTGTTGGTGGCTCGTCATCGCATTAATCGGAATGCGGCGCGTAAGCGAGAACCTGCGTTTGGTTATGCGTTGCGGATTAATGGCAGGCGGAGTAACCGGTTGTTCGGCGTCGAACAAAACATGACATATACGTCCTATATGTCATGTTGAACGCGACACACCACGCTGACGTTCTCACTGCTTCTGGTCGCTCGCTTACGCTTCGTGTTCCTAAGTTCGTTCATCTTTTTGCGTAAATAATTTTTCCGCACATATCAATATGCGTGATAAAATCGCGGTGGCTTAATAACGGATACGCAACAATATCAAAAAAATACGGAATAACAGTTTCTTCTTCGATTTCAGCTTTCAAACGCGCCGCCGTAAAAATCGTGACCGCGTCGCCTTTCAAAGCAAGATCAACATCCGACCCCAATTTATATGTACCAAGAGCGCGTGAGCCAAACAACACCGCAGTTTCAATTTCGGGATATTTGGCGAAATAAGTACAAATCGTTTGTAATTGATCAGGGCGTAATCCGTATTCCATTAGTTTCTTGCCTTTAACTTTTCAAGTAGCGCGTTGGCGTCGTTGATAAAAGTTCCGGCAACAAAATTGTTGATTTGCGTGAGTATTTGTTCGTCGTAAGTATGTGAAGTAAGATTGCGCAAATCCAATGCCGTTAGCCAATTTTCGCCGTTGTCGATAAGACCGATTTGATGCGCTTGCCGGATGGCTTCGCGTCCAGTTTTTATATCCGCGTAACCATCGTTTTCCAAACAATCTTTCACGGTTTTCCAGCCGAGTTCCAGCACAATTTCAAACGCTTGCACCAACGCCATTTGTACCGCTTCGTGATACTGAAAACCAGCAGGCGTAATTTCTGCCTCATCGCAACGTTCTGATTCGGGGCTACTCGCTTACGCTTCGTGCTTTGCTTGTTGTTTGTTTTTTCGCGGCGTCAATCTTGTACCGCTCCAGTTGATTCAATGTGATAACACGTTTATTTTCGTAAAACTCACGGTACCATTCAATCGTATGACGCAATGTCGCATCAAAACTCCAAACCGGCTCCCAGCCAAGTTTCAAGCGTGCCTTATCACTGTTCAGATAGAGAAGTGTAGTCTCGTGTAGATCGTTGTCACAATCTTTCGAGAGCGCAACCCTTATTCGGTCCCAACAACACCCAACCTTCTCTACCAAATTGCCAACCGAAATGCAACCCTCAATGTTTGGTCCAAAATTCCACGCATCAGCAAACCCCGATTGTCCTTCGAGCAAACATTGTCCCAAACACAGATAACCAAACAATGGTTCCAAAACGTGTTCCCACGGTCGCGTCGCGTGCGGCATGCGAATGTGTGTCGTCTCGCCCTTGAGTGCAGCACGAACGAGGTCGGGGATTAATCGGTCGCCCGCCCAGTCGCCGCCGCCGATGACGTTTCCCGCACGCACACTCGCAAGTAACTTGCCACCACTTTGGTAGAACGACTGGCGATACGACGACACAACAATCTCCGCACACGCCTTTGACGCCGCGTAGGGATCGTGTCCGCCAAGTCGGTCGTTCTCGCGGTATCCCCAGTCCCACTCGCGATTTTCGTAAACTTTGTCGGTCGTTATGATCACCACCGCTTTGACGCTTTCACAGTCGCGCGCGGCTTCAAGAAGATTCGCCGTGCCGATGACGTTTGTCGTAAACGTCTCAAGCGGTTTGGCGTAAGACAAACGGACGAGCGGCTGTGCCGCGAGGTGAAAGACAATCTCCGGCTCAAAATGTCTGATGGCATTTCGCAGCGACGCGATGTCGGCAACGTCACCGCGAACATCGTTCACGTTCAAGTTGAGAAGCGAAAAGTGGTCGGGCGAACTGACCGCACCGGGGAGCGAAAATCCGCAGCACACCGCGCCGAGCCGCTCCAGCCACGCCACCAACCAGCTTCCCTTGAACCCCGTGTGTCCCGTCACGAAAACGCGGCGATTGTTGTAAACGTCACGAAAAATCGGCATGGTAAGCGTGTATTTGTTTGTAACCATCGTCATGCCACGTTCTGCCATTCCCGCGTAGACAGGAATATGTCCTAACGGCAATTCGTGGACGCGACGCCCGCTCTCACGTCGCACTCGCTACTTTAGTATCTGGCCCACTGTGGTGTAATGGTACTGAAAAGACTCTGCTGTTGCAAGTGGAGTTTTTTGGAGGCGAGCCTAACACACGCCCTAGCAGTTTAGCGAGCTTACGCTTCGCGTTCTTATTCCGATTTTCGGCAGTGATTTTCGAGGGTGCCGACTCGTTCAATCGTGACACATACTTTGTCACCGTGTTGTAGGTAAACTTGCGGCGTGCGAGCGTCGCCGACGCCGGGGGGCGTACCGGTGAAGATGAGATCGCCAACTTCGAGCGTCACAACCCGCGAAACATACGCAATCACTTGCGGAACATTAAAAAGAAATTGTGCCGTTGTCGAGTCTTGCATCGTCGCGCCATTCACAGTGAGCGAGACACGGAGATTGTTCACGTCACCAACTTCGTCAGCCGTTACGATCTCTGGGCCGACTGGTGCGAATGTATCGAACGTCTTACCGAGAAGCCACTGGCCCGCCGGTTTGCCGAACTGCCAGTCGCGCGCCGAAACGTCGTTGCCGCAAGTGTAACCATAAACGAATTCGAGCGCACGCTCTTCGCTGATGTCGCGCCCACGTTTACCGATGACGACAACGAGTTCGGCCTCGTAATCGACGCGAGACGAAACACGCGGCAAAACAATTTCACCACGATGACGCAACAGCGCAGACCGAAACTTGCTGAATATCACCGGTTCGGCGGGGACGGGTTTTCCGGTCTCGCGGGCGTGGTCGGCATAGTTTAGACCGACACAAATTATCTTGTCGGGTGCTGGAACAACCGGCGCGTAAATCAGCGTCGCAGGCTCCAGTGGCGGCGGAAGTTGCGTCGCCCGTTCGAGACGTTCGCGTCCCATCGCACCGAACGAAAGAAACGCAGCCATGTCGCTAGGCAACGACGAATCGGTATCGGCAATGTCAAAATAGACATCACCACGCTTCCACGCCGCGCGAATACCACGAGCTGGATCAATATAACTTATGAGACGCATTGGAACTTTTGGTGGTTAGAGGCTCGTCGGAGTTTTGATCGGATCGGCGGGGCGACTCGGCCACGGTTTTGGGTTTTGCTCCATCCGCTTCAAAAGTTCGGCGATGCCGCGCTGGAGTTGTTCGTCAACACCTTGCTGCTGCGTGTGTGGATCGTTCGCAACTTCGATGTCGGGCGCGACGCCTTCGCCTTCGATGATGTACGCACCGTTTTCGTCGTTCGTCGCCGAGAGCGGGACGAGCGCAACGCCACCGTCAAGCAGCGAACCACGCGACGAAATCCCGACAACGCCGCCCCAAGTCCGCTTTCCAATCAGCGGGCCGAGTCCAGCTTTGCGGAAGTAATACGGAAAAATGTCGCCGTCAGACGCCGAGGTCTCACTCACAAGACAAACTTGATTTCCGTGACGCGCATTTTGCGGATACGACGTCGGCGTCTCGCGCGTACTGCCGAAACGCGAACCGAGCATCGGCGTCGCAAGTCGCGTGACAATCCACGGTGAAATGTTGCCGCCACCGTTACTGCGAACATCGACGACAAGACCTTCGCGGCGTATCTGCGGATAGTACCACTTCAAAAACTCATACGCACCGTCCGCACCCATATTCGGAATGTGCAAATATCCGCAACGACCGTTCGTCGCCGCCTCGACATCACGCATACTCTTGAGAACGAACTGCAAGTACAGCAGATTTTTCTCGCTCGCTATCGGTTCGCAAACGACGCGGCGTGCGCCGTCGAACGTTGGTTTGTCGTTAACTGTTAACGTAACTTGCGGCCCACGTCCGCGCAAAACACGGTACGGATTGTCGGGCGCGACAAGCTCTTCGTTCTCGACCGCGAGAAGATAATCGCCAACCTTCACGTCAACGCCGACCACCGTCAGCGGACTGCGGTACTTCGGCTCCTCGTTTTGTCCCTCGAAAATCTGGGCGATGCGATAACGGTTCGACGCCGGATCGAGTACGAAACGCGCACCGAGAAGCGCAACCTTTTCACGCGGCGGAAGCGTGAAGTCGCCACCTTCGATGTAGGTGTGACCGGTGTTGAGTTCGGAAATCATCTCGCTGATGACGTAGTTGAGATCGCTCCGGTGCGCGACATACGGCAAGAGCGCACGATATTGCTCGCCGATTTTTTCCCAGTCGTAACCGTGCATGTTGCGAACGTAGAAGAAGTCGCGGAACTTGCGATGCACTTCATTGAAAATCGTCAGCCATTCTTCGGCGGGAACGACATCGCTGTAGAGCGGCGCGAGTTTGACTTCCTTCATCTTCGGCTCGACGGCGATCTCGCCGACCTTCGCCGCCTCGCCGCTGCGATAGAGAATGTGCGTTCGCTTCGGATCGATTGTGTAACCGTTCACGTCGGCGGCGAGGAGCGACTCTTTACGTTCCTTGAGATCGTAGATCATGAGTCGCGGTTTGCGTTCGGGGTCGCGGCCATAAAACGCGGCGTCGTTCTTGGTGTAGATGAGAAACTTCGGCGTCACTTCAAGCCCGCCGAAGTTGTCGCCATCGAGCGGGACGCGAATCGCACGCGACGCAATTCCGTCCCAATCGATCACGATTTTTTTCATCGCTGCTTCTGCGTCGTCTTTTTTCTCATCTTTCTTTTCGTCTTTTTTGGCGGCGTCGGTGGCTTCGTCGCTTTCGGGTGCGAACGGATTTTTCACGTCGCGCCGAAGTGCGATGGCGAAGATACCTTCGTTGCGATTTCCGGCGAAGTTCCACTCGACGTTGCTGTGCTGCGGCGCGAAGTCGCGGCGCGAAGTGAAGTAGAGAATATCGCCCTGCGGAGACCAAACCGGTTCGCCGCTGTCGAAGAGCGGTGACGTGACCGCGACGCTGCGCCGCGCCGCGATGTCGTAGATATTGATGACGCCAAAACCTTGCGGCTCGCTCGCAACGAACGCGAGATACGATCCGCACGGCGACCACGTTGCGGCGGGCGTCCCGCCGTTTGTGTCGCGGAAAACTTCGACCGCTTCGCCGCCACCAGCAACACCGAGCGGTGCGACCCAAAGTGTGTTGCGACTGTCGGTGTAGCTGACCATTTTCCCATCGGGCGAGAGCGACAAGTTATCAATCTGTCCGTTTGACGTGCGACGAACTTGCGGAGTCGGATTTGCGGCGACGACACCGGAAGCGTCAACTTGGTAGATGTTGTCTTCGCCGCTGATGTCGGAGACGAAGACAATTTTGGTTCCGTCGGTTGACCAGACGGCTTGGCGTTCGTGTGCGTTTGACGAGCGGGTGAGATTTCGCGTCGTTCCTTTTTCGGCGGGGACGCTGAAAATGTCGCCGCGTGCGACGACCGCAACACGTTTACCACCCGGCGAAAGCGCGGACGATTCGTAAAACTTCGCAACGTCGCGGCGAGTTGGACGCATCGCAAGTCCGTCGTGCGGGACATTGATTGCAAGTTTTTTGATCTCGCCATTTGCGCAGTCGAAGAGACAAAGTTCGCCGCCGAGTTCAAAGACGACTTGTTTGCCGACGTTGTCGCCGCTGGCCCAGCGCACGTCCCAAGAGTTCGAGTTGGTTAACTGATGCACCGCGCCGTTTGCGAGATCGTAACGATAAAGATTGAGTGTGCCGCTGCGGTCGGAGACGAAGTATATCGACTCGTCGATCCACATCGGGTCGCGTTCGGTACGTTTGCTGGCGGGGAGGAGCGTTTGTTTTTCGGTGGCGAGGTCGAAGATGGCGAGGTACTGTGCCCAGCCGCCTTCGTAACGTTTCCAGTGGCGGAAGTCGCGGAACAGCGGCGAATAGACGACACGTTTTCCGTCGGGCGCGAAGACGCCGGCACCAGCCGTCGGCATCGGGAGTGCGACTGGAAGTCCGCCCGCGAGTGGGACGGTATAGAGCTTGCCGAGTTCGGTGACGCTGTTGCTGTCGCGCATCGAACGGAACAGGATCGACTTGCTATCCGGCGTCCAGCCATAGACGATGTTGTCGTAACCTCGTCGCGGCGGATTGGGGCCGTCGGCGGGATAGAACGTTAACTGTCGCGGTTCGCCGCCGCTGATCGGAATGACGTAGACCTGTTCATCGCCGTCGTATTGACCGGTGAACGCGATCCATTTTCCGTCGGGCGAAATTTTTGGGAACAGTTCAACGCCGCTATGCGCGGTGAGACGGTGCGCGGTTTCAACGCTACCAGCCGCGGCGTCCTTCGCCGACGCTCCCCAGATGTCGCCGCCATAACAGAAGACGACCTGATCGCCTCGCACGTCAGGAAAACGCAACAACTTCGTCGCTTCGTTTGCAAACAGTGTTGTCGCCCAGAGTGTCGCCGCGAGTGCGACGCCGAAGATTCGCAGAGTTCGGTTCATGATAGGTTCCTTTCGTTTTGGTTTTGATTGTGATCACGCCATCAACGACGCTGCGTCGAGAATCTTGACGCCGTGTTCTTGGAGCCGCGTGATGGCGAGGTCGCTGTTGTCGAACCGGAAAACGATGATCGCGTTCCCATCGACGTTGGCGTGAAATCCGTACATATACTCGATGTTGAGCCCGCCGCCGTCGAGGACTTCGAGTATGTCGGCCAGTCCGCCCGGACGGTGCGGGACGAGTACGGCAACGACATCCGTCTCTTTGGCGACGACGCCGTGCGACGCAAAGACCTGCTTCGCGCGTGCGGTGTCGGTGACGATCACTCGCAAGATGCCGAACTGTTCGGTGTCGGCGAGGGCCATCGTTTCGATGTTGATCCCAGCCTCCGCAAGCAGACGACACGCCCGCGCAACGTGACCGGGTTTGTTCTCCAAAAAGAGCGAGAGCTGTTTGAGTTTCATCGTTGGTTCTCCAAATGTTGAGCTAAAACTGCGGGCGGAGTGTGTAGTGAAGTTTGCTTGCAAGTGGAAAACTGGTTAACAGTTTGCGACTGTGTGTACTGGCCCCAACGGGGCGACAAGAACTTAGCCGTGGGTGAGCGGTATTCCGCGAACCCACGGTAGGCGACCCCAACAGAATTCATAGCCCCAACGGGGCGAAAGAATTGATGCGGTCTGATTCTTGCGCCCCGTTGGGGCTTTCAGATATTTGGGATTCCGTACCGTGGGTTCGCTTCGCTCACCCACGGCTAAGCTCTTGCTGCCCCGTTGGGGCAAATACGCCATTCACACCTGCAACCAAATTTGACTACCCCCAAACTGTTGCGAGCGGATTATAAAATGGAGACCCACTTCACACAAGGACACTTCAAAATTATACTGGGGAGAGTTGTAGGTCGTGTTGGCCCACGTTATTTCACCCAAAAGAAGAAGGAGAGTCCGATGGCAGCGTTCCCCGAAGTCAAGAAGATTGTCGCGTATGAAGGCCCAGAATCACGCAACCCGCTAGCGTTTCGTCACTACAATCCCGACGAAAAAGTGAACGGCAAAACGATGCGTGACCACTTCCGTTTCAGTGCCGCGTACTGGCACACGATGCGCGGAACCGGCGCAGACCCGTTCGGTCCCGGCACGATGCGGCGTCCGTGGGAAGGGAAGACCGACAACGTCGCCAACGCCCAAAAACGTGTCCGCGTCTTCTTTGAGTTTCTCGAAAAGATGCAGATTCCGTTCTACTGCTTTCACGACCGCGATGTTGCCCCCGAAGGTGCAACGCTCGCCGAGTCCAACAAAAATCTCGATGCCGTCGTGAGCGTTCTCAAAGAAGAGCAGAAGCGAACCGGTCTCAAGCTGCTCTGGGGAACCGCCAATCTCTTCAGCAATCCGCGTTACGTTCACGGTGCCGCGACAAGTTGCAACGCCGACTCGTTCGCGTTCGCCGCCGCGCAGGTTAAGAAGGCACTCGAAGTCACCAAAGAACTCGGCGGTGGCGGATACACCTTCTGGGGCGGACGCGAAGGTTATCAATGTCTTTGGAATACCGACATGAAACGCGAAGTCGATCACCTCGCAAAGTTCATGCACATGGCAGTCGATTACGCCAAGTCAATCGGTTTCAAAGGACAGTTCTACTTTGAACCAAAACCGAAAGAACCGACAAAGCATCAATACGATTTCGACTCCGCCGCGTGCATCAACTTTCTCCGCGCGTACGGACTTGAGAAACACGTCAAGATGAACATCGAGACGAACCACGCCACACTCGCCGGCCATTCGATTGAGCACGAACTTGAGTACGCGGCGAGCCAAGGATTTCTGGGGTCAATCGACGCCAACACCGGCGACTTGCTCCTCGGCTGGGACACCGACCAGTTTCCGACCAGCATCTACGAGACGACGAAGATCATGCTCTGTATTCTCAAGTACGGCGGTTTCACGACGGGCGGTCTCAACTTCGACGCCAAAGTTCGCCGCGAGAGTTTTGAACCGGTCGATCTCTTCTACGCCCACATCGGCGGGATGGACGCATTCGCAATGGGCCTCAAAGTCGCCGCCGCGATGCGCAAGAGCGGCGAACTCGACAAGATGGTCGCCGAACGATACGCAAGCTGGGACACCGGAATCGGTAAACAAATCGAGGCGGGCAAAGAGAGTTTCGTGTCGCTCGAAAAGTACATGCTGAAAAACGGCGACGCCGCCCCGTGTTCATCGGGACGCCAAGAACTGTTTGAGAACATTGTTAACCGTTACATTTTTTGAGTAGATTGTTTATGCCGCTTAGGACATATAGGTCTTATATGACCTATACGTCCTATTTGCTTGGGCCTCACATCGTCGCGCGGCATTGCGTGCGTGGAGCTGGAGAAAATCGTGAAGGCGACGGGGCTAACGCGAAAACAAGTTGAGAAGTTATAGTCGCGTCACGACGAAACTACGGGAGAACCAAAACCATGTCACACGTCCTTTCTGTTACGATTCACGTCAAGCGTGAGTCGATTGAGTTATTTCGCGCAGCGTCGCTGGTGAATGCGAACGCGAGTCGCGCCGAACCCGGTTGTCTTCAGTTTGATGTCAACCAGAACCAAGAAGACCCAACGCAGTTCATGCTCTACGAAGTCTACCGTGATGTCGCTGCACTCGATTTCCACCGCCAGCAACCACACTACCACGCATGGCACGCAACCGTTACTGACATGATGGCCCAACCCCGCAGCAGAACTGTCTACAACCGCTGCGAGGCGTAACGCCAACGCCTTATCCGCACGACCGACTTTCAAACAGATTATATCATACATGCCAAAGCTCAAAGATTTGCGTCTCAAACTCGGTCGCGCCGAATACTTACCGATCATGATTGGTGGAATGGGTGTTGACATCTCAACGTCTGAACTGGTTCTCGAAGCGGTAAAGATGGGGTGCATTGCACATCTTTCCGATGCGATGGTTCCGGCGGTTTGTGACAGACGCTTTGGCACCAGTTTTGTAAAGAACAAGGTGGAACGACACGGACGGCTCCAGCGCGAATCGCCGGATGCAAACCGCGTCCCGACACACGATTTACACGACTACGCTCAGGCGCAGTTCAAGTGGGCTTCTGAAACGGTTGAAAAGAAACGCGGAAGCGGCGGCGTATTTGTCAACTGTATGGAAAAGTTGCAGCTTGGTTTACCGATGGAGACGATGGCGGTGCGGCTCAAGTCGTGTCTAGATGCGGGCGTCGATGGCATTTCGCTTTCGGCTGGTTTGCACGGTCACTCTCTCAAGTTGATGTCGGATCACCCGCGTTTTCGTGATGTACACATCGGGATTGTCGTTTCGAGTTGGCGTGCGCTCAAGATATTTCTGCGGTCGGCGTCGCGTGTTGATCGTCTTCCAGATTACATCGTCGTCGAGGGACCACTTGCGGGCGGGCATTTAGGTTTCGGTGGCGACAACTGGCACGAGTTTGACTTGCGGCAGATTGTCCGAGAAATCGCCGACAACTTTGAGAAAGAAGGATTGAACATCCCGATCATCCCCGCTGGCGGAATCTTCGACTCCGACGATGCAAACTCGTTTTTGCAAGACGGTGCTGCGGCGGTTCAAGTGGCGACGCGATTTACTGTAGCGAAGGAAAGCGGTCTCCCCGACCACGCCAAACAAGCGTTCTTCGAGGCGGAAGAGAAGGACGTGTTTGTGTCGGGCGTTTCGCCGACGGGTTATCCGATTCGTCTCTTGCGAAGCAGTCCTTGTTTGAATTCTAATGTCGCGCCGATGTGTGTGTCGCTCGGATATGCTATCGACTCCCAAGGACGTTGCCAGTATATCGACGCCTACAAAACGACCGGTCAGGCACCGACGGGCGAAAAACTTCCGGTGTCGGAGAAGACGTGTCTGTGTTACCACATCGGAAATTATCGGTGCTGGACGTGCGGCAGCAACGTGACACGTCTCAAAGAAAAGTCGTCACGCGACGCAAACGGCGTTTACCGTCAACCGACAACGAAAGAAATCATCGAAGATTATCTGGGGTGAAGCCCGGTAACCGTTCACGGTTGGTTCCGAGTTCGTCACCCCCGCGTACTCGGTTTACGCCGGACGAAGTTGCGATAGTGGAAGGGCGTAATTGATCGCGTGTAATAACAGCCGGAAAGGAGGCGGTACTCCGCCGTATTGACGGAGAGCCGCGTGTTGACGTTGCCGTCATGGTGGTTACGATGTTGTTCACATCACGTCGGCACGGTAACGGAATTGTGGTTTACATTCGTTCTCCGTCAATACGGCGAGTACGCCTCCTTTCCGGCTTCTAGAGCGGTTTTCTTTTCTCTGTGTCCTTCATCCTTCGTGTAGTGGCAGCCAGCCAGAGTTTCCTGCTACCAAGTGGGTACAAGATAACGTAAACCGCTCTATTGTGTGTGAGAAATGGTGATGTACAGTACACCGATTGGATATTTTTTGACGTTTACTGTTCGCGGTTCATGGCGGCATGGCGATTCTCGTGGGTCTTGGCGACGAAACGGGATTTTTATTTCACCAACAGAGCGGGTGAATGCCGCACCAAACCGAAACCAACCACACATATTTACCGAGGAGGAGCGTCGGGTTATCGAAATGGCTATCAATGAAATTTGCGAGGAACGGAAGTGGGAATTGCACGCGATCAATGTTCGTATCAATCATGTTCACGTCGTGTTGACGGCTGAAGGTATTTTACCGGAAAACGTGATGCAGTTACTCAAGTCGAAAGCGACAATGTATTTGCGTAAAAGCGGGTTTGTCGCGGCGGACGAAAAAATCTGGACGCAGCACGGCAGTACAAAAAACTTGTTTGATGAGCGAGCATTGCAGACCACCTGTGAATACGTCCGCAACCAATGATTGCAATCGTTCACGGAATTGGCTGCGTGCAATAGACACCGAAAAAGAGGCGTACTCGCCGTCAGAATAGAAGCCGGAAAGGAGGCGGTACTCCGCCGTATTGACGGTGAACAAGTGCCAACCTCAATTTCGTTTCCGTATTCACAAACAGAGAAGCCATCGCCGTCAAGATTGCACACGTTCGGTATTGGCGGGCAACCAAGAAACGGCGTCAACACGCGGTTCTCCGTCAATACGGCGAGTACGCCTCCTTTCCGGCTTTTATTGCGGAGTGTGACAAAACCGGCTCCCGCTCGTTCTCAAAAAACACTGAAAGGTTTACAAAATGACTTACCCAACGATTCGTTTGCGTCGTTTACGTTATCATCCGCTTGTGCGTCAGCTTGTTCGTGACGTGACGCTTTCGCCGGAGAAGTTGGTGTTGCCGCTCTTTGTTCGTGCGGGAATTGAGGGGCGTTTGCCGATAGCGTCGATGCCGGGGCAGTCGCAGCTTTCGATTGACGAACTCGTCCGCGAGGCCCGCGAAGCGGTGTCGCTCGGACTCGGCGGGATCATTCTCTTCGGTCTCCCGGAATGCAAAGACGCCATCGGCTCCGATGCGATGAACGACGATGGCATCATCGCACGAAGTGTTCGTGCGGTGAAAGATGCTGTCGGCGATTCGCTGCTAGTGATGACGGACGTTTGCTTTTGTGAGTACACCGATCACGGTCACTGCGGCGTCGTTCACAATGGCGATGTCGTTAACGACGCGACGCTCGAAAATCTTGTGAAGCAAACACTCGTTCACGCGCGGGCTGGTGCAGATGTTGTCGCGCCGAGCGGAATGATGGACGGCGCAATCGCAGCGATGCGCACCGGACTCGACGACAACGGTTTTTCGCATCTGCCGATCTTGAGTTATGCGGCGAAGTACGCTGGTTCGTTCTACGGCCCGTTCCGCGACGCTGCCGACAGTGCGCCGCAGTTTGGCGACCGGCGTTCTTATCAGATGGACTTCGCCGCCAGCAGCGGACAAGCACTTCGTGAAGTCGCGCTCGATCTCGATGAGGGTGCGGATATGATCATGATCAAACCAGCACTTGCGTATCTCGACATCATCCGCCAAGTCGCCGACAATTTTACGGGTGTTCCGCTCGCGGCGTATAACGTCAGTGGCGAATATGCGATGGTGAAAGCCGCTGCGGAACGCGGCTGGATTGACGAACGCGGCGTCGTGCTCGAATCATTAACGGCGATCACCCGCGCCGGTGCCAGCATCATTCTTACATACTGGGCCAAAGATGTGGCACGGTGGCTGTGACCTGTCTAATAATTATGGCAAGTATTTTCGTTGCGCCCGTAGCATCTCAATCTTGCAGTTGGCGAGACGACGTATGCGATGATTTGCCGCGAAGACGGCGCGACATCACTGTCGGCACCAAACTCGCTGTTGCTGGTAGAGCTCCGTGCGCCAATGAATTTTTTTGATAGTGATGGTACGATAACGGAAGCCGCCGCACGAGCGACTGATCCTGATCCGTACCGCAAACCAGACGCCACCGATGGACTCGGCAGTTATCACACTGGCGGTTACAACACATCACTTCGCGGTGGCGGAGTACAGTTCTTCCCGCAAACGCTGTCAAAAGAAAAACTCGCCGAAGCGATTAGTGGTGAAGAAGTGCCGTGAACGTTCAAGGTTAATGTAGGTGCGGGATTTACATATCACACACCCGCGACACACGTCGCGCACGAACTACGATTAATTGCCATTTCAGGTGGCGTTTGCACAGTGGTTTTGCATCAGGAGCACAAAACACCGTGCGATGGGTGTGTAAACCCATCGCCTAAATGAAGAATCAAACCGTGAACGGTTACAACCACTCTATATGGAGCTTTCGATGAACAGACTATTTAACAGGTATTCGGTATTGGTGAGATTGGCAGTGGCGGTATTGTGGGTGCCAGTTTTGCTTGCAGCGGATATTCAATCCGTTGAGAATAAGCTCGACACAATCATCAATCAGCCGTTCGCGGGGACGACTCCAGAAGAGTTTCTGGTATTCGTTGCCGAAAAAGGTGACGCCTTGGAAAAGTGTGCCGACAAAATGCTCGCCGCACCAAACACATCAGCAAAAAACAGAGCACTTGCTTACAGCAATAAGGAGCTTGCTATTTGTTTGAAGTACGGTGCCGACTCCGCTCAGTATTGCCAAAAACTCGAAGAGTTGGTTGAGTCGCTCCCCGACTTGCCAGAAAATCGAAGCCTTGCGCGGCGCATTATAGGCGATTTGATTCAAACGCAGCAAGCCCCGTATTACGCATTGCGCAAAGAGGAATATAGCACGATTGCCGATCCGTTTCGGAAGTTGATTGATCGGTATGCCCCACTGATCAATAAGTATTTTACCGACGCAGACGGTAACGAACAAACGGCATCAATCCTAGTGGCCCATGCCGCAGACTCCTATGATCCGAGTGGCAAGGAAGGTTTGGTTTTATACGCCGCCGAAAAGCTGGCACCAGTGCTTGATGCTCACGAAAAAGGTGGCGACAGATTGCTTGCTTATTGTGCGAGAAATGCCAAGGCAATCGCACGCCGTATCCAAATGCCGGGAAAAGAGCTTGAACTTCACGCCGCCGACATTGACGGAAATCTTTATGACATCAAAGACGACCGTGGCAAAGTCGTGATGATCTTCACACTCTCTGGGGAAGCCCGCGCCGCGAAAAAGTTGTACAAAACCCTGCAAGACGAGCCGTTCGTGATGCTGCAAAACGATGACCATCTATCGCCAGAAGTCATCAAGGATACTGTCGCAAAAAGTGAGATTCATTGGAAAATCCTTAGCCGCATGGCTGGTTACAGATACAAAGACGAACCATCCGTAATGGCGAGCTATGGTAGAGATGCCCATTTTGTTGTCGATCAAAACGGGAGAGTGGTTGCTTCCGGATCGCGACATGCTCTGTCAGAGCATTGTCTCGCTCTCAAAGAGTTTTTTCCACAACACGCCACTGCTCTTGAGGAAATCGCGGCGGAGATCAAGGCGGCTGATGATAAGTTTGAAGAAAACCAAGCTATAAATCAAGCGTCATATAGAGAAGACACCACAACGACGGCTGGCAAAATCATCGCTCTGATGACACGTTTGCCAATGCCAACAATGGCTCACGTCAGGCTTCGAGCGACTGACTTCTTGCTGGCTTCGGAATCGGTATCAAGGGAGAAGAAGTTTACGGCTGCCATACAAAAGTTCGACACGTTGTACAGCATTGCATCTGCCAAGCTCCAGCAAGACCGCAAGTTGCGTCCCGAAGTCGCGATTCAGGAAATGTTTGATTTTGTGGAGGAAATGCAGCCTCTTGTCAAGGACTCCCCTCAATACGCGGCGTTACTGTCAAATCGCATCGTATCGTCGCTTCCCATGTTCGTTGAGTATGTGTCCCGCGCAGACGATCCGGTTGACTATGCAAAGGAAGTTATCGAACGATATGTGAGGACAGTGAAACATGTTGACTCTTACAGCCTCTCATTGGTCGATTTTCTCTTGAATAGGCTTGAAGACGTTGATGACGAGCACCAGACGATGCTCGTACAGTCGTTTTTAACTCGTATTATTCCAGTCCTTGCAGCGTCTGACGATGTTGATGTAAGAGAATACGCCAAACGGCTTGATGGGCAATTACGCCGTGTCTCTATGGCAGGCTCGGAGTTCGAGTTCGAGTGCGTTCTCATCAACAACGAGAAGATCAACGTGAAAGATTTGCGTGGCAAAGTCGTTCTCGTGAACTTCTGGGGGACGACTTGCGGTCCGTGTCTTGCGGAGTTTCCAGCAATGAAAGAAATTTACGAAAAGTATAAGCCACAAGGTTATGAGATGATCGCTATAAGCGGCGACACCACAGACGACATCAACCGCTTCATCGAGAAGACAAAGTATCCGTGGCTCTTCGGGTCTTTGAGTCTTTCAGAAAAAGCGGGGCTGATGGACTACTGGACGTTTTATGGCATTCGCGGCATACCGACGACGTTTTTACTCGACCAGAGTGGTATTGTACGATATATGCAAGTCGGCACTAACGATGAGCAACTTCGTCAAGAAGTCGAAAAACTTTTCGAGAAACCAGCAGTCGAATAGAGGGCGAGTACACGTTAACGATGCGCACAGTAGACGCTTCAACAATAAATCGTATCCGTTCACGGTTTTCAAGTAGCGTAGTTGATTGGCAGTTCCTTTTTTTGCGCACGAAGTCACGAAGGGCACAAAGGACGTTTTCAAGTTCAATCATCTTCGTTGTTCTTTGTGTTCTTTGCGTCTTTGTGCGAAAAAAGAAACGCTCGAAAAGTATGCGGTCATGCGAAGCCCTCTCCGTTCCTCTGTGCCTCCGTGTGAAAAAAGAACTGTTCGTAAACGCAAAATTCGTGAACGGTCACAATCAATCAAACTTTTCCAAAACCCATGAACCGTATATCGCAATCTGCCCTCATTGTTGTTTTGCTATTTTTCGCAGCGGCAACGCTTCAGGCTGCCCAGCGTCCCATTCCGAAAGTCGATGAATTGGTCGAACTCGTGAGCCTTATCTCTCGACTTGCTGGGGCGAATGAATATAATCAGAATGATTACAAAACGTACACAAACTTGTTGCAAGAACGATTCGGAAAATTCAAGGAGCATCCCGCAGTGCTCTATGCGAAGGAATTGCGACAAATTGGTGTCGTACAGGATGCCGTAATGCTCGCCGCAATTTCGTTCCACATCGACGACGGAAAAATCAAACTGCGAGAAGGTGCCATCGAACAAATCACTTCGCTTGACAATCGTTGGAACAGCGAACAACTCGAAAAGTACACAAAATTGGCGGAAGATTTTTACCAAGACTCCAAATTTCACGATTTTTTTGAGGAGCAAAAGCCGCTTTTTCAGCGGATAGAACAGCGAGCCGCCGAATACTGTGAGTCAATGGATTACGACTGGTTTGCCAAATTTTTCGGCGACGGCTCAGGTCGGGAGTTTTTTCTAATCTTTAATTTGCAGTGTGAAGGAGGATTCGGACCGCGATACAAACGACCAGATGGCACAACGGAATGTTTTGCAATTCTCGGACCATGCAACCTCGATTCTGAAGAACTCCCTGCTTTGACAGGAAACGATTATCTCTTGACGATGATTGTGCATGAGTATGCTCACTCTTTTTGCAATCCATTAATCGAACTACATTGGAACAAATTTTCGCCGTCGATGATGCGGTATTTTCCGATCTTTTTGTCAACATCGCCGCATGCTGCGATTTATGGTCTTCCAATCACTGTACAACGTGAAATTTATGTTCGCGCCGTTGTGATTAGATACTTTGCCGCACATGAAAACACACAAAAAAGGGTTGCCACTTATTGGGGTTATGAAAAAATCAATGGATTTCTTTGGATCGAATCGCTTGTCAATTGGCTCGCGGAGTACGAAAAACGGCGTGCGGAATTTCCGACGCTCAATAGTTTCATTCCAGAGCTGGTGCGGCGTCAAGATGAGCTGGTCTCTGTAAAATACGTCTTGGATTCCGCAGCGACCCGGATGAAAGAGGAAAAACTGCGACCGAAAGTGAAGCAATTTCGACCGAAAAATGGAGCGAAAAACGTCGATCCGTCGGTTGCGGAACTGAGCGTAACATTCGACCGCCCGATGTGCGACGGATATGCTTGGGGTACAATGGACCACGGCGTGACATTTCCGAAAATGCAAGCAGGCAAGAGGCCACAGTGGAGCGAGGATAAAAAAACCTGCACAATTTTTGTCGAACTGGAACCGAATAAAACGTACCGTATTTGGCTGACAGGCGAAGCTAATCAGGATTTCCGCAGTGCTGTTGGCGACGTTCCACTCAAAACGATTCATTACACGTTCACGACGAAAGAGTAACCGTTCAAGGTTCTTCTACTGCGACAACACCGCGCGATAGTGGTAACGGTCGTTTGGCGCGGTGTCGCCGTCGGTTGTGAAACGTGCCCAGCCCGTTATCGGGTCGATTCGCTCTGACGATTCGTCAACTTGCAACGCAACGTTGTCGGCCCACTTGAAGTCAAACGACGCAGGCGTTTGCACACCGAACAGCGAAACCGGAATCGCAAGTTCAAGTTCGTTCCCACTGGCACGACTCGCAACTTTATGCGACGACGTTTCTCCGCCGCGAAAGATACGCAGCGTACTCGACGACTGGTTTGCATCGTGAGAAGAGATGACGATTTCGTGTCCGAGAAAACCGGTTGTGGCGTCGCTATCGGTGTCGATTAACAGCACGAGACAACTTGGGTCGCCGACTTCTTGAATCGGGTTTTGCGTTCGCACATAGAAATAGATGTACTGCGGATCGGTGCTCACTTTCGCGGCGATGATGTCGTTTCTTCCGGTCGCGTTTTCGTAGCGTGTCCCCGCTCCCCAGCCGCGTTCGTTGCGGTGAACATTGTCGCCGATGGTGTCACGAAACTCTGGCGTTACGTTTTTCCAGTCGTCAAAACGTCCGTCGATTGCAATCGGTTTTGAGACGACCGGCTCCACGCGACGCACTCCCTTGAAGCGACGGTTCGCGGCGATCATCTGATAATAAAATGTGTCGCCGTGACCGCCGGTCATCGGTTCGATGTCGCGGCTGAACTCGCGGTTGAACTGATCGACGAAGTTAACCGGACTCTCGTTCGCACCGTGAAACGGTGCCTCGCGTGGGAAACGCCCCATAATCCACTCGTTCCAACCAGTGAGGAAGACGACTTCTGGATCAAGCTCCAGCGCACGCTCCCACTGCTCGGCAAAGTTTTTGCCGGTGAAGTCGCACTCGTCCGGAGGTGGCTGTTTACCGTCGTGGAATGAACGACCGTGCGAACGCGGATTGCTCAACACGCCAAGTTTTCCATCGACCGCGTTTTGACCAATACCGACCGCGACTTGCTCAACTTTTTTCGGTTTTATATCGCGTCCGCTTGGCGCGTTCTCCGACGTGTAGAATCCGTGTTGAGGCGTGACTTCGAGCCAACTCCACTGATCGGGGCCAGTCGGGCCGATGAAGTAGTCGGGCTGCGGTTTGCGAAAGGTGAAGAAGTTCAAGATGTCACGCACGGTTTCGTCTTGCGGCTCGGTGACAATTCGCAGCGTCCGCGATTCTGCCGACGGTTTTCCCGCAACGAACGCCTCGCCGCCCGGAATCGCACCGCCCTCACCAATCGACCACCAACCGATGCGACCACGCACGATGCGGAGTTCGAGATAGTATTTCCCCGGCGGTAGCGGCTTGTCAAGTTGTAACGCCAACCAAGCGTTGTCGCCAACATCGGTGAATCGTTTCGAGACGAGAAGTTTTCCTTGCGGCGATTCGGTGAAGAGGCCGAGTGCGGCGATGGTGCCCGGCGTACCCCACGTCGGGACGTTGATCGCTACTTCGTGCAGCGGACGATCAACTGTGAACGATTGCCCCGCAGTGACTTCGCGCGTGACCTCAATAGGTTTGTGTCGGTCTGGAAATGCGAACGTTTTCGTCGCGTCGCTGTCGATGAGTGCGGGGTCGGCGAGAATGAGCGGTTTTCCTTTCCACATAAAGAAAACTTCGCTGAACTCATCTTTGGAGTAGAGGTCACGCCACAATTCGCGTGTGACTTTGTCGGGCGACCAAAACGGCGTTAGAAACGCGATCTGCGGCGTTCGGTTCCCCTGCTTTCGCATCTCGGAAAAGACGCGACAAAGTGGGATATAACTTTCTGGATACGTTTCCTGATTTGTAACGTCGAAGATGATGCAATCGACTCCAGCGTCGGCGAGCATCTGTGCGTGTTTTCGCAAGACGTATTCGTCTTCGCCGACGTAGTAACCGAAGATCGACTCGCCCCAGTGATGCGGAACGTACATCGGCCCCCAGAGCGGATTTTCTGCGTCGTCGATTGCGTGTGGGTCTTGTGCGAGGATTTTCGAGACATCAAACGGCCCCTGTTCGCCGTGGCGTCCGTTCCAGAGAAAGTAGAACATCGCAACAACTTTGTCGGGCTTCGGCGGCCCAACTTCGTCTGCACCGGGAAGCGTGCGACCGAGTCCGTCGGTGGCGACCCAAGTGTCGCTCATAACGTCCCACGTCTCACCGCACACTTTGCTGGCAAACAACACCAGCACGCATAGACACAAAAAATAACGTTGCATTTTCATGATTTTATTCTCCATTGTGTATCGTTTCCAAATCGCGGCGTGGAAACTTCCACGCACGCTGCACCGCGTCGCCGACGATTTTTCGTAGCGTCGCATAGTCGGGATCATTTGTGTCAGCGTAGACGTTCTCACCACACTTGCCAGAACCGCCCGCGCTCTTCGCAAGCGGCGCGGTCAGAAAACGACTCTTCTCCGGTGCGTTGAGGTCAACGAAGTCGAGCCGCGAAACTTCCGCAGCAGAATGACACTGCGAACAGCGACGCTGATGAACTTCCGAAATCGCGTCTGACAGTTTTGTGTCGGCAGGAAGGTCATACGGCGCAAGGGCCGCACGCGAGTTGACGAAACGGTCGTGATACGGAGCGTTCGCGTCGATCCACGTCACGAGGCGATACCAATCGTCGTCACCGCGTGTTATGTTACAACGCGACGCACAAGTTCCCGTCGTTATCGCATCCACAATACGACTTCGCGTTGAGCCGAATTGTCGCGTTTGAGTTAGTTCCGATGCGAGTGCGTGTTTGTCGGAGTACGTTATCAAGTTGTTTTCGATGATCGTGCGATACGAGCGGTTGAGTCCGTCGAAGTTGAGTAGTCGATACAGCGTGTTCATCGGCGCACTGGCGACGAGTCCGCCGGAGAAGTCGAGTCCGGCGGCGGGTTTTAGTCCCGCGTGGCAAGAGACGCAGTGGCGCTCAAAGACCGGTTGAATGTCGGCAAGATAACTGATGCAGCGATCCGCTCCCCACGGCGGTGGCGTCGGTGTTGACGGTTCCCGCGTCATCGCAAGTTTATTCGACACCGAAGTCGGCGTGACGTTGCGAGTTTCGTGACAGCCAACACAACTCCGCGACTCGCCGGGCTGAAACGTTATGAACGAACGCATCCGCTTTATTTCGCGTTTGTCGGTATCGAGAAGTTGAAAATAAACAGCAACATTTGACGGCACATAAAACGACGCACTCCCGTCCGGCTCGACCGGAACTTCGCCGTAGATTTGCGGCGGTGCCCAACTCAATCCCCAACTGCTCCCATCGACTTCGTAACGTTCACCGCCATTTTCTTTTGTGTACGGCCAACCGATTCGCCGCGCGATGCGAACGTACTTCACCTCATCACGATTTACTCCGTCCACGCCAAACGTCACATCACTCACGATGCAAACCGCTTTTTCGCCGAGCGACGAATCGCAAACATCCGGCAAAACCGGCGGCCTCTTGCGCGGACGCAGCGGCATCGGGAACGACGACGATATTTCTGGATCGGCGTAGATGAGTTCTTTGTTGCCGAAGACGTCGATCAAATAGAGTCCGTAACCGGTCTCGTCTGCGCCGCGAAACGTATCGGTCGAACCGGCGCGATAGTCGTTGCTGTAAGTGTACGCGGCGAGAAAGAATTGGTCGGAGAGCGGCCACGGGTCCATGTAGTAACCGCCGTACTCAACGCATCCTCCTTCGTGAACTGGGCGTCCCGACATACCGCCTTCGGACGGCAATACTCCCGGCGTGACGATTTCAATTCCCGCCTCTTCGCTGATTCCGTGTCCCAGCGAGATGCGACAAATCGGGCCGCAAGCGAGCGTGTGATGTCCCGTGCCGATGGCTGTTAACTGCCGCTCTTCGCCGCTGTGATTCGGCGGAATCTCTCGCACACTTTCAAACGCCCACGGATTGTCGAGGTGTTGTTTGAAAAGCGGGTCGGCACCAGTTCCGTCGGGACGAACCGACCAAATCGCGTGGAGCGTCGCCCAGCCGCGTTCCTGATATTCCCAGCGACAATAACCGATCTTGCCGTCGTTCAAAACGCGCGGCAGATAGTCGCCGTCCTTGTTGTAGTTGAGCCAGCGAAGACCAGTCCCATCAGGCTTCACCGAAAAAAGATTGCACGAAGTCTCGTCGTGAAACGGGCCGTTGTTGCACTGAAGCGAAAATCCGCAACGCTCCGAAACGAAAACAATGTCGCCATTCGGAAGGTACGCAGGATCGAGGTCGCTCCACATTTCGTGATCGGTGATTTGTCGCAGCCCCGTTCCGTCGGTGTTGACTTCGTAGAGGTGAATCGGCTCCTGCGAAAGGCGGAGTTTGTGACCGATGAGCCGCTCCTCGCCAACACCGATTGGCCACGACGGAAACGGGAAGTTTTCTTGTTTGGCGTAACCGAAAACGATTCTGTCGCCGTCCCACCAAAGATCGATTCCGCGAACGTGGCCGACACCGAGTTTGCCATCTATCAGCGGCGTGAGATGTTGGTCGGTGCCATCGAGCGAGCACGGATTTTCCAAAACGTAAATGTCGCCGCCCGGGCGCGAGACCCACGGCATGTGATTGAGACAAACATCGGGATACGTCTGCTGCGTGTACCGTTTCACGAACAGCAAACGATCAAAGTTCACGAGCGGATTTCGCATCACGAGTTTGCGTCCCAATCGCCGCAACCGCAAGTATTCTTCTCGCGGACTTGTGTTTGGCGCGATGTCGATTTCCGCAACGATGTCGTCAATGTTGACTTGCTGCTCCTTCAAGTACGCCGCGAACTTTTGCAGTCGCGTTCGCGTTTCGTCGATTGGAAAACGGTTCTCCCACGCGGCGTCGCGTGGCGGCTTTTTGATTACCGACCACGGACTCAAACTGATTTGGTCGGCAGGTTTCCCGAACGCGACATTCTTTTTGGTGTCGCCATCGGCGTAGACTTCAACTTCGTCGAGGTGGAAAAAGATCGGCGCATCGCTGGCTATTTGCAGACGCACAAAACGCGCGGTCACAGTGTCGCGATCAAACTTCACATCGAGCGGCGGTGCGCCGCTGATTCCGCCAAAATGTTTTCCTTCGCAGTCGTGCACAAGTTTCCAATCGGTGGCGTTGTCAGAAACGAGAATGCGCATCGTGTCGGCGTTGTGGAGTCCCGGCGCGTAGTCGAGACGATTGTGGACGACGATGCGTGCGATTGGCGTTTGCTGCTGGAGATCGACCTGCCACCACGGGTTTGCGTTCGAGCCGGTGTGAAATGCGTATTTCCCGTCTTTGACGCCATCGACCGCACCCGCCGCATCGAGCTGCGTCGTGACCGATGTCGCCGCGCCGCGCACAATCTCGCGCCACGACTCCGCCTGCCGCAACCAATCGGCCTCGATCATCGCAGGATTTATACCCGCCGCACAAGCGGCGTTCACCGTGCAGAGTAGCACAATACCAAACGCGAGTTGAACAGTTTTCATGATGCGAACCTTTGTTGTGGAGTTTGCGGGAATGGACGCAATGGACTTGATGGACCATATGGACGTGATGGACAAGCACACAGCGTCCATACTGTCCATCTCGTCCATCAAGTCCATTGCGTCCACCGATTCTTCACTCGCTTACGCTTCGCGTTCTTATTGCCTTCACGGCGACTCTTCCGCAACCAGCGTCACTGGCCCCAGCAGACCCGATGGGAATAGCGGCGAGTCTTTCGTGAAAAACTTCACCATCGAAAACGTATACGTCTTCGCAGATGCGCCCGATTCGGCGACAGCGATCTCGTCGCCAATGACGCGGTTGCACCATAAGTTCGCAACAGTGATTTCGAGAACGTTGTCTGTTTCGTTGAGAGCGTCTGTCACGTCAACACGCCACGGCGCAGACCAAACAACTCCAAGCTCTTTTCCGTTGAGACGAACACTCGCCATGTTCTCGACACGACCGAGGTCAAGATAAATCCACGACTCGCCTTCGGCAAGTTTCGCTTTCGCTTCTGGCGAGAGCGAAAACTTCTTCGTGTATGTCGCCTTGCCGGAATAATACTTCACGCCCGAATCACTGTGCGTCGTCCAGTCGAGCAGCGAATCGAAGACAACGTTTTCCGGCCCGCCCCACTGCGGGTCGAACGCAACGTTCCACGCGCCGCCCAGCGTTTCGAGTTCGGTAGACTTTGGGAAGTTGTCGCGCATCGCGTGCGACGCCTTCGCGTCTTTCGGGAAGACGACGAAAAATGATTGGTGCGGCGCGAATTGCATTTGGGGCGACATGACGAGCGTCTTGCCAGTGGCGGCACTCGTCACCCAACCAGTGTTGAGCACGCGGCGTTCGCCAGTGTTCGCGTCCCAGAGAAACGCGGCGGGCTTGTGCCTGATGTCCGCGTTCAAGCGAAAGAGACAATCGGTCTCAACCGGCGCACCGGTGCGGTTGGAAACGAAATAGATGTCCCAATCTTTCGATGTGCGGTGCGTGTAGCGTAACGTGTCCGACATGACGGTGAAAAAATCTTCGGGTACGCCGAGTTTCTCCATCACCGTTCGCAAGTAGTCGTAGTTCGGGTAGAGATTTTCGTTTTGCGTGAGAAGCGTCTTGTCCCAGAAAATTCGCCCGCGTCCCGATGCGGTCTCGGTTAACGTGTCGGGAATTGTGTCGCGCTGCCAAATCGTTTTGGTAAGCTGCGCAACACGTTCGTCGCACTGCGGGAAGTTTTCGAGGCTCGGAGATTTTTTCGGTGGCACGCCGATTACTGTTGCACCACCTGCGACGAGTCGCGCGATTTGCGTGAGAAGTTCCGGCGTCATCGTTTCGACGACGGGTAGCCCCAACACGCGGTACGTCGCACCGCTCGGAAAAACAATGTTACCATTCTCAACTTTTGCGTGCGCGAGAAAACTTGGCGGGCACGCATCGAAGTTGTAGCCGCGTCTGTCGGGCATTGTAGGATCGCCCGACATCAACGAAGTCGGCGGACGAAAAACGTGCGGCGCACCTTCGGGAACGAGCAAAAGCAAGTCGGCGACGGTGCGGCCTTGTTGCAGCAAGAATTGTGAACGCGAAACGTAATCGTGATACGCGGGGACGAGGTCCCACCACGTCTGGTTGCGATTCCAGTGCGCACCGTGAATCGCCATCGTCATTCCGGGTTTGAGCGAATCGTCAAGCGGCTGGTGCTGGAACGTGTGAAATACGAAGCGGTTGATTCCGGCGGCGAACGCCCAATCGGTTTGGTTTTTCATTCCACTCGGATTTTGTTGCCAACCATCGTTTTTGTACGACGTGAACGCCTCGGCGGGGACGACCGGTTGCCCCAAAAGGTGCGACGCCGATGTCGCTTCCGCCGCGCCGAACGCCGTATCGAATCCGCAGCCATCGCCCCAAAACTCCGCCATCGGAACGTCGCCCTGCATCGCAAGTTCGATGTCGCAAGTTGGGTTCATGTCGTAAGGTTCGATTGAAAGGCCGAGTCCGTGCTCGTGCCCGAACTTGTGAACTTTTTGGGCGTGATTTTCAAACACCAATTCCTGCGCCGTCGTTCGCAAGTCCCACAAAAAACGTTCGCTCTGCTCCGCGCTATTGACAACGACGCCAGCATAAGCAGGAAAGTACGGGAGCGGATCGTAACCGCGCCGCTTCTCAAACTCCGCGCGAAACGCGGGCGACCAGTTTTGCGCACCCATCTCCCAACTGTCCATGTGGATCATCTTGAGTCCGCCGGTCGTGTCCGCGAATTGGTCTTTGCCAATCGCGGCGAACATCTTGCGAACGAACGAATCGAGATGACGGTCGAGCGAGTCGGCGTCGAACTTGCTGCACTCGAAACCGAGTCCGGGGATCGGCGCGGGGCGAGTGACAGCACCGTTGTTGCGGCGTCCGAATCGCATAACTGTCCAGTCGCCAGCGGGAACGTCCCACGTTAACGTTCCGTCTGGTTTCATCTTGTCGGTCAAGACGAGAATTGATTCAGCGGCGACGACCGAATCGTTTGGCGACTTCGTATACTCACTCTTCGTCTCGAAGAACGGGCGCACGCCGGGGACGGAGCTGTAAGGTGCGCGGTAGTAGAGAGCTTTTTCGTCGATGTCGGCGATGGGCGTGTTTTGTTTTGGAGTCGGGAATGCAAGGACGGCAACGTCTTCGTAGAAGTCGAGCCATTTTGACTTGAGTTCTGGCGAGAGCGTACCTTCGCCGAAGTACGGACGTTTCGGCGGCGGCGTTGGGAGCGAGATTGTTTGCAAACCTGTGCCGGTAACTTGCGTCGTGCTTGCGACGAGGTGCTGCATTGAGTCTTCGGGTTTGACCCACGGGCCACCGCTGCCTGTCCAGCCGGGGCCGATACCGAGAGTGATTTCGATTCCGAGTCGTTCGCATTCGGCGACGGCGTGTGCCCAGAGTTTGAGCCACTGTTCGCTGAGCATATCGACTTTACCGCGCGGGATGCCGATGTTGACTTCGAGAAAGATAAGGTGCGCGATGCCGACTTTTTTCATCGACTCAAGGTCTTTGGTCATCGCTTCGGCGTTCATGTTTCCGTCCATGAAGTACCAGTAAACGCCGGGCTTGGCGTAGTCGGGCGGTGCGGCGAAACCTGCGGCAAGCTGGTCGCAAGAGAGTTCGCCAGTCTGCCCGCGCCGCATCTCCCACGCACACAACGTTTCACAAAACGTAAAACCAACGACAAGACAAAACAGGAACGACACTGCGATACGTTTCATTTGTGATGACCTTTCTGGGGAAGATGAAGACGTGGGCGAAGATGTGAGCAAAGCGTGTTGCCAACACAAACTCGCACTGCTCCGATTATAGCTGCCACAATCGACCCGCGTAGGGGCGGGCACAATGGCTCCTACAGTGCCCCGGTCCACTAGACCCGTAACGGGTGTGGATACGAACGACCGCAAGATTGCGGGACTTCTGACGCCGATACTTCGACAGGGCGGACATTTCGGTCATTGGCACAGCTTCTTTCGGTGACAGAAGCCGTAACGGGTCTACAATGTTTATAAGAATATCGGGGCGAAAGGATTTGAACCTTCGGCCTCTGCGTCCCGAACGCAGCGCTCTATCCAGGCTGAGCTACGCCCCGATAAAAAAACCAGCCGCACAAGTGGCGACCAAGACCAGACAAGAAGGCGAGAGTGTAGCGGTTTTTTTCTCGATGACAAGTCCCTCGGTCCGTTTTCGTGTTAGCGGACTGCCCATCAGACAAGCTGACGTAACTGACCGCACACCACCTCCACTCCGCAGTGCGTAACCACGTTCTCGGACATTACCCTGTCCCTACCTGTCAGCGACGCCGCAGCCAGTATCGCTGTCGAACTTGCCGAAGCCGCACTGGCTTACTGGCTTGGCACCAAAGACAAACCAGCGTCACCAGCACTATGTCAAGCTCGTTGGTTTCAGATATTGAACCGTGCGATGATTTGTTGCAGGCTTGTAGCTTGAGAACTCATTTCCAACGAGACGCTTGCTGTTTGCTCGGCGTGGGCGGTGTTTTGCTGCGTTACGGAGTCGATTTGATGCAGCCCCTGAGAAACTTGCGAAACGCCTTGTGTTTGTTCGCCGCTGGCAGTGGCAATAGCACTGATAAGTTCAGCCACTTGGTTGGCCTGCTTGACAATATCGTTGAGCATCTCCGCCGTGCGCGACGCAAGATCGGCTCCATCGGTGATTTGTTTGCTGTTGTTTTCTATCATTTGCGTCGTTTCGGCGGCGGCCTTTGCACTGCGAGACGCCAGATTTCGCACCTCTTCCGCAACCACCGCAAAACCTTTCCCATGCGAACCAGCACGCGCCGCCTCGACCGCCGCGTTCAAGGCAAGCAAGTTCGTTTGGAACGAAATGTCGTCGATCACTTTGACGACCTTCTGCACGTCTTGCGAATTTTTCGTGATCGTCTCCATTGATTGCACCATCAGCTTCATCAACTCCTGACCTGCTTGGGCTGTGTTGTTAGCGTCTTTGGCCAGTTTGTTTGCCTTGGTTGCGTTTTGAGCGTTGGCGTTTGTTTGACTTCCAATTTCGTGCATTGACGCCGAGATCTCTTCCAAACTCGCCGCCGAAGAAGTCGCTCCGCGAGACAAGTTTTCACTCGCTTCGGCGGTCTGCTCCGCACCAACAACGACCTGTCCAACAGCCTCGCGGAACTGCTCAAGCGTCGTCTTTACAGAGTCAACCATTGTACGCAGACTAATGTTCATTATGTCTGACTCGCTCTGCGGCGTGATCGTCACCTTCCAGTCGCCGTGACTGAGCTGGTCAGCCACTTTCGAAACTGACGAATAGTTTTTAATGATCGCCTTCGCCGCATTTGCAAGTTTACCAATCTCGTCTTTGCGTTGAAGAAGGCTTGGTAGAATCCGTACGGAAACATCGCCAGTGTGTGCAAGAGTGTCAATCGCCGTCGTTATTTTGTTGATCCCACTGGTGACACTATTCCTTATCAAAATCGCCAAAATCACGCAAACAATGACAAGCCCACCAATCCCAATAATGATCGTGTTGATGATATTGTTCCGAACCAACTTGTCTGCTTTGGTCGATGAGAGACCGGCAAAAACCATACCGATAGTGTTACCTTGTCCATCCAAAAGCGGATGATAGATAACCTTCATCATCGCTCCAAGCACTTTCAGTTTGCCGAACCAGTCTTTCTTTTCGTCAAAGACGCGCTTCTTCACATCGGGATTGTTTTGCGTTGTTCCTACACCACGTTTTCCCGTTTTGGGATCGATGAGTGTCGTTGCCACTCGTGTTTTGTCGAGAAAGACGGTGAAGTCTAGATGGTGTTGTTCTTTCATCAAATCGACCCACTTTTCGCCATCGAGTCGATAGCCGCCCGACACCGCACCAATCACTTTTCCTTCTTTGTTGACTACGGCTGCAGCCGTGCGAAGTGAAATGGGGTTTGATGGTGTCGATTCGAAATAAGCGACGCACGGTTTTCCGTCGAGTGCGTTTTGCAAGCTGCCAAGAAACTCAAGATGGTCGCCAAACTTCGCTGGGTTGGTCGTCCGTGCAATGACAACGCCTTTGGTGTCGCAAAGAGTGAGGAAGTGGCTTTTTCTCGGCACATCGTAGTCGTTAAAAACTTTGAGAACCGCTTTACGCGCCGCCTCTTCGTTCTCCGCACCGCCTTGTGCAGTCAAGGCGAACGCATCGACAATTCCTTCCTGCTTGGACAGCCCATCGACCTGCCCGATCAGGAGAGCCTCCATCAAACCCAGTTCAAGTTTGAGGGTACGGGCGTAACCCTCCATTTCGCTCGTCGTCGAGTCTTCGACAACGACCTCAAATCGAGCGATGCTGTACGCCAGCACCGACGCGATCAGCAATGCCATCAAGCAAAAGACGGGGACGAGAATCTTGACGAGAATGGTGCGTGTGTGTTTCATAACAGTAGCGAGTGGAAAGCGGTGACGTGCGGGAAGCACAAAACGAACACGTTTTTCTAACGTGGAGAAGCATGCGTGCCCTTACTTCTAACTTCAGGCGATTCTACACGGTAAAGAATTAGGAGCAATCCCCCCCAAAAAATGGGGGCGTAGTAAAGAGGGAGTATCCGTTCGGTTTTTCCGTGAGACCCGTTTCGAGCATCCGGTCTCGAACGGTTTTCAATCGTTTCGAGCCAAACTCGTTTACGGGTGTACCGCCGTAGAGTTCGTGGAGCGGACGGACGCGAGCTTGATGTGGCTCTGTCGCTCTCGACGGGTTGCCATCACGGTTGAGAAATGTGATGGGCACATACTTACGTCATGTAGACAGCGATCAACTCAAGTAGTACATGTACTACTTTTTGTCAACCAACTTTGCTACACGTCAGCCCCTCCAGCTATACCCGCATCCCTGCTTTTACAGTGTTTCAATCAACTGGAGCGAAAGGGAGTCGAACCCTCGACCTCTGCATTGCGAACGCAGCGCTCTCCCAACTGAGCTATCGCCCCAAAAAACGTAACCGAAAATATCGCAGAAATGAAAACCGTCGTGCCAAACGAGAGACCCAAGCACAAAGATGATACTTGCTTAGGGCTGCTTGGTCTCCCACCTGACCCGATTCGCAGCCACCCCTCGCCGGGTCCCCCGTCTGAAACGACTCGTAAAACTACGCGACAAGACCAACACTCGCCACAAGCCAACTCTCCTTGACTAACCACAAACGAATGAGGTCGCGGATTCTAGCCCATGACTCGCAGTCGTCAACCCCCACCTCTCTAAAACCAAAGCCGTACAATCGACACAACCAGACAAATCCGAATTTTCGGAACAATCGTTAATGTTTGCGCATTGTGAACGCCGAAAAAACTCCCTGTCAGGGGAAGAGATGCCGCAATACGCCGCGTTTTACCCCGATTCAAGCTGTCCATTGGTGTGCTTGGACAAGATGGGCAAAACAAGCCTAACAAGGAAAACTGTCATGAAAAAAGAATTGGTTCTCACTTTGGCCATCGGGGCTAGTTTGGTGACATTCGGAACAGCCGCAGCGGCTCCGCAGCCGTGCGACCCGTGTGGGCCGGTGCAGCCATGCGACGACGCAAAATGCGACCCCTGTCAACCTGTCAGCCCAAAGAGCGACGCATTTCGCCTAACACCGCGCGGAACACAGTGTGATCCTTGCGAGCCGGTATCGTGCGATCCGTGCGAACCCGTCGGGTGTACGCCCGACGACGAGCCAACGTGCGACTCGGACTTGTCATGCAAAGACTTGACATGCCGTCCAGAAGACGACCTCGGCCCGTGTGACAAAGCCGACAGCTTCTTGTCGCTCAAAAAGAAAAAGTGCTCGTCGCGGCTGTCGGTCTACGGCTCCGCAGGGGCGATTGTCGGTAACTTCGATGGCGGTCACTTCAGCAGAAACGATGGTAGCAAACTGGGTTTCCAACTCGGCGGCGGCGTCAAGGCCACTGTAGGTATCGAGCACGGCAGACACGCTATCGAAGCAAGCTACAAAGGACTCTTCGCCTCCAAATCGACTTCGTGGTATGGTTTTGACACACCGACCAGTCCATTCCAACGCGTCAACGTTGAGAACGACTTCCAAGCGGGCGACGTTAGTTTCGTCGTCAATTTGGAGCGTTTCCCGTCGATCAAGATTCTTGCAGGAGTGGGTTGCAGCAACTTCAATGTCAAAGCTACTTGGCATCATTCCAATGGCGATGCCTTTTCAACCGACAAGATCAAGAACGACCTCGTCGGCGTACACCTCGGCGGCCAGTGGTCGCGCAACATCGGACGCCGCCTCGGCATTGAAGCCAGCAGCAAGATCGGTGTCTATGCCAACACTGTCGGTGTCGATTTCAATGTCGGCGATCCAAGTGCCTTGAGCGTTTCCGCCGGAAACTGCCGTGGCGCGTGGGCGGCTTCGTGTGGTCTCGACGTCAGCTACAAGCTTTCTCGTTGTATGAGCAGCTTCATCGGTTATGACGTTACGATGATCGAAGGCGTCGAGCGCGGAGGATTCGCCATGTACGCCGCCCGTGGCACTCTGAATGACCCACACGCACGCGGACTAGCAACCGACCGCGTCCTCGCCCAAGGTGTCACCTTTGGACTCAAGCTCAACTATTAGACCTGTTCGGGAACTTGCACTCACTCTGCGGTTCGGCATAGCCGAACCCTCCAAACGCCGGAGCTGGAGTTGGGGGGGGGGGGGGGGG
>JBOFSQ010000067.1:0-48101 GCA_051651625.1 Thermoguttaceae bacterium | reverse complement strand
GACATCATACGGGCCTGCTCCGTTTAACGTGGACGTGAGTAAGGTAGCGGCAGGACTGTTGTCAAAAACCGATCCCGCATTACTCGCCCCAACCAAAACTGAACACGGGGCGGAAAATTGTAAATTGCTAGAAGGCGGCAATAACACCCAATCTGTGCCCGATGACGTTGGCACTTCGTTGTTGCCAAACGAACAACTGCCGCTTGACGGAATTGAGTCGCTGGTGAGCGTCGGTAATAATGTAGGTGAGACGCTGGGGAACGCACCACTTGAGGAGCCAAAAGAACCGGCCCACCAAGAGGACGCGATACCATTTCCAAACACGTCACCAAGTGTGGCGTAGCTGCCACCTATGCTACCAGCTTGACTAAGACCAATAGCTGGTGCGTCAGATGCGGACGAATTTCCTTGTATGCCAGCACTACCACAAAATCCCGTTGAAAAGCAACCCGCCTCGCTGCCTATCTCCCAATCGACTTGAGGTTGTGCTGCACTCAAAAGAACTCTCTCTTGAAGCGTTTCAAACGTAAGATTGCGATAAACCGTTCGCGTTGCCTGCTTGCTGGATTTTGTAAACATGACTTCATCTCCAAATGAAGGTTGATACTACAATAACCAATGCTTGGACGATTCCTTGATAAAAGCGATAGCCTGCGTGTAATGACTTTCGGTTGGCACATACCCCAACAAATCGCAAACTTCTTGGACAACATTTTCTGGATATTGCACCATTCGCCGCCAAGAAACACGAAGAAAGCGTGGAGAGTAGACCTCAAGAAAGTTTTCGCGAGTTTTTTGTTGAAGGTCGATAGCTTGTTTTATGGCGTTTGGATGCCATAAAACACCAGCCTGCACCGCTGTATTGTAACAATCAATTGCCGGGCGGTCAACACAGATGAAAAAAGGATCATTCCAAGCTTCGATCAATTCTGGTCCCATGAGCGATAAATTGGCATGTTTTCCTCCAAAGAACTGTGATTGCGTACGACAATTTTGGCACTGTAAACCCGCCCAGTGGCGAAGGTGATTGATACGATCAATTGCGGGAGCCGCTTCAAAAAGCCAAGGCTCAACATACGCCAATCGGCATATGTGCGATAAAAGTTGGTCTTCAAACGGGCAAACCGCTTGTGTAGGTGTCTCTTCACGACGTGATCCCATGTTGATCCCAAGGTGTTGGAGCAAACCAGCAACACTGGATGTACCAGCCCCCAAGCAACCAAGTACCGCGACACCAGTGAGGTCTATTTGTGGGAATACAATTTCTTCTGCCCCTGTGAATAAGCGAGACTCCAAATTCTTCCTACAAATGTCGCTGTACCCTTCGGCTTGGCCAACCAACCACACACGAGGACAATATAATCCCTTTGGCCCAGATCGGTGCAACTCGCCGAGACGATGGTCTGTATGGTGTGGAAGTTTCCAGTCGGGATAGTTCGTCAAGTGCTTGAAGTACAACTCCATAGCACGGCGGCCTCTCAATCCAAAACAATGATTTCGATTAACATTAAATGGCTGATAGACCCAATCATTGACTTTTCTGGGGAGGCGTAACTCTTGTTGGATATGTTGCCCTCCAAAGTAAACGATTTCCCAGTCATCAGGAAGGTGCTGCATGAACACTTGAACACTAGCCGAGAAATCTTCCACAAACACCGCATCATCTTCACAGACAAGTACGGAACTTACATTATTTCTGAGACAATCCTCTAATATCCGTGTATGTGTACGGTGACATCCCCACGCCCCAGCTCCACTCATCCACCAAACGGGCGGCGGTACAAGTCTGCCATCAATACCGGGAAATCTCTCTGGGACAGCAAACGGCCATTGATGCGGCAATCTTCGCAAGAAAGCCTCCCAACGATCAAGACGTGTATCCAAGTTGATTACATACACTTTTTCAAACGTATTGTCATTCATGAGCGTATATCCGTAATGCTGCCCAACAGGAATCAACGAAGCCTTTGAGTATTGGGGACTATTGAAGTCAATGAATCGAATCAACGTCGCCGATGATTTTGCTTGTTTCGCGCGAAAGCTCGACGCCGACGGGAAAACCGCGCCACTCGTTTTCGGTCGTGTTTGTGATTGAAATCGGCAACCGCGACATCCAAACGCCACCACCGCTGTACGCAAGCGAAGTGTGCCACGACACACCTTCCGCCCCAGACGCCACACTCACAAAACACAAAATCAAAAGTGAAAGAATACGCATGGTTTTCTCCGTGGTAATCGTTGTTAGCAATAAGTCCTATAGGACATATGAATTAATTTTCAACCACCGCAAGCGCGATCTCTACGTTCCCAAGCGGCGCAGAAACTTGGACGCCGCAAACGTGGTCTCGAATCGCAACTATCGAATCGCGTGCAATCTCAACACCAACAGCTACTTGCGCGTCTTTCGATTTGTGCGACGCCGACTCCATCCGCGCCATCGTCGCGTCGGGAATCACTACGCCGGGGACTTCGTTTTGCATAAAAAGTGCGTTGCGATAACTCGCAAGCGGCCAGATTCCCGCAATAATCGGGATCGATAACTCGCCAAGTTCGCGCTTGATGTCATCGAGCAGCGACAAGAGCGACGCCGGATCGAAGACCGGTTGCGTAATCGCAAACTCTGCGCCCGCCGCAACCTTCTCCTTGAACCTCGCAACCTCACGCGGACGATCAAGCGAAGTCGGATCAAGTCCAACACCGATGACGGCGTGCGTTGGCGGAGTTATCGCTTGACCGCCGATGTCGATGCCGGTGTTGAGACGCCGCTGCGCCGCACACATCCCGACAGAATCGGTGTCGAAAACTCCCGTCGCGTTCGGATAAAGTCCGAGTTTCGGCGGGTCGCCAGTGATGAAGAGCAGGTTGCGAATGTTGAGTGCGGCGCACGCAAGAAGGTCGGCCTGCATCCCGATTAGATTTCTGTCACGGCAACAGAAGTGGAGAATCGGTTCGATTGCCGCGTCGCGGAGAACCGCCTGCGCGACTACAAGCGGTGCGATGCGACTGCTCGCACGCGGCCCATCGGGAATGTTAATTGCGTCGATGCCGCACCGATGAAGTCGCTGGCACTTTGCAACTATTCCCGACAAGTCGTAACCACGCGGCGGGACAAGTTCAATCGTCGTCACCCACTGGCGGTGCGCGAGACGGTGTGCAAGTCGCGTGCGGTCAGCAAACGGCGACGCCTCCTGCGCGACGACGCCCTCGGCTATCGCAACGATGTGTGGCGTTGTCGTGTCTGCACTAGTCGTGCGAGCCTTCGTGAGACGTTTGATTGTGCGAGCGATTTCGGCGATGTGTTCGGGCGTCATTCCGCAACACCCGCCGACCGCACTCACACCCAAGTTCACGAACCGCATCGCATAAGTTGCGACGTATTCTGGCGAACTGTAGTAGATCCGTCGCCCCTCGAATTCGCGGGCCGTTCCAGCGTTCGGCTGCACAATCAGCGGACGGTTCACCACTTGCATCGCCTCTTCGACAGCGTGCAAAAGTCCATCGGGACCGGTGCCGCAGTTGAGTCCGAATGCGATCAAGTTTTCTGGGTCACGTTGGAGCGGCGCGAGGAGCGTTGCGATCTTTTCGCCCGCAAGCGACTCGCCATTTTCACTGACAACGCACGACAAAATAAACGGCACGTCGGGCCGAAGCGTCATAACCTCTGCAACGCTTTCGAGCTGCTGCCGCGAAGGGAGCGTCTCAAACAGTATCGCATCGACGCCGGTGAGCGCGTCGATCTGTTCGAGCAAGATTTCTTGCAACTGTTCGGGGCGTAGAACGAGCGTTGACGGGATCGGCCCTATCGACCCGACAACGAAGCACTCGTCGCCAGCGACTTCACGCGCAAGAGCAACGCCAGCACGGTTGATTTCGGCAACGCGGTTTGAGAAGCCGTATTTTTCGAGTGCGAGTCGATTCGCGCTGAACGTGTTTGTCGTGAGAACGTCTGCACCGGCGTCGCGGTAACTTTGGTGGATTTGGCGAATCAACTGCGGCTCCGAGACGTTGAGTTCGTCGAAGCAACGATTTGTGAAGACGTGGTGACGGTAGATTTCCGTCCCCATCGGGCCATCGAAGACAACGCCGCCACGGCGAAGCGTTTCGGCGAGTGTGAGTTTTTGTGTAGTGGGCATTGATTTGATGTAACCGTTCACGGTTTGCATGACAGTAGACTTTTTGAGCGGCTCTTTTTTTCACACAAAGGCACGGAGAGAAAAGAGTTTTTAACGCGGAACACGCGGAAGGACGGAAAGACGCGGAATTCCGCCTTCCGCGTCTTCCGCTTTTCCGCGTGTTCAGCGTTCTCTTCTGTGCCTCTGTGTGAAAAAATGGTAAGCGTTCACGGAATTTGGTCGCGTTGTTGTTGGCGTGTTATGATTCAGGGCACTCGCTTACGCTTCGTGTTCTTATTACGTTACGTCAATAAGAACACGAAGCGTAAGCGAGTGCCAAAAATGACGGACGTAGCGTCCACGAATTGCTGTGAGGATGGATTCCCGCCTATGCGGGAATGACGGACACACGAATCAACTGTGAACGGTTACAAAAAATGAACTGCTCGTAAACCCAAAAACCGTGAACGCTTACCGGAATTGTTACTGTCCTGTTGGTCGCGTTTCGTTGGGCGTGATGAATCCGTCGCCGTTGGCGTCGAGGCGGCCAAAGAGTGCGAGCGATGTGTGCGAAAGACTTGGCGCGAACTCGATGATCGAAATCTGTCCGTCTCCGTTTTTGTCGCGGAGGATGAACCACGCTGGAACGCTGGTGTCGCTGCCGGTGTACCGCCGTTCGGCAGGGACTTGCTGTTCAGCGGCGAGAATCTCTTCGGGCGAAAGATCGGTCGCCGTCTCGACGGTATCGGCGGCAACGTCGGTTTCGGCTACCGCATCAGGGGCAGATTCGGTGAGAGGTGCAACAGCCGGAGCCGAGATCGGTTGAAAAAGTTTTGGACGCACCGCCGGCACCGTCGCAGTTGGCGTTGCCGCGGCGATTAACTGCGGGCGATGAATCGTGCGCCCGCGTCCGGTGGTGGCAACGTAGCGGACAAGTTCTTCGAGCGAGAGTTCGAGATCGCCATCGACATCTATCGCTTGCGGTGCGCCAGAAAGTCCGGCCCATTCGTCGCGTTGCAAACGTCCGTCGCCGTTTGCGTCGTGCTTTAGCAAAAACGCTTCAACGTAACGAACGACCTTCGCGGGAACCGGTGGAAGCGACGTACCGAGTGTTGGCGACAAGTCGATTGCGGGGCGTCCTTCGAGTTTCCAGAGTTCGGGAACGGTGTCTAAAATGGCGGGGACTGCGGCGGTTCCGCTGGCGGCGGCTTCACTCGCTCGTCGTCCACCACCGCCGCGACGCTGCGCCGCAAGCGGTGTGACCGCGAGTGGTGAGACCACCAGCGCAAAGACAATCGCGGCGATGAGAATTGTACGCAGCATCGTGAGTCCTCAATGTTTATGATTAGTCGGTTCAGGAATTGGCCAGATCGTTTCATCGCCGCAGATGTTGCGGATTTTTAGGCGTTGCGGCGGCTTCCCACACTTGATCGCGCCATCCCAAAAATCTTTCGTCTTCACGCCGTCTTTGGTCACATAACCGTTTTTATCAATCTTGATCTCGGCTGCGGAATGCCACACGCCTTCAGCGTTGGTACAATCCAACGAAAGATATTCAATCATCTCCCAGCCGAGTTCGCTAAACACAATCGACGTGAACGTTTTCCCCGCTGACGCATTCAGAAGTCCACGCCCGTTGTATTCGCTAATCTTGCGATTGACGCGGTCGCTCACAAACGACTTGATAGCAACCTGATACGTTTCAGCAAACTTCTCGCAAACAACGTCTGCGTAATCATCAACGACAACATCGTCCAAAATTTCTTTCAAGTCGCGCAGCTCAATTTTGACGTTCGTGCTGTCGCCATCGGCGATAAACTTTTCGATTTTTTCGCGGGCAACAATGTCAACATAATACACGACAACTTTTTTCGTGCCAGACGGCAAATCGGGAATCGCTTCGTGAATGAGACGATTGATCAAAACTTCGTCCAAAATCTTCGTGCTGGAATCCATCAAGTTCGGCACATAAACCGGCACCAAACCGTGCTTGCTGTCCGAAATCGCGCCCTCCCAAAACTCGCCAACCGCGTCCTCGTTTTTCAATCCCGGAATCAGCGACTTGACTTTGTCCATCGTTTGCACTGGATTGCGATATAACGCAACGCCGTCTTTGACTTCTAAAATGTCAAACTCCGCACGCGATGCAACCAAACGATCTCGCGCCGTCTGTATAGAGTTTACACCAACATCACAATGAATAAACCGCCGCCCCAGTTTATTCGCAACCGTCGCCGTAACGCCACTGCCACCGAAAAAGTCCGCAACAAGCATGTTCTCGTTCGACGACGCTTTGATGATGCGTTCCAAAATCCCTTGGGGTTTTTCTGTTGCGTAATCTACTCTGTCTACTCCGTCGATTCTTTTCCTTGCGGTTACTGCAAACTCCCACCAATCTTCGGGCACTTTCCCCTTTTCACGCAACTCTGCCAAATCGGCGTCTGTCCATCCCTCACCATCGTCAAACGCCTTTCGCAACGATTGATTCGGGTCTTTGTATGGAACTCGTATTTGCTCTTTGTTGAACAACCATTCGCCCGATTTGCAATACCAAAAAATGGTGTCGTGTTTTCTGCTAAATTGCTGCATCCCCGGCGAGCCGGGACCGGTGTAACACCACACGATCTCGTTGACAAAGTTCTCTTCCCCGAAAACTTCGTCCATCATAATCTTGACATAGTGCCCGATATGCCAGTCGAGGTGGACGTAGATTGACGCGGTTTCGCTCATCACAGACTTTATTGCGGTGAGGTTTTCGTACATCCAGTTGAGATATTTTTCTTTGTCCCAGACATCGCCGTACATTTTTTCTTCGAATGCTTTTAGCTCGTCGCTATTGAGTTCGGTTTCGGCTCGTGAGATTTGTTTGGCGATTTTCGGGTTTTTGCGGAGGTAGACTTTTTTTGCATAATCCGCGCCGCTGGCAAACGGCGGATCGATATACACCAAGTCAACGGCGATATTTTGATTTTTCAAATACGCGCACGCCGAGACGCATTCGCCGCGGATGAGCAAGTTTTTGTCGGCGTTTTCGCCAACGGTTTCGAGCGTTTGCATTTCGTACAGCGGCATTCCGCGCCGCAACTTCTTTTCGACTTCGCCCGCTTCCTTATACTTGAGCGTGCGCCGAAAATTGTCCAGCAACGCCTGCCCCGCAATCGGTTCGGGAAAATATGGGATGTATTTGATGGGCATTACTTGATCTCCTCTTTGCCCCGACGGGGCAGCAATCTCAATAACCAGCGGTAAGTGTAGCCGCGATAGAGGCAAACGAAACCGCCGGTAACGCGAACGAAAATCCGGTGCGTCTGTAGGACGCTACCAAACACTTGAGTCAACCGTGCGGTCGGTGGCGTCCTACAGACGCTAGTTTCTTGTGGTGTCGCTACCGTAAGCTGCGCGGAGTACCGCTTGCATACGATAATTAAAATCGCTGCCCCATCGGGACAAATGCGTTTTGCGCAAACGAAAAACTTGTCCCCGTGCAATCATGCAAAAAACTTTTCCACCGCTTTGGCGGTTTTGATAATCCGTTCGTTCTCGCTCAAACTGTCTTCCAAATACAGATAATCGAAACGAGCGTAGCCAAACTTTTCGTTATTTTGGCGGATAAACTCGCTCTGAACAAACTCTTTTTTGGCAATAAACCTCTCGTCGTTGGCATAAATGCCGCCTTTGGTTTCTACGATAATCGCCTTATCAATCCTGCGGTCTTTGCGGCTGATAATCAAAAAATCTGGCGTGTATCTGCCGAGGTAATTCCAGCGTTTGCCACTTTTTTTGTAACAGCAAATCTTAAACTCTGTCAGCGCGTCGTCGCCATTGTAGTACACTTCCAAATCTTTCTGCTTGACGCAATTTTGCGTCAAAACTTCTTCGAGAAACTCTTGTTCAAATCGGCTGTCCGTGCGATACGGAATGTAGTGAAACGAGCGGTCTTTTTGCGGATGGAACACGTTTCCTTCACGCAATGTTTGCGCTGCGTCTTCGCGTCCGATTTCTTGAAGCAACGCCAACGCTTGCTGCATTTTTGCGTCAGGAGTTGGGGACAATTCCCCTTTGTCGGCGCGGACGATTTTATCCGTTTCTTTTTGATTTGGATAATACTTTTGCGGTTTGTCGGTCTCGATAGTGCTCGTGAAGTTGACAATGTTTAGCAGATTGGCGTTTTGCGTGATCAGCTCTTCGCGGACTTCTAACGTGCGCTTTTCATAAAACGCCCGACGGATGTTGGCGTTGATTATGTCAAGACGATATTGAGAGCTAAAATACTGTTGACTGTTTTTCGCGTAAGTCACCGTGGCGAAAATGTTTTGCAAAATGTCGTGATGCGGCGACAAATCCGCCATTGCCATCAATCCAAAACTTTCTTTGACGATAGCAAATAACCAGTAATTAAAGTTGGCGACTTTGTCGCCGCGTTCTTCGCTGGTAACACTGCGGTCAATAACTTTCGCGGTAAAGTCTTGCGCGGTTGTGATTTCGTGAGTTTTCGCGTCAGGCGTAATCGCGGCTACAATTTCGTCGGCGGGATCGGTTTTTTCGCTAATCACTAGCGTCTCGTAACTGATTTTTAGTTGATAAAAATCAAGAGGCGGCAATTTTAAGTAATCTGTACGGTCGTAACGATTGAGCGTCGTTAACGGCGATTTTTTGGCGCGTTCAAGTTCGCTAATCGAAGTGTGATGTTGACGTTTTAGTTGCTCATTTAAGACTTTGGCGTTGGCGGCGTTCAAGTAAATTGCCGCCGTTTCATTCGCGTTTTTATCGACTTGACGCAAACAACGGCAAGACGTTTGCAAAACCATATTGCGCAGGCAGTCTTTTTCGTGCGACAAAATAATGCCCGTCAAACTCTTGCAATCCCAGCCTTCTTTGCCGATTTGTACCAACAGCACAATCCGAATCGGCGACAACGCCTTGTCTAACGTGTCAAATTTAAGCTGGCTATCCGGCGGCGTAGAATGCTGCGAGTTACCTTTGTGAAACTTCAAAACAGTTTCAGCGGGATTGAGTCCGCAGTCTTCAGCAACTTTGACCGCCAGCGGATAAATCTGCTCTTCTAGTTTTTCAATCGTTCCGCAATAGACGCCGATTTTTGCGGTCGTGCCATTTGCGTAAACCGTGTTGCGGTAATCGTTCAAAAATCGACGCAGACCTTTCTCAACAATCTCAAGCGAGTTTTCGTTTTCGGAAATCACCACCGTTGGCGACTTCAAAAAGTTTCCCACGCCGTCAATCAGCGGATAATAATAGACGACGTTCGTAATCTCCGCACCCGCAATGGCAAATCCATCGCCGATGTTTACCTTTTCCGCTTTGTCGAGATACGGCGTGCCCGAAAAACTCACCACGCCGTTGATTTGGTTTTGCTTATTCGCCATCCAATAATTGACGACGGCGCGAAGTTTTATTTCGTCGCTCGTTGCGTGATGCACTTCGTCGATATAAATCGCCAAATTCGGCAACTTGCCGATGAGGTTTCGCAACTCGTTCGCTTGGCGGTCACGTTCGTCATCGCTCTCATTAACAACTTCAAACAATCCGTCGCGTTCACGCAAGCCCCGATCCAAAATCACTTTTTCCGCGTTGGTGACTAAAACCAATCCACGCAATTCCGAAAGCGGTTGATGCAGGTTGATTTTTTGCGCGTTCGGATTTTGGGTTCTGTTCGACTTTTTCGCCGTCTTATTTTGGTCAAGCACTTCAAACTTCAACTCGCGTTTCAGTTGCGACGCGACAGGTTCTGGAATAATCCAAGTAGGGTCAAAGTTTTGAATTGTGCGCAAACTTGGTACGACCGACGCCTTCAATCCCGACGGTGCTAACACGATAAAATTGTGCGCGAATATCGGACTATCGGGTTCGTTCGTAGAAAAATACAAATCGAGATAGATGAACGCCGCCATCAAAAACGTCTTGCCAGCACCCATTGGCAAACTGAATAGATAGTCTGCGTAGCTGACGCCATAAAAGATTTCTTTCAAAATCTTTTCGTAGTCAATCGCGTCGCATTTTTTGATTGCCGTTGCCAATTTCACGCAGACTGGATCGCCTTTTTCGTTGGTGAGCGTTGCGTATTCAAACAGAGCTAGGGCGGCGGGATTTTCACGCAAGACTTTTTTCGCACGGTCGCTGGCGTCGAGTTCGCCAACGTCTGATGTGCAGAAAAAACCGTCGGCAAACAGCCGCCACAGCGGACGATTTTCGCCCGCTATTTTCAAAAACAGATATGTTTTAATTGCGTCGATTTGCGCATCGCGCATTTCGTCGGTTCTAACGATATAGTCGAGGAGCGATTTGACCGGGCAGTCCGCAGCGGCATACCACGCATCGCTGGCGGCTTTAATCATTCGGTAGAACATACCGGCGGCCTCACTTTTTGAGATGTTCACACCCGCAAACGAATACGCTGATGCCGAGGGATTCGGCCATTGCGGCTTTGACGGCGAGCATTTGGTCGGCCTTTTTCGCGTCTTTCGCGTAAACGATCTGAATGTGATTCGCAGGGTGACGGGCCATGAACTGGTCGCGTGTAACGTCGGTCAAAACAGTGCTCACGACTGGCCATTGCGGCGTGCAGCAGTCGGCGCGACGGCGGTGTTCGTCGTCGGGGAGTGCGACAGTTTTGCCACGCCCGATGTCCATACAGAGTTTGCCGTTCTCGACGAAGATACGCGACCAGACAATCTCGCCCGCTTTTCCCGCGCCGCCAATCGTACTGCCACCGAGACGGAAATACGTCGGCGACTGACGATAACCGCGTGCGCCACGCCAACCACCCGCCAAGTGCGCCGGCGGAACCGCACCCGAAATCATCAGCACCCAAACGAAGTCTTTCACCGTCCCCGATGCGTCCCAATCGCCCCAACGAACGTCGTGGAGCGTCGTCTCAAGCGGCTGCTCAAGTGCGGCGGCGACGCGGTTGTTCAAGAGCGCATCGACTCCCGCGCCTTCATCGACCTCGTTGAAGTGGATGATTGGAAGACCTTCGGCGATGATTCGTTTCCCGTCGCGGCTCCGCACTGGCGGACGGTCACTGTTGTTGAGCATTCCTTCAACGAGGTCGCTCGCGGGGAGCAAGTCTTTGAGACCTTGTTGATATTGAATCCCGATCAGATTGCATCCAAAGTCGTCGTAGAGCCGCGCGGCGGCGATGTACATTTTGCACTGCAAGTTAACTTGGTGTCGCGTAAGCTGCGTCTCTTCGCACGTCCCCCAATCGAACGTCATCCCTTTGTGCTGGAGCCACGCGAGAATGTCGTCGGCCTCGTGGTCGGTCACTTGCATCGTCTCGTAGTAGAGCGCGGACTGGCTGAGCCGTTCCTTGAAGATGCCGAGTGGGAAGAGCAACTCGTCTTGAATGATCGCGTTGTACATCCCCATGCAACCTTCGTCGAAGATTCCCATGATCGCTTTGTGCGAACGGAGTTCGTCTGCGAGTTTTTTGCCGAGTGCGCGGTCTTTCGTTGTGACGTTAACTTTCGCAAGCGGCGTGACGTGACGTTTTGGATGCTTCACGATTCCAGTATCGAGCCACGTTTCGAGGTTTTTGAGGAACCACGCATCGTCGAAGTTTTCGCTCCAGAGAGTTGAGAACGGTTTTCCGGCCTTGATGAGATTGCCGTTGAGGTTGAGCATTCCGACGAGTCCGGGCCACGTCCCCGACCAGTTTGCGACAGTGAGAATTGGCCCCTGATGCGTGTAGAGACCGGGGAAGACGTGGTGTGAATACTGCCAGACCGACTCCGCAACGATAATCGGCGCGTCTGCGGGGATGTCGCGGAAGACTTCGAGACCTTCTTTCTGCGACGCGATGAAGCCGTGTTTGACGCTCGGTTTGTACTGGTGCGCACGAATTACTTCAAAACCGAGCGACCTGATTGTTCGCATCAGTTTTTCTTCCATTGCCCGCTGCGTCTCCCAACAATCTTGGTTGGCTTTGAGACGCGAATCGCCGCTGGCAACGAGATAGATCGACTTTTTCTTCGTCTTCTTGGCGGCTGGTTTTGTAGTTTTCGTGGCGGTCTTGCGTGCGGCTGGCGACATAATCAGGCTCCTTGAATCTAAACGTGAAACAACGAACAGCACAGGTCGCGGATTATATCCTAACATCCACACCCAACAAGACCGCCCCGTTGCCTTGTCGCAAAAATCGCGTATGATTTAGCTACGGTTCCCAGAACAGCCCACAAGGACTTCGCCATGAAATATCGTATTGCCATCGTTGCTTTCACCGTCTTGCTTGCCAGCACCGCGATTCTCTTTGCCCAAGACGCTGCCGCCGCAGTGCCAGCGGAGCGTATGAGCGAAAACTTCTTGTTCTTCACGATCAAGTCGCTGGGGTGGTTTTTCTTCCCTGTATTCTTGGTAACGTCGATTGTGGCGGTATCGCTCGTGATTATGAACGCGATGACGATTCGCCGTAGCGTCTTGCTCCCAGAGAAGATGCGCGAGCAGTTCGAGACGCTCCTCGAAGAGAAGAAGTTTCAGGAGGCGTGGCAGCTTACGCAAGAAGACGACTCATACTTGGCCCGCATTCTCGCGGCGGGACTGTCCCAAGGCAAGAGCGGTTACGACGCAGCACTGAAGGCGATGCAAGATGTTGGCGAAGAAGAGACGATGCGTCACGAGCAGCGGCTCAACTATTTGGCGGTGATCGCAAGCGTCGCGCCGATGCTTGGACTGCTCGGAACCGTCGTCGGAATGGTGCGGTCGTTTCAAGTTATCGCGGTCTCGGCGACGGCCCCGCAAGCAGGTAAACTCGCCGAAGGAATCTCAACTGCGCTGATCACAACGGAAATCGGACTCATAATCGCGATTCCGTGCATCATCGCCTACGAAATCTTCAAAGGTCACCTAGCACGCATCGTCCTCGAAGCCTCAATCGTCTCCGAGAACGTCTTCGCTAGACTCAAGAAATAGAATAGACCTGTTCGGAAACTTGCACCCGCACATCGGTTCGGCATAGCCGAACCCTCCAAACGCCTACGGCGTCGATAACTGGAGGGTTCGGCTATGCCGAACCGGAACTCCAAACGCCTACGGCGTTGACAACTGGAGGGTTCGGCTATGCCGAACCGGAACTACTAACGTAACCGTTCACGGTTTGGTTTGCGTATCGCGTTCATAAAGTTTCTTGCCGCTAGTAACAGCGTCGCGCATGCGGCGTTCGACTTCGGCGAGGCGTTCATACTTTTTCTGCTGCTCGATCTCGCTCGGCACGACGAGTTTGAAGTCGTGGTGGTCGCCGCGTCCTTGACGGGCGAGGTTCGCCGCACCCTCTTCGATGATCGCAAGTGCCTCGCGGTACTCGCTCGACTCGCGTTCTTGCGGCGTACTCCACTTCGCAAGAGCAAGGCTGCGTTCTGGTCGCGTGAACGAAACTGTCCACGTCAAGTCAACGCCGCAAAGTTCTTGAAGTCGTTTGAGTTTCGCTTCGTCTAACGGCGCGCGACCGAAACGGTTGTTCGGATACGCACTCGCGTATGTCGGATAATATGGCGCGTTGATGTCGATCCACGTCACGATTCTGTCCCACGATTCGCGGTCTTTTTCGGGGTCAAGAAAAACTCCCATCGCACGGCGGCGTTCGTCGATTTCTGGGCGCGGATGTCCGTTTGCGATAACGTCAACTATACGGCTCTTCTGTGAACCCCACGAGAGCGGCGGAAGTTTTGTGTGCGGCCCCGCACCGGTTGCGTTTACAAGTTTCTTCTGCTGCAACTGAACATACGACGTGTTGAAGAGAAGATTGAGGTCGCCCGAAAGTTGCGGTTTCGTTCCGCCTGCGGGGACTTTGTCGTGACACGCGAGACAGTATTTTTCGAAGACCGGCTGCACTTCGTCAAGATAACTGAAGAGGCGACGCGGCCCGTACCAGTCTTGCGGCGTCTGCGGCGGCTTCGTCATCGCGGCGGGCGTGTACGGAAGCGGCGCGAACGTAGCGAGTCGGTCTTCGTGACAACCGTAACAGCCGTTCGTCTCGCCGGGCCGCGCGATTGTTCCGCTTCGCATCGTTTGCAACATCATACCGCGCTCGTCGAGCAACTGGAAATAAACGTAGGTGTCGGCGGGGACGCTGAAGTAAACGCTCCCGTCTTCTTCAACCGGCACCGTCCCAATGATGCGTTTGTTGTTAAAGTCGTTCCACGCCATTCCGGGGGCTTGTTGGCCGGTGCCGCCGTCCCACGCGGGTTGCGTCCAGAACCGCTTTTCGGGCGACTCTACAATTCGCAACCACTTCACCGAACCTTTCGGAACTCGTGACATCTCGAAACCTTCGTAGACATTCGAGACGTAGAAATAACCGTTCGGGTCGGTGAAGTCAACGCGGTCGGCGATAACGGGCGGCGGCGTTGTGACGCGAATCGGTTGCGGATCGAAACAACCCGGCGCGTCGCTGTGAACGAGCGTCATCGAGCCGTCGCGTCCGAGAAGATAGATTCCCATCTCTTCGCCATTGCCCGTCATTCCCGATGCGAGAATCCATTCGTCGTCGAGCGGGAACGGGTCTTCAAACTTGCGCGCGAGTTTCGTGAACGTATCGTATCCGCCGACATCAACGAGGTCGCGCGCCTCGGCGGGCCACGTCTGAACGACGGCTTGTTTTCCGTCGAGACCGAGGTCGCGTTTCACCAGTGCGATGGCACCCCACGGGCGGTCGTGGCAACTGCTGAACGTTGCAAGAAACGTCGCGTCGTCGCTCGGCAGCGGAATCGCATCGAGGACGCCGCCCGGCGACGCGGTGTTGTTTCCCCAGTAGATCGCGTGGTTCGTGCCGTCGGGGTTCGTGACCCAAACTCCTTGAGCGTCGCCGAAGTTTCGGTCAACGTATTCCCAGCGGTCATAGATCACTCGTCCATCGGAGAGGAGTTGCGCGTGACCTTCAAATAGAGTGCTGCGACCGATTTGCAGCAGGTTTGCGCCGTCGGATTCGATGGTGTAGAGGTTTGCCATGATGTGGCGATTGCACATGCAAAACTTCGGCTCGCGCGTCGATGAGAACAGAATTCGTCCGTTCGGCAGGTAGAGCGGATCGATGTCGCTGACGCCGCGTGCGAACGTGATTTGCGTGAGACCGTCAATCTTTTCGACATCGGTGTCGGCGCGAACAACGATTGTCGGTCGCGTGGGATCGAACGCAAGCCTGTAGATGTGATAATCGTCGTCGATACTTTTGCGGAGCGAGACGACGATTTCTTTCGCGTCGAAACTGATGCACGGGTCGCGGACGATTCCGTCTGGAACGTCAACTAACGTGACGACAGAATTGTTGGCGGGGTTCCAAAGTTTGAGCGAACTTCCACCGCGAAAAGAGCCGGTGTTGATTTCGCCGGTTTGAAACATCGTCTCGGTGTTGTGGTGATCGGGGACGTACTGCGCGCGGTGAACGTAGAGAATCGGCGAACGCGCAACGACTTCGCGTGCGGCCTTTGCTGCCGCGTCGCGGCGTGCGCGGCTTTCGTCCCAAAGAGCGGCGAGACGTTCGTACATACGTCCGGTGATGACGCGACGGAGTTCTGTTGTTGTCGCGTCAACTTGGCCGTCGATGCGGATGTCGTCAACGCGGATGTGTGCCCACGAACCGGTTTCGAGATCGACGACGCGAATGACAGCGGCCTTTGTGAGAAACGGCGACGTATCCCAGACGACCTCATCGAGACCTTGCGAATCGCGTCCGCGTGCGGTGAGAACTGGCTCGCCGATCTCGCCGCGTTCATCGACCAGACACAGCCCGACGTAAGTGTTCTCGCGTTTTCCGCCGCCGACGCGGAGCGTGATCGGCGAACCGGTGATGGTGAAAACTGGCGACTCGATGACGCACCGCACGTCATCTGTCGGCGCGTCGCTGTTTGGTTGTTCGAGTGTCGTGAGGTACGCTTTGCCGTGCTTGGCATACGCGACGCCGGTGTGAAACTCGTTGTCGCGCACCCCGATAGGGCGAGCGTTTTCGCCCTCGGCGACGATCCAACCTTCGCTATCAAGATTGCCCGTTTCAAAGTCGAAGACGAGCGACGCAGCGTGAGCAGTTAACGTCGCACAAAACAGCAGACCAGTGATCGTGCCTAACAAAAATCGTTGCATGGTTTGGTTTCCTTTTTTGCGAACAGTTACATTCTTTCCTCAAATCCCGTCGGGACAAAAAAAACGATGGCAGCATATTCAATCAGAGCGGGAAGCGTAAGCGAGTGCCCGAAGCACCGACATAGCATCAACGAAGTGCCTTCAGGATGGATTCACACCTACACGGGAATAACGAACTCTGCGCCCAATGCTGATTCTGTCGCTCGCTTACGCTTCCCGCTCTTATCACTGACCACTAGCCACCGACCACTGATTCGGGCACTCGCTTACGCTTCGTGTTCTTATTGCAAACATTCACAAAACTCTCCGCCCCAAAAACTCTCGGTCTCGCTCAAAGGCGGACGCGAGTTTTGCGTACTGCGAAACGCTCTCTGGATTCGGAAAACTCGTTTCGGTTGACGTGATGACAGAATCAAGCGGCGTGAAGTCGCTCCACAGTCCCGCTCCAACTGCGGCGATTGCCGCCGCTCCGAGTGCGGCGGCGTCTTGGCCAATCCCAATCTTTTCGATGCGAATGTCCATCGCGTCGGCGTACATCTGTCGCCAAATCTTATTGATCGCTCCGCCGCCGACAACGTTCATTTGCACTCCCATCGCGGTCAGTTTGCGAAACTCGTCGAGCACAAGTCGCAAGTTTAACGTGATCCCTTCCATACCAGCGCGGATCAAGTCGCCGCGAGTGTTAGCGAGTGAGAGACCAAGAAACGCTCCGCGAATGTTCGGCGACACATCAAGCGATGTTCCACCACCAAGACTCGGATTGAAGAGCACGCCGCTTGCGCCAATCGGTGAATGGCTCGCTTCGTCAACCATGAGATCGTACACGTCACATCCTTCGTTTGCAGCACGAACAACAAGATCGCGGCAAAGCTGATCACGAATCCAGCGCAGTGTTGTCCCACTCGAAAAAATCGCAAGTGCCGAGACGAACTGATTCGGTACAACGTGCGTGAAGACGTAAGGTTTCGTGCGGATGTTGAGAAGCGGTTTCGTGTCCGCGATGGCAATCCACGACGACGAACCCAGTGAAGCGTAGGTGTTCCCGCTACGAAAACAACCCGCACCGAGAGCCATACACGAATTGTCTACACCGCCCGCCGCGACGAGCGTCTTCGGCGAGAGTCCGAGCGTCGCCGCCGCATCGGGCGTGAGCGTTCCGAGAATGTGCGTCGATGGGAAAATCGGCGGAAGCAGCGACGACGCAATCCCCGCCGCGTTCAAAAAGTTCTCGTCATACGTCGCCCGCTGCAAGTTATACGCACCGCAACCACTCGCGTAACTGTGATCGGTGGCAATCGCGCCGGTGAGTTTGAAGTTGACGAAGTCTTTCGTGCCGATGACTTTGCTAAACCGCGCGAACAGTTGCGGCTCGTGACGCCGGTACCACTCAATTTTGAACAGCGTGTAGTGCGGTGGCGGAAAACCGCAGCCGGTCGTTTCGTACCACGCCTGCGGATCGATGCGTGTGAAGAAGTCGTCGGCTTCGCGCGTAGCGCGACTGTCTGACCAGATCGGTACGGAGTCGCAGAGAAGTTGTCCCGTCGCATCGAGCGGTACGACGCCGAGACTGTGCCCCGACACGGCGATGCAAACAATGTCGGTTTCAGAAACGCCGCGCGACTTCGCCGCGTCCAGTAGAGCGTGCGTGCTCTTCACTACTGCGTTCCACCAGTCGTCGGGACGCTGCTGATGAAAACCAGTATTCGGATAACTCGTCGGATACGCCTCAAAAACAGAGACGATGCGCTCGCCAGCCGCGTCAAAGAGCGACGCCTTGTTGCCACCTGTACCAAGATCGTGAGAGAGGAGAAAATTTGACATTGGTACACCTCCACGTTGTTTGTCACGCAAACTTCGTTCGCGTTAATCTACGATTACGTCACCCCCGCGTACTCGGCGGGGGCCTAGAGCTAACGCTGCATTGTTCGCTTGCGCGAACAACGCTATCGCGTCTGCTTGCGGCGTTGCTCTCTGGATGCCCGCCGAGTACGCGGGCATGACGAACTCTGCGTCCAATGACAATTCGGGCACTCGCTTACGCTTCGTGTTCTTGTTCTCCGCCACGGTGTTTGGCGTCGTTCAAAATCGTCTCGGCGGTTTTGTAGCCGATACCGAAGCGTCGCGCACCGGCGTTGTAGAGATCGAGAAGCGTGTCGAGGTCGCGCACGCCGCCAGCGGCTTTAATCTGGCAACGATTGCCGACAGCTTGTTGCAACAGTTCGACTTGGTGTCGCGTCGTCGGTGAAGTCGTCCAGCCGGTTCCGGTCTTGACCCACGTCGCGCCAGCATCGGCTGCGATTTCCGCCGCGCGGACGATTTTGTCGTCGCTCAAGTGCGTGCATTCGAGAATCACCTTCAGCGGCACCGCGCCGAGAGTTTTTCTGACGGCGGCAATGTCGTTGTACACAAAATCAGTGTCGCCCGAAAGCATACGACCGATGTTCATGACCATATCAATTTCGGTGCAACCGAGCTGGCAAAGTTCGCGGGCCTGCGCGACTTTCATTTCTGTCGTCTCGCCGCCGCTTGGAAATCCGACCGCACCGCCAACGCGAACAGACGTTCCGCGTAACAGTTCAATAAGTAGCGGCGTGAAACTCGGCAGCGCGAACGCAGCGACGCACCCGAAACGTCGCGCGACATCGGCGACACACTCTACATCGCGCTGACACGACGTAGCCTGTACCGCAGAGACATCAAGAAGTGAGGAAATTTTTGGAAGTGATTGGAACATTTGTATTGTGGCGAAAGTGCGTATCCGTTCACGGACAATTTGCGATTGCGTTTCCTAGTCGCGTAGCGACGACCTAATTGTAGCCGAGGGTGTAGCGAAGCGGAACCCTCGGTTGGCGTCCACCACAAAATCCGTAGCCCCATCGGGGCGGCCTTATTTGAACGGATCGAAGACGTTGTTGTTGATTTCGGAATAAGGTCGTCGCTACGCGACTTCATTTCATTTGGGGACGCAAACCGAGGGCTGCGACGAATACGTCTTACCCTCGGCTACAATAAGAACGTCCCTAGCGGGACTAGGAATGTAACACGAAGAAACAACGCGTGCGACTACTTCGCGCCGAGCATCGCTTTGAACGCGCCGGCGATTTCGGGGTGGAGGTCTTCGTTGATTCCGTCTTCGTTGAACGGCAGTCCCATTGCTTTGAGGTCGTGTTTGAGGCTGACGATTTCTTCAGCGGGCGAGACGCGCGGTGGCTCGTCGCGGCCAAGTGGGACGAGCCACGCATTGAGCGTGTGTCCGCCATCGACGAGTAGGTCGTGGCCCGTGACGTAGTTTGAAGCGTCGGCGGCGAGAAAGACGACCGCACCTGCCAAGTCTTCGGGACGTTGAACGTGTCCGAGTGGTGTAAGTTCGCGGATTCGCTGGCGTGCTTCGACGGGCGTTGAGGCGTGCATCGGTGAGAGGATGTAACTCGGCGAGATGCAGTTAACGTTTATGTTGAAGCGTCCCCACTCGGCGGCGAGCATTTGCGTCATCGTGACGACGCCACCTTTCGAGCCGTTGTATGCGGCGTTGCAATTCATGATGCGTGCAGACATCGACGCGGTGTTGATAATTTTCCCGCCGCTTTTTTGTTTTATGAATTGTCGTGCTTCGGCTTGGCAGCAGAGATAAGTCCCCGTGAGATTGACGCCGATTACTTTGTGCCAATCGGATTCGGCGAAGTCTTCGTCACCGCCGAGGATTCCAATCCCTGCGTTGTTGACGCCGATGTCGAGGCGTCCGAACGCGGCGACGACTTCGTTCATCATCGCTTCGATGTCGGTTTTGCGAGTCACATCGCACCGAACGAAAATCGACTTCACACCCATTGCACGAATTTCGTCGGCGGTTTTGCGTCCCGTTTTCTCGTCGAGATCGACGACCGCAACATCGGCCCCCGCCTGCGCGAGAGCAACCGCATACGCCCGCCCAATCCCAACCGCACCGCCAGTAACAAGTGCCTTGCGGCCTGTGAGATCGAAAAGTTTTGTGTGTGACATTGTTTGTTTCCTTTTTTGTCGCCGTTAACGGTTTGTTTCGCCATTCACGCGAAAGCGGGAACGACAAAGGGAAGATGTTATCGAAGCGATTTCACACGTTCTACCATAATTCAATCCCTAGCGGGATTGGAAGCCAACGCCGTTAGGCGTTGCATTATGGTAGAAAAGAAAACAAAGTAAAAAATCCCCAACCCCGTTAGGGGTTGAATTATGGTGCCGCTACTTCTTCTTGAAACGGTCTACTTTGAAGTCGAGACTCTTCGTCTTATTATCGACTGTAATTTCAATTCCGGAAGTAGCCGCCTTCGCAAATTTTTCGTCAATGAGCGGTTCGTAAATCGGCATGCCTTCCATTTGCGTTCCAGATAGAGAATCAATTTGCGTTTTCCCGATTTCTTTGGCCGCACCAGCGATGCAAACTTTGTATGTCCCTGCGGGAAGTCCGTCTTTTTCGGAGAGCGAACCTATCACATACGTTCCATCGGGCTTAATCTCGCCGCGTGCAAGGAACGTCGCAGACTCAAAGCAAACCGTTCCGACGGAGAGCGGCGAACCATCGTCAGAAAACGTGACCTTTCCGCCCATCGACACGTTTTTGCTACACCCCGACAACAACAAGCCAAACGCAACCAACAAACAGACACAGAAGTTTTTTACGAACATTGTCATCGCTGAAACCTTTCTCGTAGGGAAATGGTGAAGTGAGTGATTACGCTACGCACGATTGGTATTTGTTTACAACACCAAGCAGACGCGGTAGCGTTGCCCCAACGGGGCTGAAAGAGCTTAGCCGTGGGTGAGCGAAGCGAACCCACGGTACGGGAACCACAACAATCCAGAAAGCCCCAACGGGGCGAAAGAGATGATGCGGCATTGATTCTTACGCCCCGTTGGGGCTACGGATTTTATTGGCGTCGCCTACCGTGGGTTCGCGGAATACCGCTCACCCACGGCTAAGCTCTTGCCGCCCCGTTGGGGCTTTGGACTCAATACAAAATGCCAAACGTTAACATCACGGCAACGAAACAGCGTTGCCGTCTTTCACGTCGGACAGATTTTGAAGTAACGTTCCCGGAGTGGTCGCGGAAATTCCTCGCACCGATCCGTCGCCAATCAAGAAGTTACAAATGCCCGGATGAGCGGTTCCGAAATATGAAACACCACCATCGGAAAGCCCTGTTTCTTCTTTTCCCTTGGCGATGAAGCGATCAGCACCATTTTCAACGTCAAATGTTCGAGTTACTCCGATAACGCCTCCTCCTTGCGGGAGTGCCATCAAGTAAGTAATATCAGAGACGTTGCTTCCATCATAAAATCCGACAGGCTTTGTGGTTGTGAAATGCTTTTCACCAACACAAAGTTGATTCGATGTACCATCTCGCCACCATGACATCGTGTCTCGCGGTGACCATTGTACGAGTTCCTGTTCCGCTATAGCAGACGAGGCCCATGTGGGTACGGACTGACGAAATGGAGACGCGCACGATGAACCATCCGGGCCGCTTGGGCCACCATCAAAGCCGCCTTTGTTGGCAAACTGCCACCAAGCAGCGTTGTCGCTGGCACCTTTTCGTCCGACGATAGCATAATCCGAAAGTGGGCCAGTCAGGGCTTCGCTTGCCGCAGTCTTATAATTTGCGATGGCAGGCTTGGAGCGTGCCCGTGTGGGACACATCACTATTGTGACGCTTCCGAACTGTTTTCGCTCATCGTCCGTCAAACCGGGCGCAGCCGCACTGGGAGCGGTCCCAGCCGCGCGAGTGATGTTCCACCAGTTATTTCCTGTCGGTGCTTTCGTGGTTCCAGTGGCAGATGTCGCCTTCCAACCATATTGGGTAGTATCATCATACGTTGAGAGAAGGAGATCGTAAAGGGCTGTCTGCTCCATAAAGGGGAATATCAGTGGAAACATTGAGAACCTATATCGTGCAATGATACCCGGCGGAAGTCCGTTGTTGGTATCGTGAAAGTTGTGGACACCGAGGCCCATCTGTTTCAAGTTATTCGTACACTGCATCCTTCTTGCCGCTTCGCGTGCTGCTTGGACGGCGGGCAAGAGCAACGCAACCAAAACGCCGATGATCGCAATCACCACCAGAAGTTCAACGAGCGTGAAAGCACGACGGCAATGGGCTGAAGAAACTCTGCGAGAACGAGAGGAGCGAGCGACACCGAAGAAGGCGTCAACAAAGAGAGGCAGACCGCCAAGTCTGCCCCCCCCCCCCCATCTTAACACCGCGTTTTACACTTGGTAAGCCGCAGGCGAGGCATGCGGCGTCTAGCATCGTTTCCGTCACACAAACCAAACTCACAAACACACGCACAAACAGAGTCGTCATTGCATCATCCTCCAAATTGAAAAAGGGGAAACACGAAACGTCGTAACCAAACGGCGTTTGACTTCGCGCGTTACTATACCCGAAGTTGGTAGCGATGTCAACCTCAAAATCGTCTGTATTGCGACTCGGTTTCGTCTGTTTTGAGACATGTGCCCATTGACGGTTTTCAGGATTGTGGGACAATGCTCCACCATGTCACGTCGTCAAATTGCTGTCATTGTGGAGACGATGAATGCTTATGGGCAAGGGATTGTTCACGGCATTTGCCAGTTTTTGCGCGAACGCGAACCGCATACGATTTTCTACGAAGAGCGGACTCTCGATTCGCCACCGCCCCGATGGCTGCGAGCGTGGCGCGGCGACGGTATCATCGTCCGTGACCGCAGCGGCAAGAGCTGCGACATCGCTCTCAAAACCGGCGCGAAGGTCGTCGATATGAGCGAACGACGAACCGCTGGCGTACCAACCGTGATCTCCGACCACGCCGCCTGTTCTCGACTCGCCGCCACGCATCTCAAACAGTGCGGATTCGAACACTTCGCATTCGTCGGCATTGCAGGACGACCATTTTCTGAAGTGCGTCAAAAGGCGTTTATCGAGTCTGTCGGCGACTGCTTTGTTCACGAACTCCAAGATCAACAGCGTGCCCCAGCGTCGTGGGACGCGGACAACACCGAACTCGCCGACTGGCTCCGCACTCTTCCAAAACCGGTCGGCGTGATGGCTTGTTACGACCTCGCTGGCGTTCGCGTACTGCAAACGTGCAACCAAAACGCGATTGACGTACCGGCAGAAGTGGCGGTAATCGGCGTCAACAACGACCCGATTCAGTGCGCGATGACCAATCCGCCAATGAGCAGCGTCGTGCAAAATCAAGAACGACTCGGCTACGAAGCGTGTTCACTGCTCTATCACCTGATGGATGGTCACACAGTTTCATGTGACGACATTTGGAAAAAGATTCCGCCACTCGGAATCGCAGCGCGTCCGTCAACCGACATCATCGTCGTCCCTGATGAACTTGTTGTCCGTGCGATTCGTGTGATTCGAGAGCGGGCGTGCAGCGGTGTTTCCGTTGCGGATTTGGCATCGCGTCTCAACGTCGAACGCAAGACGCTCGAACGACGTTTTCAAAAACATCTCGGACGTTCACCGCACAACGAAATTGTCGAGACGCAGATACGCAACGCCAAAGAGCTACTCTGCTTCACACGACTAACGATTGCCGACGTGGCCCAGCGTGTCGGATTTGGAAGCGTCCCACACTTCAACTCGCAGTTCACCGCCATCGTCGGCGAACGCCCGGCGCAATATCGTAAGAAACACCAGTAGTTCAGGTTCGGCTATGCCGAACCGCTGCTCCAGTTATCAATGCCGTAGGCGTTTGGAGGGTTCGGCTATGCCGAACCGCTGCTCCAGTTATCAATGCCGTAGACGTTTGGAGGGTTCGGCTATGCCGAACCGCTGCGCGTGTGCAAGTTTCCGAACAGGTCTAGTAGACCTCACACAACGGTTCGCCGCGGCCTAGCAGAACCACTTTCTTCACCGCATCTGATTTGGTTTGATGCCGCGGCGGTGGCGGTCGTTTCCCATCGGCGACGGTTCGTAGGTGCCGACGATTGAAACGTCGAGATGTTCTGGGATTTTGTCTTCGAGTCCGACGAGCCAGTAGACGCCCGCAACCGCAAGTCGCCGCACTCCTTCGCTGCTAAAGTCAACAGCCGAACCGAGCGTTGTCGTGTATGCACGACCGGGTTTGCCGCCGTCGGGAAGTTTGTAGGTTCGCGTCCACGCGATTGGCATCATCGGATCGTTCTTCTCCGCGACCGGCGCGTCATCACGACTCATTCCCGACAAAACTTCACCGTAAACGAGTACATCGCAACCGTCAGGGAGCGGAAGTCGCACGGTGTAAACGTCGGTTGGGCCGAAAATGTCGTCGCAGCCGCGAACGAGCGGCGACTGTTTTTTGTCGGCAGCGATGACGCCGCGTGTTGCCTCAAAACCGTGGTGGCCGTGATGATTGATCCACGTCTCGCCGAGTACGAGTCGTCCAAAACCTTGCTCCCAATTCGCTGCCTGCGAGTCGAAACTGTAACGCGAGTAGACGCGATCACGCGGGATGTTAAATGCGTGTGTTGACGTTCGCAGTCCCATCACGGGGCGTCCGGCGAGGAGGTATTCGTCGATGAAACGCATCTGCTCGTCGGGGAGATTCCGAAACCGCGCCCAAATCACGAGTGCGTCGGCGTCGGCGAGTTTTTCGAGTCCGGGGATGTTTTCGTTGTACGTCGGATCGACTTCGCCTGTTTGCGGATTCACCGCATAAAGAACGGTGCAATCGAAACCGTGATGTGTCGCAAGAATCTGCGCGAGTTGTGTGAGTCCCTCTTCGGCGCGGTACTCGTTGTCGGCGGCGACGAGCACGATCTTTTTTCCGCTTGCGACTTTTCCCGCACTACCGGTGAACGTCGCCCACGCATCGTCGCCGCGCGACGAAACAACAACCAACAAAAACACCGCAACAAATGTGAACAAACGTATGAACATTGTGACACCTTTCTTGTGACCGTTCTTGGAACGAAGAAATTGATTGACAGGGCGACATTGACAACGCGGCGACAATCGGCTAAAATACTGCCCGCTTCTGTTTTTGGCGGCGTAGCTCAGTTGGTTAGAGCAGCGGAATCATAATCCGCGTGTCCGGGGTTCGAGTCCCTGCGCCGCTAGTTCGTCTGTGTCTTCCAGACCGAACTTATCGTACTTCGCCGGGGCGAAGTCGTGGCAACATTCCGCGACCACCAACGCTACGCAGATACTTTACGTTGTCCTGAAGCAGCGAATCTTCTGCGCACATCGCCGGTGTCATTCCGTCATTCGTTCTGGCATTGACGTTTGCTCGCTTGCTCACCAAAAATCGAAGCTCTTCGACACCAGCACTCATCGCGGCAATGTGGAGCAGCGTAAAGCCGTCTTTGTCTTTGGCGTTAATATCAGCCCCTTTTGCCAGAAGGATGTTGAACGTATCCTGCCCCGCAAGCATTAGCGGCGTTTGCCCCTTGTTGTTTTTCGCGTTGACTTTGGCACCGTTGTCCAAGAGCCACTTGACCAGCGTGGGAGAACTAGCAGCGAGATGCAGCGGCGTGTTGCCGTCGTCGTCTTGCGCGTTTACGCCGCGTGCGACGAGTTGCTTGACATTTTGCGGCGCGTCTGCTGGTAAAGAGTTGGCACTGGAAGTTGTGGGTTGCGTTTTAGATGAAGATGTTGCGTTCGCCAACTGCATGTATCCACGCAGATACTCTGCGTTTTCTCGCATACCCGCCGCTTCTGCACACACAAGCGGTGTCGCGTCTTTGTTGTTTTTGGCGTTGAGATTCGCACCTTTGCTCACCAAAAACCGGATGATTTCCAGATCGCAACACATCGCGGCGGCGTGGAGTGAGATGTTGCCGTCGGCGGGTTCTTTGGCGTTCACGTCTGCACCCGCCGCTACGAGAAGTTTGATGACGCTGGCGTTGTTCTGAAAGCAAGCGAAGATTAACGGCATTACTCCGGCCTCACCTTTCGCGCTGGCACCTTTGTCAACAAGCCACTTGACCAATTCGGTCGAGCCAACCATAGCTGCCATAAATAGCGGCGTAACGCCTTCGCTGTCTTGTGCGTTGACGCCGCGTGCGACGAGTTCTCTAAACTTTTTGGCACCTTCGGCGTTAAACTTGTCTAACCCCGGAATCGTTGCGGTTGTTTGCGGTGTTGACGCGGGTGAACTTTTCATCGCCCGCTGAAGCAAGTCGGCGATTGCTTTGAGTTCGGGTTTGTCTTTCACGAGGTCAAAAGGCGTGCTGCCACTGTTTGATGTGGCGTTTGGATTCGCCTTCTTGCTGAGCAAGAAACGGACGACGTCGATGTGCCCCCGTCTCGCTGCTCGGTGGAGCGGCGTGGAGCCAAAACTATCGGGAGCATTGACGTTGGCACCGTGGGCGAGGAGCAGACGAATCACACCCAAATCGCCGCCTTTGAAGTAGGCAGCATCGTGGAGCGGCGTTTCACCGCTATTGTCTTTGGCATTGACTTCGGCCCCCGACGCCAGCAACAGTTTGACGTTCTCGGTCTTACCACAGTGGGCGGCCTCGTGGAGCGGCGTGTCGCCGTTACAGTCTTTGGCGGCAATATCAGCTCCTTTGTCGATGAGAACCCGCACGAGTTCAGTAGAACCAAGCGCGGCTGCTCGATGCAGTGGCGTCTGATTCATGTCTGTTGTGATGTCAACACTTGCACCGCTGTCAAGCAAGAGACGCGCGGAGTCAACATGGTCGTAAATGGCGGCACTGTGTAGCGGCGTGACACCTTCGTTGTCGTAAGCTTCAACATCCGCACCGCGTTCAATGAGCGACTTTGCAAGGTCGGTGAGTCCCTCTCGCGCGGCGAAGTGCAGAAGCGTTTGACGCTTCGCGTCGCGGACTTTGGCGTCATCGCCGTACTTGGCGATGAACTGATGGCTCATCATCAGTTCTCGTTCCGCGTCGTCCGCTGCGGCAGACCAGCTCCCAAATCCTGACAGCACCGCCATCAGAGCGGCGACCACACAACACGTTTGCAACTTCAACATTGATGACCTCCTTTGTAGGGAAAGTGGGGGGAATGTTCAATCAGACTGACGCGCGGCGATAAACAGGTCAATGTCCTCGACGATGTATCTACCACCCGTCGTGTGAAGCGCACCGTAACACGCAACGAGATAATCCAAAACGCTGTACTCATGGAAAAGTGCCATGAGGCCTCTACCTGTCAGCGATTTGGCCTTCTTGTATTCTTCAATGCAGTAAATCGCAAACTTCATTTCACGACTCATCTTACACCTCTTCGGGGAAAGAAATCTGTCCCGTTTTCTGCTCTTCGTCGAACATCAAAAAAAGCGTTAGGGGACTGAAGTGCCAAAGTTTCGTGGTTTCGTCTTCTAAAAGTTCGTAAACTTTGGAGTTGTAAAAACTCTCGGTTGCTTGTATCTCATCAAGACCACACTTCTGGACAATCACCTCCACCACCGCAGGGACAAGCAAAACAAGCATCGCACTGAATCTTTCGCTGTTCATACCGCTTCCCCACTGCCAATGTCAACCGTTTTCACGAATTGCAAATTGTCGATTGCCGCGTGGCTGGCGAACACAAGTTGCTTGTATAACTCTTTTATTTTCAGTGTTTGTATGGTTTGTTCTTTGTTCAGCGCACCCGACAGATAAAGCAAGAATGTCTGATAGACATCATCGTTGGCAACAGGCCCATAAATCAGATCGTAAACTTTCCCGCTGTAAGTTCCGCTCCGATGTGCGGCAACAAAATCAAGCCAGTCCGTATCGGGCTGGTCAAATTGAAGCGTTGAAAACTTCCCAAACAATCGCTCGTCGAATTCAAAAACACTCACAATTTTCCCGCCACTTTTTTGGCGGCGGTAAACATTTTCGCAAAATCCAACGGCCTGCTCTTTGTTTGTAGTGGTATAAAATCCTGCACCAAAATCAAGAGTTCTGTTCGGAACAAGCAACTTCGGCTTCTCAACGGCGACATTGCTGCCGTGATATAGAATCATTGGCATGTCCCCCATTCATAGATTGTAACCGTTCACGAAGTCGCCGCAGGCGAATCGGTATCGGCGGGCTTTTTTGGCTCACGCTGCGGTTCACTCTTCGGCTTCGCCGTTTTTTTCTCGCTCTCGTTCGTTACAGAGACGCGACCGAAGAGTTGTGCCAAGTCGCCGAAGCTGCGGAGGGCTTCTTTGCCCGTTCGCATCGCCTCCGTAATCGGCTTGGTCTCGTTACGCGCCGACTCGACAACATACGTCTTCGGTGTACGTTCACGTCGATCATCACGGCGGTCGTCACGACGACCATCGCGGCGTCCACCATCGCGCGGACGATCACTGCGCGGACGTTCTCCACGCGGCGCGTCGCTGCGTGGACGCTCACCTTGCGGACGTTCTCCACGCGGCGCATCGCTGCGTGGACGCTCACTTTGCGGACGTTCTCCACGCGGCGCGTCACTGCGTTTATGCTCACCTTGCGGGCGTTCTCCACGCGGAGAATCTTGACGTGGCTTGTCGGTACGCGGCTCTTTTGGCGTCGCTGCGGCATCACGCTGCGGACGTTCTCTGCGCGGACGCTCGCTGCGTTGGCGTTCACCCTGCGGACGTTCGGCACGCTGCGCTGGCGGCGTACCGGGCGGAAGCATCGAAAGCGAAACGCGACCACGTTCCTTATCAACTCCGTGAACCCAAACGCGAACAACGTCGCCAACAGAAATCAAATCGTGTGCGCTCGAGACAAACTTGTCGGCCATTTGACTGATGTGAACCAGCCCCGATTCGTGAAGCCCAATATCGACAAACGCACCAAAATCGACAACATTTAGAACCGTCCCTTGCAATTCCATTTCGGGTGCGAGGTCGTCGATTTTGAGAACGCCGCGACGGAAGAGCGGCTTGATCGACTGCCGCGGGTCGCGCCCCGGACGAATGAACTGCGCCAGAATACTTCGTATTGTGTATGCACCAATCGACGGTTCCGGTTCTTTCACCGTTTTCTTGTCGGCATTCACTTCGCTTGCGTCAGCAGTTTGCGGCAACGTCTCGTTCGGTAACAGCGACGGCGGCACAAGCTCCGCAACCAGCGCATTGACATCGAGACTCTCAATCTGCTTGCGTATCTTTTCTTGCGTTTCACCCAGCAGCAAGTCGGCGGGCGTGAAACCGATCTTTGCGAGAATTCGCGTCGCCAGATCATAACTTTCGGGGTGAATCCACGTCGCGTCGAGCGGATTGATTCCACGCGGAATCCGCAAAAATCCTGCGGCGTAAGCAAACGTCACGGGGCCAAGTCCGGGGACTTTCTTGAGTTCGTCGCGGGTCTTGTACGGGCCGTGTTGTTGACGATAGTCGTAGATGCGACGTGCGGTTAACTGATTGAGTCCAGCGACGTAACGCAAAATCTCGACACTCGCCGTGTTGAGATCGACCCCAACATAATTGACACACGACTCGACAACTTCCGCCAGCGCGCCTTTGAGTGCCTTCGGTTTTACGTCGTGTTGATACATCCCGACGCCAAGATTTTGCGGGTCGATCTTGACCAGTTCGTTGAGCGGGTCTTGGAGACGACGCCCAATCGAAATCGCACCACGAACAAGAATATCGAGGTCGGGAAATTCCTGCTTCGCTATTGGACTGGCCGAATAGACACTCGCTCCCGCTTCGCTCACAATCACATACGACACCTCTTCGGCGGCGAGATGCTCTGAAATTGTCTGCGCAACCCACGCCTCGGTCTCGCGGCAACCGGTGCCGTTTCCAATCGCGATCACACTGCTCTTGAAGTCGCGGATCATCTTGACCAGCGCAGTCGTCGCCGCATCGCGCCGTTCCTTCGCACCTATCGGAAATAGCGTCGCGTTTCCGAGAACGTTCCCAAACTCGTCGAGTGCAACAGCCTTCACACCGCTTTTGAAACCGGGGTCGAGTGCGAGAACGCGACGGCGGTCGAGCGGTGACTGCTTCAGTAGTGCGCGAAGATTGTTTGCGAAGACTTGTAACGAGTGAGTCTCGGCGTGTTCGGTGAGCGACTTGCGAACGTCGTTTTCCATCGCGGGGAGCAAGAGCCGCTGAATCGCGTCGCGGGCACACCCCTTGAGAAAGACGGTGTGCGAATGACCAGCAGGGACGCAGAGCGATTCGACAATTTCTGTCACTGCTTTGCTATCCATCTCGATTCCGACCTTGAGCACTTCCGCCTTCTCGCCGCGATTCACCGCCAAAACACGGTACGGCGGAACCTTGCGAATCGGCGCAGAAAACTTGAAGTAGTCGCGGAAAACCCGCTCTTGGTGACGCATCTTCCGCAGCACCGCCTCGGCCTTCCGTTTTTTGAGGGCGAGTTTTTTCTTCTTCCGCTGCTGGTTCTGCGACTTGACAACCGGAATCCCCTTCTCAAGCTGCGCCGCACGCCACTGCTGAAACTGCTCACCAATCGCCGCCGCGTCGTCGGGCGGTGATGCTGGTGATTCGGTTGGCGTTGTGGCGTTTGGTGTGTGGTTTTCCTTTGCCCGTAGGGCATCCATATCAGTAGAAACGAAACCACCACCAACATCCGTTTGCCCGTTAGGGCATTCACAATCTTCACACGGGGACTGTTGATGCCCTACGGGCAAAGTCGGTTCATGTTGCGATTGTTGTTCTACTGATATTGTTCCCCTAGCGGGGAATGGATTTTCGCTCCGTACCGAACCATTCTGGTCGGGGGGTGAGGCAACGCAAGTCGCGGCATCAGACTTCTCTGTTGGCGACTCTGGCACTGGCGTCGCAGGCGCAACGCTTTCGTCGATGACAAAACTCGGCGAACGTTTTGAGACGAGGCGACCAGTTCGCTGAACGAGATCGCGGAGTCGGTGACGCACTTCAACTTTTTCGCTGAACCATTCGCTGATGATTTGTCCCGCGCCGAGAAGCGCGTCGGCGATGGACGTTACACCTTTGTCGGGATCGACGAACTCGCCAGCGCGTTCGTTGAGTTTGTCTTCGGTGATGGTGGCGTTGAGAATTTCGGTGGCGAGCGGTTCGAGACCGCGTGAACGTGCGGCGGCGGCGAGAGTTTGCCGCTTCGGCTTGAACGGAAGATAAATGTCTTCGAGTCGTTTGGCCGACCGTGCTTCGCGGATTTTCTTGTCGAGATCGGCGTCGAGTTTACCGAGCATCTCGATTGACCGCAAGATTGTCGTCTTGCGGTCGGCGAGCGTCCGCGCGGCGAGTAGTTCGCGGGCGACGAGTCGTATCTCGTCTTCGTGGAGGTTACCGGTAACGTCCTTGCGGTAACGCGCGATGAACGGGATCGGATGACCGTCATCGAGTAGCGTCACCGTCGCTGCTACTTGTTCGGCGTTGAGTCCTATGTCGCGTGCCAGCGACCGAAGATTAACTGTAACTGCTTCAAGCGTCATCGAAATGAACCTCTGTCGGTAAAACTTCAAACCCCTTATCACAACCACAAAGCGTGCGTATTGTAACAGTCGAATGCGGGGTGGTCAACATGATGCGGGCGGCAAAGTTTTGGCGCGGTGCGTAGAGACCTATAGGCCCTATAAGTCCTATAGGACTTATAGGGCCAAAACTAAACCTTGCACTCGCTTACGCTTCCCGCTCTGATTGGGCACTCGCTTACGCTTCGTGTTCTTATTCTTATTCGTGTCGCTCTGCGGCTACTTTGGCGGGATCGTCGCCAGATTTTAGCGGCAAAACGCGATACGAAAACTGGTATTTCGGCCCCTTGAGACGGAACTCGTTGTGCGGCTGCGAACCCCAACTGTCGTCACCAGCGACGCCCATTTGAGCGAAGTCGATGTTGACGAAAATCTCATCCGCCGACTTCGCAAGTTCGTAAGGATGCGAACAACGCTCAAGCTCCTCACGCGGAACACGCGACGCCGTAAACGCCACCGTCCCCGCATCGAGAACACCCTTCGACTTGCCACGCGAGTTCACGTCGTCTTCGGTCGCATCGGCGACGATTACAAATCCGTCGCCATTCTCGTCACGAAACGCAACCCAACGCACGTCGCACCGGTTGCCGTATTCTCCCGGCTCGCAGTACGTCGCACCCGCAGCGTCGATCTCATCGACCGTCGTTGTGTAACGCCCAACCAGCGAACCCTCTTTGCGGTCCCAGTAATTCTCGTGCGGGCCGCGACCGTAGTATTCAATCCGGTTGTACTTCGCCGGAATCACAAACCGCGTACCAAATCGCGGCGGGTCGATCATCTTCTCCGGTTTCGCAAGCATCGCTGTGACGCGATTGCCGTCTTGCTTCACCGCCGCCGCAACGGCTGTCGCCCTTGTTGCCCACGATTCCTCGTTCCGCCAAACGCCGTGTCGCCCCGCCATGTTGTTGCCGCGGTCGTTGTCGGTCGGCGCACGCCAGAAGTCGAGAACCGGTTTGAACTCAAACGGCACATCAAGTTTCGCTGGCGCGATCTCCGCAGTTGGCTTGCCCGTGAACTTTCCGAGCGGGAATTGATCGACCGCAACAACATCGCCCTTCTTTCCCCAAGGTGTGTCTTCTTTGAGTGTGAACGTGAAACGAATGAACGTCTCAACCGCAGGATTTGCCGCGTCGAACGGCACCTCAAACGCATGCGTCGTTTGAGGCGCGAAGTGCATGATCTCGTCGAATTTTTCGGTCTTCACAACCTTTCCGCCTTCCAGCACTTCGTACTTCCCAACAACGTAGTCGAGCGGGCGGAAGAAGTTCTCGTTGCGGATCGTGAATTTGCCGTCGCCATTCTGCGTCACCCAAATATCTTGGTATTCTTTTTTGACTTCGGCGAGTCCGGGGTGTGGCGTGCGGTCCGATGCGACGACGCCGTTCATGCAGAAGTTCTGGTCGCTCGGTACGCCCGGTGGCCCGAAGTCGCCGCCGAACGCGAAGAACGTTTCCGGTGTGCTCTGGTTAACTTGTGTCGCTTGAGAAAAATTAACGTCAACAACTTTGTCGTCGCCGACAGTAATCGACGCCGACGCGATGTACGCTTGCACGACACGATTTTTGTGATGCGCGTTGCGGCCAATCTCTATCGGTTCGGGCGAGTTGCCGAGTTTGCCAGCGTACGCAGTCTTCTTGAGAACGTTGCCATCAACAGCGAGCACGAGTTCTTTGCCGTCCCAAGTTCCGGTAATTGTGTGCCAGTTATTAAACCAGCCGTCAGGAATCGGTGCAGTCGCATCGACCCAGCCGCCACCCGTGCCGAGATAGAACTGGAGTTCGTTTGCGGTTTTTTGTTTGAGTCCGCACTGCGCGTCGCCTTTGCCGATGAACGGCCCCTCCGCGCCACCGAGCGGAAACACAACCGCTTCAAGTTTCAGCGTCTTCCCTTCGGGAACGGTGAACGTTTCTGGTTGTGAGAGCGTTGCAAAACCTGCGAGAATTTTTCGACTGTCGCGCTCAACGACAGTTCCGGTTATCGTTCCATTCGGAAGCATCCATTTTGTTGGCACACTAGTCAGAAGACCTTGGTCAACCCAGTCCCAGATGAAGCCGCCTTGGAGCGATGGATACTTGCGGATCGCATCCCAATACTTGAAAAAATCGCCAGTGGAGTTTCCCATTGCGTGGGCGTATTCGCACTGGATTAGCGGCTTCTTCGGATTGTTTGTTGCGTAACTTATCATGTGATCGACGTGTGCGTACATCGGGCAATAGATGTCGGTGTTGGCACCGTGTCCGGCTCGCTCGTAGTGGACGGGACGCGACGGATCGTTCTTTCGCAACCAGTTCGCGGTCGCGGTGAAGTTGGGGCCGTCGCCCGCTTCGTTGCCGAGTGACCAAATGATTACCGACGGATGATTTTTGTCGCGCTCGTACATCCGAATCGTTCTGTCGAGGTGTGCCTCGGTGAAGAGCGGATTTTTCGCAAGCGACTCCTCGCCGTAACCCATTCCGTGCGACTCGATGTTTGCCTCGTCAACAAGATAGATTCCGTATTTGTCGCACAACGCATACCAGCGCGGATCGTTGGGGTAGTGACACGTTCGCACCGCATTAATGTTGTTCTGCTTCATCAGTTTGATGTCGTTCACCATCGACTCGACCGAAATTGTGTGCCCAGTAATCGGGTCGTGCTCGTGACGATTCGTGCCTTTGATCAAGATCGGTTGACCGTTCACGAGAAGCTGCGCGTCTTTGATCTCGACTTTGCGGAAGCCGACTTGCTGCTCGATTGTTTGGAGAGTGTTTTTCTGGTCGTCGCGGAGCTGCATGACGGTGGCGTAGAGATTTGGTGTTTCCGCCGACCACTTCTTCGGGTTTGTGAGCGGAATCGCGTCCACAACGCGCTTCGTCTGTTCAGCCGCGACGTTCACGTCCATCACGACGACTCCCTTCGCGGCTTCGCGGAATTGGAAGAAGAGCGTGCCGCTGAACGGCTTCGACGAAGTGTTGTTGATCGTCGCCTCGAAGTGGAGCGTTGCATCGGTGCAAGCGTCATCGAGTTCGGTGACAATCTTCACGTCGGCGATGTGTACTTCCGGCAGTGCATACACAAACACGTCTCGAAAAATGCCGGAGAGTCGCCAGAAGTCTTGGCATTCGAGCCACGAACCGTCCGACCAGCGAAAGACTTCCACTGCGATTTGGTTTTGACCGGGCTTGATATACTGTGTGATGTCAAACTCGACTGCGGTCCGCGAGTCTTTTCCCATCCCGACTTTTTCGCCGTTGATCCAAACGTAGAACATCGACTCGACGCCCGCAAAATGCAAGATGATGTTTTGACCGGCGTAAGACTGCGGAATCCCAAAGTCGCGGCGATACATTGCGACGGGATTGAACTCGGCGGGGATGTGCGGCGGGTGCCACTTGCCGTCGGCTTCGCGCGGCCACGGGTACGGATGGTTGACGTAGATCGGATAGTCGTCAACGGTGCCGCCGAGATTTTTCGGCGCGTCTTCGTTGAGCTGACCAATTAACGCTGGTACTTGCCAGTTCGACGGCACCGGCATGTTGAGCCAATTTTTGTCGTCGAAGTCGGTCTTTGCGAAGTCGGCGATGCGACTCGCGGGGTTTTTGACGAGGTGAAACTTCCAGACGCCGTTGAGCGAGACGTATTCGCCGCTAACGTCGTCAACAACATTGTAGAACGGCACAACCGCCGACGACCTTGGCGGCAATGTGTTGATGCCGAGTAGTTTGGGGTTCTCCCAGTCGTTCGGCGTCTGCGCCGAAACAAACGCTGCGACAAGCAGCAACGAAAGTGTGAATGTGAGACGTGTCATTGGAAAATCTCCTGTGGGTTAGTGGGGAACATTATTCAGGCACTCGCTTACGCTTCGTGTTCTTATTTGTTTTGCCGACCGCAACGGAGTTGCCGGGAGGCTATCGGATGCAACGTCACGTTGCCTCGCTTACGCTTCGTGTTCTGACTGTGGTTGCTTGTCTTTAAGTTTTTGCAATTCTGCGGCGGAAATTTCTGTGGCTTTTTCGACGACTTCGATTGGAAGGTTCATTGCCAGCATTTTGCGAGCGGTTTCGCGTTTACCTTCGGCTCGCCCCTCTTCACGCCCTTCCTTTCGCCCGTCATATAGTCCATCAACTCTGGCAGACCAGAACATCGACTTTTGATACATCAGGTCTTCCAAATAAGCGTTGTACTTCCTCTGCTCCTCTTCGGTCATCGTTAGCACGCTTAACTTTTCTTTGGCAATCTCGATGTTCTTTGACTTGAAACTGTCTTTGACCTCCGAGTTCTTCAAAAAATAAATCCACTCGTCAACCGAACTCTCTACCTCGTCGTGATAATTATCAACGCGAATCACATAGATTTGTGGGAAAAGCTGGTTCACTTCCTGAACCTTAAACATCGCCTTTTGCTTCTCGTTCAAACCAAGCACGTCTTTCGTGTGAACGCCAACAAAATTGGTCGTCCCGACGTACAAATAGTCTTCGCCAATCCCCAAATCAAAGTGGACGATGTGTACCGAAATTACACGTTTTATTTCCTTGTACTTATCGCCTTTCTTGATGTGTTCCACGGCAAGTTTTGACACGCCGTACATTATCCGTTGGAAATAATCGAGTTCGCGGTCGTATTGCACTTCAACGAGAATTAGTTGTCCGTTTTTGTCTTTCGCCAAAACGTCAACGCGGTTGAACTTTTCGTTTTCCCTCGCTTGGTTACTCTCACTTTCCAAAATGTCTTGGATGTGAATGTCGTCCGACAGTAGCGCACTTAAAAATCCTTCCAGAATCTCAAAGTTCGCCTTTTCGCGGAGTACGTTCTTTAACGCATAATCAAATGTCATCAAAGTGCGGGTTGACATAAGGTTCTCCTAGCGGTTTGTTGGTTTCACTCGCTTACGCTGCGTGTTCTGATTCGGGCACTCGCTTACGCTTCGCGTTCTGATTCGGGCACTCGCTTACGATGCGTGTTCCGATTCGGGCACTCGCTTACGCTGCGCGTTCTGATTCGGGCACTCGCTTACGCTTCGTGTTCCGATTGTACTTTCGATGTTTGCGATGGTCGGGTTTATCGAGATGATTTTTCCGTCGGGGGCGATCAAGACGAGCATCGGGATCGAGTTGACTCCGTAACTATGCGCCGTCTCCGAAGTCCCATCGCCAGCGAGACCTTGAAGCCACGGCATCTCGCGTTTAGCGACAAAACGCGAGAGCATCTCGTGTTTGTCAGCGGCGTCGAGACTCACCCCAATCATAACAACATTATCGTTGCCCGCAACCGACTTTTCGTACAGCGACTTCAGCTCCGGCAGCTTTGCAAGACACGGCCCGCACCAAGTCGCCCAAAAGTCAACGATAACATATTTGCCGCGAAAGTCCGACAACTTTAGCACCGCGTCAGATTCTTTGTACTCCACACCATCGGCAACCGGCTCGATCTTCCGAATCGAAAACTCCGGCGCGACGACGCCCGACTCCAATCGAAACTGCGGGACAATTTTCTCGACAACAAGCACACCAATTTTGAACGGTTCCTCCGTTACCGTCACGCCAGCCGGAAACGGTGGCACCGTGAAACTGTGCGTTAACTTACCGATCTGTTCACCACTGCCGCACTGGTCTGCCGGTGGCGGCGAGTTGAGTTCAAGCGTGAGCGTCCAGTCACCAGCAAGAACATCAGTGATGACGAACTTGCCGTCGTCGGCGACAGTGCCAGCACGACCGCGCTGCTCGATCTCTCGTTGTTCGTCGCGTTGTTTGTTGATGACGACGTTGTAGGCGTCCATCGCCGCTTTGTACACCTTTCCAGCCTCGGTCTCGGTTGCCCACTTCATGAACAAGTCGCGCCGCTTCTCGAAATCGGTCTCGTCCAAAATCTCCTTCGGCGCGGTGTTCTGCAACTCTTTCACCCGCTCGTATTCGGGCAAACTATGGTAATCGAACTCCGCAACCTTCGGCGCGATGCGGACAACTCCAAACTTCCAATCAACTGGAACGCCGAAATCGTCGGGAATCGAGAGCTGCCCGTTCACCGGACAGCCGACGCCACCAAGTTCAACGTTCACCGTCTCGCCAGACTTCACCTCAACCGTTGTCGATAACGAACTCGTGTTCGTGAATCCACGACCGGTGTCGGCGAAACGAATGTAACGCGAGACCGTGTTCTTTCCCGGAACGATTCTCGAAAACGTGAAGTGACCGTCGTTGCCGGTTGTCGCTTCGATCTGGAAAAACGGAGTTCGCAGTCCGCCCTCATCTCCAAACTGTTGTCTGGGATCGAAGGTGGGTTGACAATTCATCACGACGTTGCGACTCGGTTGCGTCTGTGTTTTTGCGGTTCCGGTGATAACGCCCCAAGCGTCGAGTTTGATTGGTTCCGTTTTGTAGGTCGTCTCCATCTCTTTTTGTGAAACTTTTGTGTAGCCGGCGTCGTGGATGACGTAGACCGCATACTGCGGGGCGTCCTTCGTGCGAGCGGGCACGGCGCGGGCCTCGGCGATGAAGTCGATGTACGCGAACTCAAACGAGCCGTCGCCTTTTGTCAGCGTGTCGTAAAGATGGTGACGCTGGTCGAATGAATCGTCCCTGATGTACGGGCCGCGTGTCCGCGTTGCCAGCGAGACTGTCGCGCCGATGGCGGGCGATCCGTCTGGCAGAACGACCTTTCCGGTGATCGGTTTGTGCGTTGCGGGGTCGAGTTTTTTGAGTGCGAAGTCGATTGTGACTGCGCCCTCCTGCGGATCGATCTTGCGTGACACCGCCGGCTCGTACCCCGCCGCATCGACTTTGACGAGATAGTGGTCGTAGTGTTCGAAACATTCTTTGAACTGGTACGTCGCCTTTGCGGGCTGCGGATTCTGCCACGCCACTTGCGTATCGCCTGCGAAACCGACTCCCCGCGTGAGGTTAAACTCGTCGATCTGTTTCCCCGTTTCGGCGTCGGTAACGCTACCTGAAACTGTGAGTGCCGGATTGACTGTGAAGACGTACTCCTCGTCGCGCGCGGTCATCGCCTTCTTGCGGCAGTCCATGTATTTGTTGGTGTCGAACATGTCGAAGACGACTTCTTCGTCTTCCGGTGCCTCGTTCCAAACAAAAACGCCGTTGGTGTCGTTGCAACTATTGTTGTCGGTGCCGTTGAGGATTTGCGATGCGGGCATACTCCGGTTTCCCCATTGTTTAATGGCAATGTAGTATGGGTGTACAGGTTTGCCGTCTTTATCGAGAATCTTGATCTTGATCGGTTTTCCAGCAGGTTTGAGTGTGAAGTCTTGCGACGGCGTTGTGGTAGCGTTTACTGTGATTGGAGAGCGAAGCTGCGTCTGGTATCCCGGTTTGCGAACGCCGATGTATGCGACTTTCGACTCCGGCCAGTTTCGCAATACGAAGTTACCGCTAGAGTCGGTCGTGGTTGTCGGTTCATCGCAGCCAGCGTCTCGCCAAGAACCGTGTACAATCGCCCCTTCAATCGGCTTTCCCGACAAATCAACAACCTTGCCGCTCAAGTCGATCCCTTTTTCTAGCCCGAACTCGTGTAGAAACTTTCCGTCTGCACTGGCTAAAAACTGTGCGAACGGGACTTCAGACTTGGTCTGCTTGAAGTCGGGGTGTGTGACGGTGAACGAGCCTTTCCTATTCTGCACGTCTACGGGGAACGAGGCGTACCGCCATTCACCGTTTTCGTTGGTCGTTGTCTCACAACCACACACGCCGTCTCGCTGAACGCGCATCCGATGATTCCACGGAAAGAGCGACTCAACTTTCGCACCGACAACCGGCTTACCATCCGCATCGACAACTCTGCCGCCGATGACGAGTGCCTTGTCGAGCGTGATTGTGAACTCGTTTGGAATCGGGTCGTTGCTCGTGTTCTCCCACGCCGCTTCGTAAGGTGCGTAACCCGGCGTCTCGACGTTCACAAAAAAACGATTGACCGCTTCCGGTCCGTCAAAGACAACCGCAAACGTTCCGTCTTCACCGGTGACAACGTGACGCACCCGCTCGTCCCAACCACTTGGCTTCGGACTGGCAAACAACCGCACCTTCCCACCAGCGACAGGCTTGCCATCGTGGTCATTCAGCTTCAACACCAAAACATTTTCCGCCGCCGCAAGCGGTGGCTCCACCGACGACATCGCAAACGTGAAAATCGAAAACGAAATCACGGTGTACCAAAAAACTGTTGACATTTGGTTGTTCCTTTGTTTGATGTTGTTGTAGACGTTTACATGTTTTTCCTAAAGGTACTCGTGTTCTGATTCGGGCACTCGCTTACGCTTCGTGTTCTGACTGTTCCGTCATTCCCGCCTCCGCTGGGGGCAAGAGTGTGTGGCGTGACAGTGTGCATTGCGACATGGTGCGGCCTCGTTGGTGTTGAGATGATCGCTGGTGGCCATTCCTTTGGTCGCCCATTCTACACGCGATACCGCCACCGAGGGAGGCGGGGGAGGCGTGGCAGTCCGGGGGTGTAGTAAAATTTAGTTGCGGGCTTGAATGACGTATTTTGCCCCAAAGGGGCAGCAAGAGCTTAGCCGTGGGTGAGCGGAGCGAACCCACGGTACGGAACGAACCCCAAATACCAGAAAGCCCCAACGCGGCGCAAGAATTGAACCGCGTACACAACTCTTACGCCCCGTTGGGGCTACGGATTTTGTTGTGGATGCGTACCGTGGGTTCGCGGAATACCGCTCACCCACGGCTAATCTCTATCGCCCCGTTGGGGCGAAAATACCAGACAACCAATGTTCTCGTGCAAGCAGATTTTACTACACCCCTCGCCATACTTTTTGTGAAGGTTTCCTTGAAACATCGGCGACGGCTGGTAGAATGGCCGACGGCCTCCCGACTCCGATGGAGGTGTCTGTACACGATGACCGTTTTTTGAGGACGATTAAACAATGCCAAACTTTTTCACCGACAACGCTGATATTCAGTTTCTCTTCAACCACATCGACATGGTTGAACTGGCCAAGATTCAAGAACGCGAGACGCCAAACGGCGACGCCGACTACGTCCCCGACTCGCCCGAAGATATGGTCGATAACTATCACCGCATCCTAACGATCTGCGGCGAGATCGCTGCCGACACGATTGCGCCGGGTTCTACACAGGTTGACGAAGAGGGGAACACCCACAACGCCGCCGAAGGGACTGTCACGCTCCATCCGAACGTCGCCAAAAACTTGCACCGGCTCGGTCAAGCCCAGATGCTCGGTTTTACGATCCCGCGAAAATATGGCGGCATCAACTGCCCGATTCTCATCTACACGATGGCGACGGAAGTCGTTTCACGGGCCGACTGTTCGTTCATGAATATGTTCGGTCTGCAAGGGATCGCCGACACGATCTACGCCTTCGCCGACGAAGAAATCCGCGACGAATACCTGCCGAAGTTCGCACGCGGCGAAGTGACCGGCGCGATGGTTCTCACCGAACCCGATGCCGGAAGCGACCTTCAAGCCGTGCGACTCCGCGCCGACCAAGACGCCGACGGAACGTGGCGTCTCAACGGTGTGAAACGATTCATCACCAACGGCTGCGGCGAAGTTTTGCTCGTTCTTGCACGGAGCGAACACCAAATCAGCGACGGACGCGGTTTGTCGCTGTTCGTCTGCGACCGTTCGCCAGCGGTGCGTGTGCGGTGTCTTGAAAAGAAGCTCGGTATTCACGGCAGCCCAACTTGCGAACTTGTCTTCGACAACACGCCCGCACGCCTCATCGGCGAACGTCAACGCGGTCTCATAACTTACGTCATCGCGCTGATGAACGGTGCGCGACTCGGAATCGCGGCGCAGTCGCTCGGCGTTGCGGAGGCGGCGTATCGGCTGGCGCGGGTCTACGCGAATTCACGCGAACAGTTCGGTGCGCCGATTGAACGGCTTTCGCCAGTTGCGGAGATGGTTGTGGAGATGAAGATTGCGATAGAGGCGTCGCGGGCACTCACCTACGAAACCGCCCGCGTCTGCGACATCGAAAACAACACCAACCGTCTTCTCGAACGCAACGCCGACGCACTTTCAGACGTCGAGAAGAAGGAGTTCAAACAGCGAAGCCGTTCGCTCAAACGACTCAACGCAATGCTGACGCCGATGAGCAAATTCCTTGGTGCAGAGATGGCGATTGAGGTGACGAACAAGGCGGTGCAAGTTCTCGGTGGGAGCGGTTATATTAAGGACTACGCCGCCGAGCGGTACGTCCGCGACGCACGCATCACGAGTATTTACGAAGGGACTAGTCAACTTCAAGTTGTTGCTGCGATTCGCGGTGTGACGAGCGGCGTCTTCACGACGTACATCGAAGACTTTGAAAAGCGGACGTACGCCGATGCGCTTCTTGTCGAGCTACAACACGAACTGCTGGCGATGCGAAACAAACTCGTCGAGGCGATTGAATACATCAAGACGCAAGGCGGGAGTTACGTTGAACTTGTCGCGCGGCGGCTGGTGGAGTCGGCGATAGACATTCTGTGCGGCCACTATTTGTTGCGACAAGCCGAACAGTGTGACCGCAAAAAACGGGTCGCGCGGCTCTGGATTCAGCAGCGTTCTCCGATGGTCGCAATGCGGTGCAACCAAGCAATGCTAGGCAACACGCAAGCCATCGAAGAATACGAACTCCTCGCCGGGCCAGTGCCAGTGGAAGATTGATAGGAGGACGCACCAATGCCAGCCAAAGTAGTTCTCTCGCCGACGCAGCGCTACTCTTACGCCGATTACCTGACGTGGCTCGATGACGCTCGCCGCGAGATCATCGGCGGACTCGTTACGCTGATGAACCCTGCGCCGTCGATGCCGCACGCGAGAATCGCGTTCAAAACCGCGCATCGCTTGCAAACGATTATCGAAAGTCGCTGCGGCAAGTGCGAAGTGTTTATGGCACCGTTTGACGTGCGGCTTCCGGTCAATGGCGAGACTCGCGATGAAGAGATTTTCACTGTCGTCCAGCCTGATATTTGCGTGATATGTGACCCGTCAAAACTAGACGAACACGGCTGTCTCGGTGCGCCAGACTTGGTCGTGGAGATTCTCTCGCCTAGCACATCCAAACGTGACAGAAATACAAAGTTTGAGCTTTACGAGCGAAGCGGCGTGCGAGAGTATTGGATTGCCAGTCCAGAAGGATTTTGGGTTCGGGTCTTCAGACTCCAACCCAACGGGCGTTACGACGAACCCGGAACGCTGTACGAAGAGACATCGCCGCAACCGATCACGTCGGTCGTCTTCCCCGACGAGAAGTTTCCAGTCGCATCTTTCTTTGAATGAAAAGGTACACCAATGCAAAGTCTTATTGTGTCCACGTTTGCGATAGTGTTAACGGTAACAGCGTTGCCAGCGGCGACGTTCTCGCCGGATTCGCCAGTCGTGCGCGATTGGGTCGCGCAGGACGCGCGAACCGCACCAGCCGACGATGCGTACATCGCAGCGTCGTCCGCGCGGCGCGCCGAACGTCTCAAAACGCTGGCCGCGCAGTGTCCGAAGATTGTCTTCACCAAACATTTCGATCTCGGCGGTTCGCACTACGCTTACACCGAGGCACAAAGCGATGCGCAGGCCGAACGCAACTACGTTGCCGGTTCTTCGTTGTGTTTGCTGGAGTACAAAGATGGCAACTACGTTGAACGTACACTCATCAGCGATCCGAACGGAATCATCCGCGACCCCGCCGTGTCGTTCGATGGCAAAAAAGTTGTCTTTGCGTGGAAGAAGTCGGACCGTCTCGACGACTATCATCTCTACGACTACGACGTTGAAAGCGGAAAAGTTCGGCAACTAACTTTCGGGCTCGGTTACGCCGACTACGAACCGTGCATCCTCCCCGATGGCGACATTCTGTTCGTCTCGACGCGGTGCGTGCAAATCGTCGATTGCTGGTGGACGGAAGTTTCAAATATCTATCGCTGCAACAAAAACGGCGAACTCATTCGGCGGATTTCGTTCGATCAAGTCCACTCGAATTATCCGACGCTCTTGGACGATGGTGTCGTCGTCTACACACGTTGGGACTACAACGACCGCGGCCAAATCTATCCGCAAGCACTCTTCCAGATGAACTCCGACGGCACCGGCCAGACCGAGTTTTATGGAAACAATTCGTGGTTCCCGACGACGCTGATGCACGCCCGCGCGATTCCAAACGCGCACGGAAAAGTCCTTGCGATATTTTCGGGACACCACAATCGACAATATGGCAAGGTCGGAATTGTTGACACGTCGCGCGGGCGACAAGAAAACGCTGGCACACAACTTGTCGCCCCGATCCGCGAAACAACCGCCGACAAAATCGATGCGTGGGGACAACAAGGCGACCGGTTTTCGCATCCGTATCCGATAAGCGAACGCGAGTTTTTGGCAAGTTACAATCCCGACAACGCTGCGCCACACACGCTCCAATCGCCGTTCGGACTCTATTGGTTTGATGTCGATGGACACCGCGAACTGCTTGCGTTCGACGCGACGATTTCGTGCAATCAACCGGTGCCGCTCGCAGAGCGAACGCCGCCGCCAACGCGAACTTTCGTCACCGACCCGGCGCAAGAAGAAGGCGTCTACACAATGCAGGACGTTTATTTCGGACCGGGGCTTGAAGGCGTTCCGCGCGGCACCGCAAAGACGCTCCGTGTTGTCGCGCTCGGTTTTCGCTCTGTCGGGATCGGTCACAACAGCAATGGTGGCCCCGCTGGCGGTGCCCTCGTCAGCACGCCGGTCGCTATCGGCAACGGAACGTGGGATACGAAAGAAGTCCTCGGCGACGCAACGATCTACGACGACGGCTCGGCTTGTTTCAAAGTCCCCGCCAAGACGCCGCTCTATTTTCAAGTGCTCGACGAAAACGGTCATTGCATTCAAACGATGCGTTCGTGGTCAACGCTTCAGCCGGGCGAAACCTTCTCGTGTATCGGTTGCCACGAAGACAAAAACACGACGACATCACCGACAAAAGCAACAGCGGCGATGACACACGGCCCACAAGACCTCGCACCGTTCTACGGTGAACGGCGTCCGTTTAGTTTCGCTAACGAAATCCAGCCGATTCTCGACAAACACTGTATCAAGTGTCACAACGACGCCGAGGCGACGCCGCCGTTTGCAAATGCGGCGTCTGCGTCGCGAAACAGCGAGAACGGTGCCAACATAACGCTTGACAAGGCGAAGACGATTGTGCCATCGGGGCAGTGTCTCATCTCCACAAAATCGCCGTGGAGCTATACAACGGAGCAGCCGCCCGCGAACTGGAATCAGATCGCGTATTTTGAGACGGCGGCTTCGCTGCCAGTCGGTGCGGGCGGCTTTGGTGCGATGCCGCTACGAGCGTTGGATACGCCGTGGACGACGCCCGATCTCTGGCTCTGGGGACAAGTCGAGATAGCGAAAGGCGAGCGTCCGCATCATCTCGTTCTCCGCTACTTCTACGACGAAGACTTGTCGATTTTCGTCAACGGTAAGCCGCTCTTTGCGGTCAAGGGTCACAACCGCGATTATGATTATCGTTTGTTGAGTGAAGACGAGTGTGCGTTATTTGTCGAAGGGACAAACTACATCGCGGCACACGTCCACCAAACGGCGGGCGGGCAAGGCGTTGAATTCGGGCTTTATCGCATCAAGAACGATGAGGCGACGCAAAAATTTGTCGCGGAGTTTTTCGGCAAGAAGTTTCGCAAGCCCGGCGAAAAACCGGTCGCGTTCAGCCTCAAGGGCGAGAAAGTTCTTGATGCGCAGGCGAAGCGTTATTGGCTCCAGTCGTATATCAACTTGACCAATGCGGTCTCGCCCAAACGCAGCGACGGCAACTACACCGGACGCCAGACCGATGTAGTTCGCTGGATTAATGTTCAGGAATCGCCAGCGATGTTGCCGCCGTACAAAGCGGGTGCGTCGGCGAGTCGTCTGCTCAAGATGTTCGATACAAAGTTGTCTGGCAGTGAACGTACACACAGCGACGTTAAACTCTCACGCGAAGAACTCGACAAAATTGCGTGCTGGATCGATTTGCTCGTCCCGCAGTGTGGGACGTATGACGAACTTGCCGCGTGGGACGCTGGCGATCAAAACAAGTTTGCGTATTACGAGGCGAAGAAGGCGGCGATGGCGAAACTCGATGCAGCGAGCACCGATTCGTTCATTGCGTCGATTGTGGACGGTCACGCCGTCGCACCGCAGGCTGATTCGGCTGGTGACGCTTCGAATCCGTATCGCAATCTCGCGCTGAAGTCGGCTGGCGCGAAGGCGTCGTCGAACAGTGTTTGTCGCGGCTTACCGGAGTTTGCGGATGAAAACTGTATTGATGGTGACGTTCGCAATGCAGGTCACGGCAAGGACTTTCCGAGTTGGGGGCCGGAGCAGGATGTTGCGGGACTTTACTGGCAGGTCGATTTTGGTCGTGAAGTGCGGGTTGATCAGGTTGTGGTCACGATTCGCGCCGACTTCCCGCACGACACGTTTTGGAAGGAGTGTGTGCTGGAGTTGTCGAACGGTTTCAAGCAAAAGCTCACGCTTCGCAAGACGGCGGATCGTCAGGTTTTCACGTTCCCCGTGCAGCGAACTTCGTCGGTACGTTTGACCGACTTTGTGATTGACGTTCCGGGTTGGGCTGCGCTTTCGGAAGTTGAAGTCTTTGGGATTGAGTAGCCCCGTTACGGGGCGATTTGTAGGCTTCGCCCTCTGCAAGACCGCGGCCTCGTTGGGCCGCTACCGTGTTGGTACGGAAAATTCAAACCGTCTTGAGTAGTTGCCAGTGAATTTGCCACAAAAGATTCGTGACAGCATAGTAGATATTGCTGCGAAGTACGCGGATGTCAAGAAGGTTGTGCTATTTGGTTCGCGTGCGAGGGGCGACAATGGCGAACGGAGTGACGTCGATTTGGCGATTTACTTACGCGATAATGGACATTCTGCATTTGCGAAGTTTTGCGATGATGTTGATGAGATAGGTACGCTTCTTGAGTTTGACCTCATCGTTGTTGACAAAAACTTAAAGCTGGCGATGGTGGAAAACATTGAAAGTGAAGGTGTTGTGCTCGTGGAAAAGTTACAAGAGAAGGTGAAGGATTATGTGAGCGCGGTGGAGCGACTTGGAGAGTCGTTGGTGGAATATAACGCCACGAAGAGTACGACGGTGCGTGATGGAGCTATTCAGCGTTTTGAGTTTTCCACGGAGCTTGCGTGGAAGACGGCGAGAGAATACTTAACCGATCAGGGGCTTGAGCGTCTAAATAGCCCGAAGGCGATTATGAAGCAGGCGTTTTCTTATGGGTTGGTTGATGACAGTGACAACTGGATAGACATACTTGATGACAGGAATATGACTTCTCACATTTACGATGAAGAGCTTGTAAATGAGGTGTTTTCGAGAATTGTTGCAACACACTACAGCGAGCTGAAAAAACTGTCTGACCGGTTGCAATGTTAGTGCGAGTGATTATGATAGTGAAATTGAGCGTCCGTGGCGCAATTGGATAGCGCATCGGTCTTCGGAACCGAGGGTTGGGGGTTCGAATCCCTCCGGGCGTAGTGGTTCAGCTAACTCAAACAAAGAAAGGAACATCGCAAAGTGAAAGGCCAATCGACAGTTCATCCGGTCACTACCATTTTCGGCATTGTGGTGCTTCTTGTCGGGATGCTGGTCTATAGCGCGGTCACGATCATCCAGCCCGGATACGTTGGGATTGTTATCCGGCTCGGTGAAGCGCAACCAGAGGCTCTCCCCGAAGGGATTCACTTTGTCATACCGCTGGTGACGAAGGTCGTACCACTCGATGTGAAGATTCAAAAGGCACAAGTGAAAACTGCTGCGGCATCAAAAGATTTGCAGACGGTAAACGCAGAAATTGTTGTCAACTACCGCATCGACAAGTCGAAGGCTGTGACGCTGTTCCGCGAGATCGGGATTAACTATTTGTCTACGGTGATTGAACCGGCAATTCAAGAATCTTTCAAGGCGGGGTCGGCGAAGTACACGGCGGAGTCACTCATCACCGAACGAACGGTCGTTTCGACTGGCATTCGCGAGTCGATCAGTACACGTCTTCAGCCGTTCGGTGTTGTGATTGATGCGGTCAACATTACCAACTTCGATTTCTCGACGGAGTTCAACCGCGCCATCGAAGAAAAGATGACCGCCGAACAGAAGGCACTCCAAGCAGAAAAAGAGTTGGAGCGGTTCAAGTTTGAGGCACAGCAAAAAGTGGAAACGGCAAAGGGCGAAGCGGAAGCGATTACAGAAAAAGCGAAGGCCGAGGCTGAGGCATTGAACCTCAAAAGTCAATACGCCAAGCCGGAACTGATTTGGCTCACCGCCGTCGAAAAGTGGGATGGCACGCTCCCAACTCACCTCTTCGCTACGCCACCGATGCCTGTCATTGAGTTGGGAAAGTAGTGTCTTGTAAAGTCGAAAACTTGGCGTGACTTCATTTTCTGCTAGAGCGGTTTGCAATTTACTATACCAAAGTGTCGAGAATTTGTGTATACTTCCGTTCTTGACATTTGGTTTGCGTCTACGGAGGGAATTGCGATGCAGGTTTATGGTATGGAGTTGCGGCAACGCGTTATGGACGATTACGTCCAACACAAGGACGACAA